>CAIYYI010000031.1 GCA_903930345.1 uncultured Verrucomicrobiota bacterium
ATCGCCCGTATCCGCCACTGGCGGTGGGCTGGCGATTGCGTCTGATGGACTGCAAGGAACAGATAACGTACTGGTCGGCGGATGAGGTTTTTGATGCCGGTTCCCTGGAGGTCATCAAAGCCGCCCAAATCTATTTTGGCAAGCAGATGAACCAACCTTCAGCCGAATTGGACAGCGCCGCAGTGCTGGCCTCTCCCCGCCGCTTCGGCCAATACAGTGCCGCCGCCATTTTGGCCACTTTGCCAGATCGTTAACTTCCAGCTAAGGTCCAGAGGAGTTTTGCCGATATGAAAACTGTCCGGTACAGTTAAGAGACGGTTGCCTGACGCAACCCAGGAAAAATATGGAAATCAACCCTAGCAGCAGATTCAGACCAATATCCCCGCTTGAGCGGCGCCCGACACCTCCCGCCACCCAGGCCGCGACCGACGCCGGCGAGTTCTCCAGCACGGAAGGCCTGCAGCGCGCCCTCAACGCCACCCCGGATGTCCGTCCCGAAGCCGTGGCCCGGGGCAAGGCCCTGATCGAGTCTCCCCACTACCCGCCCGACCAGACCCTGCAGAGTCTGGCACGTCTGCTCGCCCTCGATTTCAGCACCTCCCAGCCGACGGCAAGCAACCCGCCCGCTGACTCCTAACCCCCACCATTTTTTTTACCCCTATGAACCGCCACCAACTCTGGAACTCCTACCGCCAGATCAGCGCGCAAACCGCCTCACCTGGCCAGCTTGTTTTGATGCTTTACGATGGTGCCCTCCGTTTTCTGGAAAAATCCCTCGGGGGCTTCGGAATGGAGGATCCCATCGAGTTCAACCAGACCATCAGCAACAACGTCATCCGCGCCCAAGCCATCATCGGCGAGTTGAACAGCACCCTGAACATGCAGCAGGGTGGCCAGCTAGCCTACACGCTGCGGCGCCTCTATGTTTACATGGACGACCGGCTCATGGAGAGCAACCTCCGTAAATCACCCGAGGGCATCCGTGACACGATCCGGCGCCTCACCATCCTGCGCGATGCCTGGCAGGAGATGCTCCACCAGCGGACGACTGAATCGGCCCGCGAAACCGAGACTGAAAGCCTTTTTGCCTGCGGCTAACCCATGAAAACGGACATCCATCACCGGCTGTGTGATCTCTACGCCGAGTGGCGCCGCCTCACCGACATTGAAGGCACGGCGATTGGCAATGAAGAGTGGTCCAGAGTCGAGCAGCAGCAACGGCTCAAGCGGGAACTCCAGAACCAAATCATGCAGACCGCCGATCAGTGGCTATCGGAGCAAGGGGAGACAGAAGCGGCGTGCGCCAAATACGAGCGAGAGTTCCGCCCGATTGTCAGCAACCTCATCCAGCGGGAATCCCAGAATCACGAACTGCTGTGCGAACGCCGAAAGCATCTCCAGTCCCGGTTGAATTCCCTGAAGCAAACCGGAACCCGCTTGCGAGGCATCCAACGCACCTACGCCAGCGCGGGCAGCTCAAACTGGCAGTCTTATTCGTAAGATTCGCACAGGATGATCCACCGAGAATTTCAAACCGCATTGGCGGTCTGCTCCGGAGGGAGAGATTCCTGTTCCGCCTCATCCGGCAGGGCCGCTGAAGCGCCGTATTCCTGGAGTTTGTTGCGAAGCGTACGCACGCTGATGTCCAGCACCTTGGCGGCCTGAGTGCGGTTGTTCTGGCACTGTTTCAAGGTGGCAATAATATGGCGCTTTTCCAGTTCGTGGAGGGTGGTGCAAGCATCGCCCGGCACAGTGCTGGCGGCAACCGGGTTGTCGATGGGCAGCGAGGAGGATGGGGCGGGGGCCGCCGGGCGGGACGGGGCCGAAAGATAGCAATGCTCCGTCTCCAACATCACCGAATCTTCACAAAGAATGACCGCTCGCTCAATGACGTTCTGCAGTTCACGCACGTTGCCCGGCCAATCGTGCCGCTGCAGGGCGGAGAGACAATCCTCGCTCAAGCCCTTGACATTGCTGCCATGCTTGCGGGCGCAACGCTGCAGAAAATGAGTTGCGAGATAGGGCACATCGACCCGGCGCTCACGCAGGGGCGGCACGTGGATGGGCACCACGTTGAGCCGAAAAAAGAGATCCTGGCGGAACTCCTTGCGCTCCACACTCTGCTCCAACTGGCGGTTGGTGGTGGCAATGACACGCACGTTGACCTTGAGCGTGCGCGTGCCGCCGACACGCTCGAATTCGCGCTCCTGGAGCACGCGCAGGAGCTTGGCTTGCATGGAGGGCGAAACCTCACTGATCTCATCCAGCAGGAGGGTGCCGCCGTGGGCCAGCTCAAAGCGACCTTCACGTTTGCTCAGGGCGCCCGTGAAGGCACCCTTTTCGTGGCCGAAGAACTCGCTCTCAATCAGGGTTTCGGAAACGGCCGCGCAGTTGAGCTTGATGAAGGGGGCTCCCGCGCGCGGACTTTCCTTGTAGAGCATGCGGGCCACCACTTCCTTGCCGGAGCCGCTTTCGCCCTGGATGAGCACGGTGGCATCAGTGCGGCCCACCCGGCGGATGAGCATGCGCAAGTTTTCCATGATGGCGCTCTGACCCATCAGTTCGCAACCCAACTGCTCGTCCTCCTGGTTCAACAGGCGGTTGACCTTGAGCAGTTGGGTAAACACCTCGGCCTTTTGAAGCGTGATCTCGATTTGATCCGCTGAAAAAGGTTTTATCAGATAGTCAAACGCGCCGTTCCTCATGCAATTGACCGCTGATTCCACCGAACCGAATCCGGTGATGAAAACGACCAGCGGGCGCTGCGGCCGAAGCTGCACCGTTTGGAGCAGGTCAGGGCCCTCGCCATCGGGCAGGCGCACATCCACAAACATCAGATCAAAGGTGTCCTGTGACAATTGCTTCTGCGCTGCCGCAAGCGTGGAGACCGCAACAACCTCGTAGCGACGCTGCCGGAGCTGTTGCTCCAGGTTTTTCCGAACGATCAAATCGTCCTCCAGGATGAGGATGCGCTCTATGGGCATAGCAGTTGGTCAGCCGGGGATGTTCTTGAGGTAATGCTCAACCGCGAGGCGCGGTCGCCGACCAACGGACGAGGGAAGGCGGTTGGGCGGAAGCAGGCCCCGCCGCAGCAACAACTGTTCGTTCTCACGGTCAATGACAATGATTTTCATGATCAAGTCCTGATTGCGACGCAACAAGACATCCACCTCAGTATGCCGGGCGCGAGTGGATGGGTCAAGCCGCTGCCACGCCTCACGAACACGCTGGAGTGAAGCATTAGACTGAATCAGACGGGGAAGCAAGGCATTCCTTTGCCGGGCAAAGTCCTGACTGTCAAAAGGACCCGCCTCACGCAGGGCCTCACCCTCGCACGTCACCAGGCGAAGCACCTCTTCGCACAGGGTCAGATGAGCCTGGAGTTCGTTGGTCTGGAAAGAGGGATCCAGCGGGGCAGGCGGCAGGTTCATCGTTAGGGAGTGTTGGTTTTGACATTCGGGGGCACTGGAGCCACCTCCGGAAGTCGGGAGGTTTTGAGATCAAGCTGAGCCATCTCCGATTTGATCTGCCAGCGGAGGAAGCCCTGGCGCCATCGTGCCATATCGATCAGGGCTTTGAGGCTGGGCGGCTGGTTGGTTCCAAGTTCCTTTTCTTTGGCGAAGATCGCGGTGTAGGACTCAGCCGCCTTGGCGGGTTGTTCGAGCCGCTCGTAGATCAGGCCGATTTGATAACGAACCGGCCATTGCCAGGCAGGGGCTGGGTTGAGCAGAAGCAGGCTCTGATAGATGTCAAGGGCACGCATGAAATCCCCCTCCTGATAGAGTTGATTGGCGATCTCATTGCCCGTCCGCTGCTGCCAATAGGCAAGTGTTTCCGGATGTTCCCAAGCCAGGCTTTGCTGAGACTGGAGCAGATGCAGGACTTCCTGACGCGCCTCGTTGTTCCGGCCCAGCTTCTTGAGCCCCGAAGCCAGCAGGAAATACACTTCGGCACGGTCGTTGGCATTGGTGTAACGGGCCAGGTAATCCTGCGCCTGGCCGACCGCTTCAGGGTATCTATCCTGGATCACAAGACTGTGGATGTAACGGTATTGCACCCGCACACGGTTCAGGGCTGGCGACTCGTCCTTCAACAGACGGGCGAAGGCCGCGCCGGCCTCCGCATATTTGTTCTGCTGCATCAAAGTTTCAGCGATCTCCGTCTGCGCCTGGAGCACCAGCTTCCGGTAGTGATCGAAATGGTCATTCTTCAGGGTGAGGACCGTGGTCATCGTGGCATAAAACTTGGTCATCGCCATGTTGTGAATACCCAGTTGCCGATAGAGGAGGCCCTGGCGCAGAAAAATCTCCGGCGCATTGGGATCTTGCGGCCACCGGGACAGATACTGGGAGAGAATCTGGATTGCCCTCATCAAATTGTTTTCCTCCTGGGAGGTGAGCGCCAGTTCGAGCATCGCCGCGCGCTGCAACTCATCCGGAGCATCCCCGGTGAGGACAGCGGTGAAATTGGGGGTGGCTTCGGCAAACAACTTGGCCGCACGCTGGCGGCGGCCGGTTGCCAACATCTTCTCCCAATCGTTGATCCGCATCTCCCGGTTCTTGGCCTGCGCTTGCTCGTCGTCGGAGTGCATCAGGTTGGTCGAGGCGAAGATCATATTGGCCTCGGTCAGGGAGGCACTGAGCGCGTTGGAGTGAGCCTTTTCAACCACGTTGCTGGCAACCGGATGCACCTGAGGCGCAGGGGCCGAAATGCCAGGCGGCTTGGCGAAAAACTCCGGGCGGACAGGGGGACCGTCAGTCACCTGCCCCAAGCTGAGGAACGGGGCCAACCCCAGCAGCAAAAGGACGAGTCCCAAGCCAAAAATCGGGTGCCGCCAACGATTTGTCACAACCGATTCCGATCGCCTCCCATTCGCACCATCCAAAAAGACCACCCCATCCACTCGGTGGAGCGGTCCGCACGGGCGTTTTTCCACGGTCCGCACGTTCAATCGGGGGTTGGGCTGGGACATGTGGGGGGTATAGTACACTGGGTGGGTTCCTAGGGCGACTGATATGTGGCACTACTGGACTTCATCGGTGGCGGGCTGGGCGGAACAAACACCGGAACCGACCATGAACCTCCCATATAATTGCTGCCCAAAGGTTTAAAGAATTGCACCAACATCTGCGGAGTAACGATGGGGGCCGAAGTCCCCACGCTGGGCGGGGGATCCCAGTTGACGCTGTTAGAGTCCGAGGAAGGCGGCGGGCTGGAGACCAAGGGCAGGACGGGCAGTAGCAAGGTGGCGTTGGTCCCATCCGTTGCGTTATTCGTCGTTGCCGGGACCGGGGCGGGAGACACTGGAGCGGGATCTTCCATGGCCAATGGCGGAAGCATGGCCACCCGTTGCGGGGCACGTGTACTTTGGATCCTGAGGGGTGAAGGCCCCAACACGGACAGATAAGTGTGAGCCGAATTTTCGACGCGACCATTGCTGCCCGAGGCGGGAGCGGCGAAGAGCAGAGGCCTTATCGCTGCCTGAGCCAGGCAAGCCATCGCCAGGAGCTGGATAGCTCGCCTGGCTTTAGGCACTACTGGCCGCTTTGCCAGTAAAGAGAGAAACAGCGTCTTCATAAGAACTCGCAAACTGCCAATCCTTGGTTTCCTGGTAGTTTTTGCATTCTGTGGACACGGACTGGGAACCAATCATGGTGAGTCGCACCCCCAGTTCCTGACACAGACTGCTGACATTGAGCCCCAGTTTGACCAGATTCACATCGGCGCTGGCCACCTGACTCATATCCATGATCAATTTATCCAACCCGGAATCCACCCCCTCCGTAACCTTGGGGCGCAGATTCAGGGTAATGTCATTGGCAATCAGCGGGCCAAAGTTGGCCGGCAGCTTGAGCACCAGCAAGCCGTTCTTCGGCATGAAATAGCGGTAGGAGGTGTCCAGATTCAACGCCCGGGTCACCTTGATTTTCAGGTCCTCAAATTCAATCGGCTTGGTGATGATCCCGTTGAATCCCATCTGCTGGGACCGCTGCTGTTCATCCACAGCCGTTTTGACGCTTAGGGCAAAAACCGGGATGGACTTGGTCCTGATGGCCGCGCGCATCATCTGGAAAAGCATGAATCCAGCGCCATCGGGCAGGGAAAGACTGACAAGGATCACGTCTGGCAGGTGATTCGTGCAAAAATCAACCGCTTGCCCCGCTTGGGTCAGGCCGCTGAGAGTCCAGTTGGTGTCCCCAAGCCCGGCGCGAATCTGTTCCAGAATGGCAGGTTTGTCGTCCACGAGCAGTATATGCAGCGGATCATCGTAACGCTTTATCTTGGCGACGGCCTCATTCTTCGCTTTGAGGTCAATGATTCGCCCCACCCGTTCGATGACCAGCTCCTCCTTGAACGGCTTGACCAGATAGTCCCGCACGCCCAGCCGCGCGATTTTCAGCACATTTTCACGGCCGGCCTCGGCCGTGAGCATGACCACCGGGATGGTGCGCATCTCCGGATCGGCTTTAAGCTTGTTGAGCATCTCAAAGCCGTCCATGACCGGCATGGTGTAGTCGAGCAGGATGATGTCGGGCTTTTCGCGATTGACCACGGCCAGCCCCTCGACGCC
>CAIYYI010000032.1 GCA_903930345.1 uncultured Verrucomicrobiota bacterium
AAATCTTTTTTCTCGCCAGATGTTCCAATATCGCGTATGAGCTTCCCACTGAATAGTTTATGCTGCGTTCAGAAAAATGGCTCAAGACCGCCAACTCAGTCAGGTCGTTGGCCTCAATTTCATTGTAAAACCCGATGAAGCAACAGCCCTTTGATAGGAGTAAGCACGTCTATCGCAATGACGCATTCGCAGAACTTGTAAAAGACGCCATCAGGTTTTTCAGTGGCACCCCCATCCAAACGCTCCCACCCGCAGAAACTTTTCTGGGCACAGGCGTTTATGCCCTGTACTACACAGGCAAAAACCCCATCTACAAACCTTACGCGGAACTGAATCGGCTCGCATACGCGGCCGCCATTTACGTAGGCAAGGCTGTTCCCACAGGCTGGCGGCAGGCCCGGTCCTCGGATGATCCTCTAAACCAGTCGCGGGAATTGTGCAACCGGTTGCGTCAACATGCACGGAGCATCAGCGCCACCCCCGATCTGGTACCCGCCGACTTCATGTGCCGGTTCGTTATTTTT
This sequence comes from uncultured Verrucomicrobiota bacterium, assembly GCA_903930345.1. GTDB lineage: Bacteria > Verrucomicrobiota > Verrucomicrobiia > Limisphaerales > CAIYYI01 > CAIYYI01. The sequence continues at coordinate 525 of CAIYYI010000032.1, forward strand.
GAGCACGCCGGTTCGGACATGATCGGGACAATTGAGGCGGCACTCATCAAGCTGCACCGACCATTGTGGAACTCGGCGTTGGATGGGTTTGGCAATCACGACCCCGGCAGGGGTCGATATCAGCAGGCCCGGTCAGATTGGGATGTGGTCCATCCCGGCCGCAGTTGGGCACTGAAGTGTAAGGGGATTCCGCGCAAGCGGCCCGCCATTCTGGCGGACATCGCCAATCACTTAAACACACTTTCAGTCGGACTGTGAAATCCTTGGAGATATTTTCCGGCACCGGCGGTCTGGCAAAAGGCCTTGAGATTGCCGGCTTTGAACACAGCGCGTTTGTGGAGTTCAACCGGGATGCCTGCGCTTCACTCCGCCGCAATTTTGACCCCGCCAAGGTTTTCGAAGGCGATATCCGCAGTTTTGACTTCCACCAATTGGCCGACATTGATGTGGTTGCAGGTGGGCCTCCCTGCCAGCCGTTTTCCCTGGGCGGGAAGCACGGAGCGAACAATGACAATCGGGACATGTTTCCCCACGCGATCAAGGCGATTGAAACGTTGAAACCGAAGGCGTTTGTCTTTGAAAACGTGAAGGGCTTACTGCGGGAATCGTTCGCGGATTATTTCCGCTACATCATTCTCCGCCTGACCTACCCGGATGCCCAACCGGCTGTGGGGATGGCGTGGCAGGATCACTGCAAATCGCTGGCGAAAATCAATTTTGACAAATACTCCGGCATTAAATACCGCGTGCAGTACAAATTGCTGGACGCAGCTGATTACGGTGTGCCGCAATGCCGCGAGAGGGTGGTGATTGTCGGGATCAGGTCGGACCTTGGCACCATCTGGAAATACCCAACGCCCACCCACAGTGAAGAGCGGCTGCTCTGGGATAAATTTGTGACGGGTTCCTATTGGGATCGCCACAGGGTGCCGGTGGCACTCCGTGAGGTTTGCCGCAGCAGCTTGCTGACACAGGTCAACAGCATGCGCCACACCTTTGACTTCTTTGAGCCGGAGCTGCAACCGTGGCGGACGGTTCGTGATGCGCTGGCCAATGTGCCTGATCCTTGCTCTGCTCACGGCATTGCCGACCACATTTTTCGTGGCGGGGCGCGGACGTATGCAGGCCATACCGGCAGCGATATTGACTGGCCCGCAAAAACCGTGAAAGCGGGCGGGCACGGTGTCCCAGGCGGCGAGAACATGATGCGGTTTCGCGACGGGACGGTTCGCTACTTCACCGTTTATGAGGCCAAGCTCATCCAGACTTTTCCTGCGGAATTTGTGATTCTCGGTGCCTGGGGCGAGGCGCTTCGGCAGATTGGCAACGCCGTTCCTGTAGCGCTTGGTGAGCAGATCGGTCGCGCCCTCTTTCAGAAAATTGCCCCGCTGTTCGCTGGCCGGAAGCGTCCGGCAGTTCACTCACCGCAGGGTGGGTTGACTTACCCCATTGCGCAACCAGAGCCCGCGCTGGCTCTCTTGGAAAAAGCATCTGCAGGCAGTGGTCCGCGAGAGGGGTAGCCCGGGTTTCGTCTGGATTTGTGAAGCGAAATTCCAATCAGCCGACAAAGCGCAATGTATAGGTTCGCGGGTGAAAAGAATAGCGTCGCATCTTTCCCGCCGGTTTGTGTACCCTGGGGGCGGCCATGAATCCGCAGTCCAACACGAAGATCCGGGACGGCGCACCCGGGTATCAGCACACCGGCTGGCGCACCGGCGGTCGGTGTCCGCCGAAGCTGCCTGCCGCCTTTCCGCTGGCCTGCCGCCAGGTGGGGGTGCCCCCCTCGCGCCGGGTGCTAGTGGTGCGGCCGGCCTGGCAGTCCATGGACCTGTTTGAGTTCCGGTCCGGGCAGCCGGTCTTTCGCCGCTCGTTTCTGGTCTCCACCTCCCGTTTCGGCCTGGGGCAGGTGGAAAACTCCCGCCGCACCCCGCTGGGCCTGCACCGGGTCGCGCGCAAGGTGGGGGCGGGCTGGCCGGTGGGCACGGCGTTTGTCAGCCGCCAGCCGGTGGGGTTCACCTGGCAGGGGCGGCCGGAGGCGGCCATTGTCCACCGCATCCTTTGGCTGGAAGGCCTGGAGCCGGGCCATAATCGCGGGGGGGCCGTGGATACCTTCCGCCGCTACATTTACATCCACGGCTTCGGGGATGAGACCACCCTGGGCCGGCCGCAATCGTGCGGCTGCATCCACGTGGCGGGCAGCGATCTGCTGCCGCTTTTTGACTTGCTGCCGGAGGGAACCCTGGTCTGGATTACCGCCAACCCATGAACTGCCGCCCTATGCAACAACTGTGGAACCTGGTCCTGGGACTCCTCTGCCTGTGGGGGGCTGGGACCCTGACCGCCGCGCCGGGCGAACTGCGGTGGGAATTTCCGGTGGGAGCCACCGTCCAATCCTCCCCCGCCATCGGCCCGGATGGCACGATTTACTTCGGGGCGGACAACGGCCTGGTGTATGCCCTGGACCCCCAGGGGAAAAAGAAGTGGGAGCTGGCCACCGGCGGCGCCGTGGTGGCCTCCGTGGCGGTCGGGGCGGATGGCACGGTGTATATCGCCTCCACGGATCGCATCATTTACGCCCTGAACCCGGATGGCTCGGAAAAATGGCGGCTCATGCCGGGCAGCGGGATGCTTTCCTCCCCGGCGCTCGGGCCGGACGGCGTCCTTTACGTCGGCTCGGTGTTCAACCGGTTCTTTGCCCTGGACACCCGGGGGCTAACCCGCTGGGAGTTTCCCACTCAGGGCAATCTGGTCTCCTCCGCCGCCGTGGGGGCGGATGGCACGCTGTACATCGGCTGCTGGGACACCAATTTCTACGCCATCACCCCGGAGGGGGCGCGCAAGTGGGTGTATAAGGCCGAGGATCGGATCAGCTCCTCCCCGGCCATCAACAGCGACGGCACCCTCTATTTCGGGGCCTTTGACAAATACCTCTACGCGATCAGCCCGGAGGGCGAACGCCTCTGGGATTACGCCACGGGCGAGGCGGTGCGGGGCTCGCCCGTGATCACCCCGGACGGGCTGGTCCTCGTCGGGTCGGACGATGGCCTCCTGCACGCCGTCTCCGCGCGCGGCACCCGGCGCTGGGTGTTTGCCACCGAGGGATTTGTCCGCTCCACCCCGGCCATCGCGGCGGATGGGACGATTTACTTCGGCTCCTACGACGGCAAGCTGTACGCCCTGGGTGCCGATGGCGCCAAACGGTGGGAGTTCGCCACTGCGGGCTATGTTTCCGGCTCCCCGGCCATCGGCGCGGATGGCACGGTCTGTTTCGGCTCTTGGGATAAAAAGTTCTACGCGCTCGCGGGCACGGCCCCCCTGGCGAGTTCCCCCTGGCCGACCTTCCGCCAGAATGCCCGGCGCACCGGTTCCCTGGCACCGGAGAAGCGGGCGGGCCATCCCCCACCCTCGGCACCGGTTTCCCCACCCGTGGTCACGGCTCCGGCCACCAATACGCTGACGTTGCCCCCGGTGCGCCCCGTGGTGGAGGCGCGCGTTTCGGCCATCACCCGGAGCAATTCCCTGCCCATCAAATCCGCCTGGGACGACCGGGTGCGACCCACCGTGACCATCCAGACCCCGGCGGCCAATGCCCGGCTTGAGAAGGGGTTGGTGAGCGTGGCGGGCACCGCCCGGGACAATGAGGGGCTGGCGCGGGTGGAGTACCGGGTCAACGGCGGCCCGGTGGATATTGCGGAGGGCAAGGGCAATTGGGAGGCCCGGGTGCGGTTGGTGCCGGGCAACAATGTGGTGGAGGCGCGCAGCGTGGATTTGGCGGGCAACGAGTCCGATTGGGCAAACCGCTCGTTTCAGCGCGTGGTGACCAGCCCGCTCTTTGTGCGGGTCAACGGCCAGGGAAGTATCAACCCCAACCTGGCCGGGGAAAGCCTGGAGGTCGGCCGGTCGTACACCCTCACGGCGGCGCCGGCCAAAGGCTTCGTGTTTGGTGGTTGGACCGGGGCGGTGTCCTCGGCCAGCGCCCGCCTCTCCTTCGTCATGCAGACCAATCTGGTGCTCACCGCCAACTTTGTTCCGCGCCAGCCAGAGAAGCCCCCCGTGGCCACCCCCCCGGCCGTCGTCCCGCCTGTGGTCAAGCCGGAGCCGCCCCCCAAAACGGCGCGTGTTACGGTGCAGGTGGATGTGCGGGTGACCGGGGAGGGGCGGGTGACGCCCGATCTGGCCGGGCGTGCGTTGACGCCGGGCAAAACCGTGACGCTCACGGCCAAGCCCGCGCCGGGTTTCTCGTTCCGGGGTTGGTCGGGCGGGGTGGAGGCGCGGTCCACCGAACTGGTGCTCACCGTGGCAAGCAACCTGGTGGTGCAGGCAAATTTTGCCCCCAACCCGTTCCAGCCACACCAGGGTGAATACTCGGGCCTGCTCCAGGACACGAATCAACCGAGCCACGCCACCAGCGGGGCGATCCTGCTGACCGTGAATGCGGAGGGGGGTTGGAAGGGAAGCATTGAGTGGGCGGGCGAGACGGAGCTGCTGGGCGGCCGGTTTGACGCCGATGGCTGGTGCCAGTTGGCAGTGAAGAATTACCGGCGGAGCCCGGGGGTGCTGACGCTGCAGTTGGACCTGGCCGGCCAGACCGGCCAGATCGCGGGCAAATACGTCGAAGGTGCGCAGAGTGTGGCGCTGCTGGCGGACCGCTGCGTTTTCGACGCGCGCAAACACCCCGCCCCTTGGGCCGGCCGATACACCCTGATCCTGGCCGCCCCCAAAGAGGAGACCAACGCGGGCGGGGATGGCTTTGCCACCGTCACCGTCAGCCCCTCCGGCGCCGTCACGCTCGCCGGGCAACTGGGCGGGGGCAGCACCTTCAGCGTGGAGTCCAGCCTGTCGCGCGAGGGGGTGGCGGCCATCTACACGCCGCTGGAGGGCGGCCAGGGCTCCTTGGGCGGCTGGCTCACCTTCACCAATGGCCACAGCGACATCGTCGGCACGCTGCTGTGGCATCCGGCGGCGGGCGGAACGCGGCGGCTGCGCGTGGCCGGTTCCACTTATGTCGCGCCCCCGGCGGGGGGCGCGGTGCTGGCGGGCCATCGCTTTGTGCTGGCGCTGAGTCAGGGCGGCCTACCGGACCTGGCGGCCAACCTGCTCCGGTTGGACCCGGGCAACAAGGTGTTGATCGAGTTCAGCGAGGTGAAGCTCGCCCTGAGCTTCAACCGGGAAACCGGCCAGTTCAGCGGCAGCTTCATCCATCCGGACACGCAGCGGCTGACCTCCTTCCAAGGGGTGGTGTTGCAGAAGCAGAACTGGGGATCAGGCTATTTCCTCTCCAAAGAGCGCAGCGGCCTGGTGTTCCTGGGGCCGGATAAAGGGGAGACCCCGGCCAATTGATCAGGCTTCACCCCCGGGCGGCCTGCACAAAGGCCCGCATGCGGTCCGGATCCTTGCGGCCCGGGGCCGACTCCACCCCGCTGGAAACATCCACCGCCCAGGGCTGCGCCTGCGCGATGGCTTCCCTCACATTGCCCGGGGTCAATCCACCGGCCAGGATGATCCAGGGGTTGCGCGCGCGGGCGGCGGCGGCCAGGGCCCAATTGAACACCGCCCCTGTGCCGCCCACTTGGCCGGGCACATAGCTGTCCAGCAGCCAGGCCATGCCTTCATACGGCGCGCATGCCGCCACCGAATCCGCATCCTTGATGCGGAAGGCGCGGCAGGTCGGCAGGCCGAAGGAGCGGCAGAAGTCGGGCGTCTCCGCCCCGTGGAATTGCAGCGCGTTCAGGCCGGCGGCCGCAATGGTCGCGCGCACCTCCCCGGCCGGGGCATCCACAAACACCCCCACGCGCGCCACAAAGGGCGGCAGGGCGCGGATGATCTCCGCAGCAGCCTCCAGGGTAACATAACGGGTGCTGGGCCGGTAGAACATGAAGCCCAGGGCATCCGCCCCCGCCGCCACCGCCGCCAGGGCGTCGGCCGGGGTGGTGAGCCCGCAAATTTTCACCCGCGTGCGGGGGTTCATGGGTGTCGGGGCGGTCATTTGTCCTGGGCGGTGATCGTCACCAGCACGGGGCGGTGGTCCGAGGCCACGCCCCAGTTCGGCAGGGCCAGCACGTGGCTCTCGTTGGTCACCCATTCGCGCGCCATACCGGCGCTGAGGAGGATGTAATCAATCCGGCTGTAGGTGTCTTCCTTGCCGAAAAAATGGGTCCAGGCGATGTTGCGCGGGTCCCAGCGGGGGTTGCTGGAGGGGGTGTTGTCCCCGTTGCGCTCCGCCGGCCGGGTGTCCACCAGGCCCGTGGCGGCACCCCGCCGACCCAGGATCGCGCGGGTGGAGCGGGCATCCTTGGTGTCGTTAAAATCGCCCATCACGGCCAGGTTCACCTGCGGGTTGGCCTTCAGCCGCTCGTCAATCTTCTCGCGCAGCTGCAGCGCCTCCTGCTCGCGCATCTCCGCCTCGTCCGCCTCGGCGATGGTGCGCTTGGATTTGAGGTGGCAGTTGAAGAGCGTGAACCGGTATTGGGGGGACACCTGGATATCGATCTCGCCAAAGCCGCGGCTGGTGGTGAAGCGTTTGCCGGCCAGCAGGTAGGTGAGGTTGGTGTGCGAACGCCGCGCGATGATCGGGAACCGGCTGAGCACGGCCACGTGGATGTTGGTGTCCCAGCCCGTCACAAACTCGTGATGCGGCAGGTCCAGCCCCTGTGCCTTCAACGAGGCCTGCAATTCGCGCAGTGCGCTCAGCGCCCCCATCTCCTCCACCGCTAGGACGTCCGGCTTCAGGGCCAGGAGGCTTTCCCGGATCTTGGCCCGCGCCTCGGCGCTCTTCACCGGCCGGTCGCCCGCCTCGGTGTCGATGTAGTTTTCCAGGTTGTAGGTCACCAGCCGGAAGCTCTCGGCGGCCGGGAGGACCGTCGCGGTCGCCAGGGCGACGGCGGCGAGCGCGATCATGCGTCGGAACATCATGTGGGGAATGTTCCGCAAGCCGCCGGGAAAAGCAATCCTCCGCTGCGCCCTCGCCCGGATACGGGTTCCATGGTGCAAACCCCCGGTTGCGGCTTGGGGAAATCCGGATTATGTTGATCCGCAGAGCCAAACTAGAGCAGCCAACTTAAACCGGCATCCGTTCATTATGTACTTTGGCGTCGATTACCATCCGGAGCATTGGGTCTTCCCCTATGCTGGTTCCCAGGCTCACCCCGAGGCGCGCTGGGAGCGCGACGCCGAACTGATGGTGGCGGCCGGGGTGAACGCCGTGCGCCTGGGGGAGTTTGCCTGGGGGTTGTGCGAGCCGGAGGAGGGCCAGTACGATTTCGGGTGGCTCCAGCGGGCGATGAACGTGATGGAGCGGCACGGACTGAAGGTGGTGCTGGGCACCCCCACCGCCGCCCCGCCGCCCTGGCTGGCCCAAAAACACCCCGAAATCCTCCCCCGCACCGCCGAGGGGCTCCTCCTGCACGAGGGCACCCGCCACGCCTATTGCCTGAACAGCGACACCTACTGGGAATACTCCCGGCGCATCGTCTCCGCCCTGGCCCTGGCCTTGGGGCGGCACCCGCAGCTCATCGCCTGGCAGATTGACAACGGCATCGGCGGGCACATGACCGAGTTCTCCTATAACGAGGAGACCCGGCGCGACTGGCACGCCTGGCTGAAGGCCAAGTACGAGACCATCGGGCAGCTCAATGAGTGCCTCGGCACCCGCTTCTGGAGCCAGGGGGTGTCCGATTGGTCGCAGGTGCCCATGCCCATGCGCGCTCCCACCGTCCACAACCCCGCCCTGATGCTGGATTGGATGCGTTTCTCCAGCGACACCATCGTGGCCTACATCAAGATGCAGGCGGACATCCTCCATGAGGCCACGCCGGACATCCCGATCACCACCAACCTGCGCACCCTCACCCGGCACTTTGATCACTTTGACATGGCCGACGTGCTCGACTTTGTCTCGCTCGACTCCTACGCCACCATCAAGTCACGCTCGGCGGTCAACGCCTGCGAGATCGACATCATGCGCTCGCTCAAGACCGCCAATGTGCGGCTGCCGGGCGGCGATCCGGGCTTCTGGGTGATCGAGCAGAAGGCGGGGCATGTCAACTGGCAGGACGTCAACTCCCTGGTGCGGCCCGGCGTGGTGCGGCTGTTCACCTACCAGGTGGTGTCGCGCGGCGCCTCGGGCGTGTTTTATTTCTACTGGCGCCAGCCGCGCATCGGCTCTGAGACCTTCTACGGCGGCGTGCTCACGCACGATGGTCGGGGCGATAACCGGGTGTACCGCGAGATCCAGCAGATCGGCGAGGAGATGAAGCTGCTGGCCCCCATCCTCAAGGGGACCCGCGTGGTGGCGGAGACCGCCATCCTCTACAGCCACCCCAGCGTCTGGTCCCAGAAACAGCAGCCGCAGCCCAACCGCCATTTCAACCAGCATGATCACCTGCACCTGTGGCACGGCGCCCTGCATGACCGCAATATCGCCGTCGATTTCGCCCGGCCGTGCGATGACCTCTCCCGCTACAAGCTGGTGTTCGCCCCCTCGCTTCAATTGCTCTCCGCCGCCGAGGCGGATTGCCTGAGGTATTACGTCCAGAACGGCGGCACGCTGGTGGGAACGTTCGACACCGGCTTGGTGGATGAGCACCACATCGTGCCCGACACCGGGATTCCCCACGGGCTCACCGACCTCTTCGGGCTGGAGGTGCCGGAGTGGGATCTGCTGCCGCCGGGCGAGGAGAACCACCTTTCGTTCAAGGGCTCCTTCCCCACCAGCGGGCTGCACCCGGCCTACCTGTGGTGCGACCTCGTGGAGCCCAGGGAATGCCAGGTGGTGGCCACCTTCGCGCGCGATTTCTACGCGGGCAAGCCCGCCCTCACCCTCAACAATTACGGCAACGGCCGCGCCATCTACGTGGCCACCATGAGCCACCTGCCCTTCTATTACGACCTGATCTCCTGGATCCGCCCCATGTGCGGCGTGTTCCAGTTGCTCAAGGTCCCGGACGCCGTGGAGGTCAGCATGCGCGAGAAGGATGACATCCGCATCTACTTCCTGCTCAACCACCAGAATTCCCCCGTGCGCATCACCTTCTACAAACCGATGCACGACGTCCTGACCGGGCGCACCTTCAGCGGCAACTACGACCTGCCCCCCCACGGCGTCCTCGTGCTGGACGAACACCCCGCCCCCTCCGCCTGAGGCGCGCTTTCTCTGGAATTGACGCCAACCGGGGTTTGATGGCAGGCTTGCCGCCCATGAAACCCATTTTTGCATTGGCAACTGTGAGCATGGCGCTGGCCCTCGCCCCCGCGAGCTGGAGCGCCTCCTTTGGACCCCGCTTCTACGGCGACCCGCCGGACGCCAACCACCCCTGGGCCGTGCATGACGGCAACCGGCCCCAGCCGCGCGTGGTCACCCCCGGCACCTTCAGCACCCAGGAGCAGGCGGGCAAACCGCCCGCCGACGCCATCATCCTGTTCGACGGCACCGACCTTTCCAAATGGGAGGGCAGCAAAGGCGCGCCCGCCAAATGGGAGGTCAAGGATGGTTACATGCAGGTCGTCCCCGGCACGGGGGAAATCCGCTCCAAGGAGGCCTTCGGCGATTGCCAGCTCCACGTCGAGTGGGCCGCCCCCTCGGTGGTCAAGGGCGATAGCCAGGGCCGCGGCAACAGCGGCATCTTTCTCATGGGCATGCTGGAGGTGCAGGTGCTCGATTGCTACAACAACCCCACCTATGCCGACGGCACCGCCGGCGGCTACTACGGCGTCAACCCGCCGCTCGTCAACGCCGTGCGCCCCCCCGGCCAGTTCCAAGTGTATGACATCGTCTTCCGTCGCCCGATTTACAAGGATGGCAAGGTTCTGGATCCCGGCTATGTGACCGTGTTCGTCAATGGCATCCTCGTGCAGGACCACACGCCGCTGGAGGGTTCCGGCGGCCACATGGGCCGCTCCAAGGTCGGCCCGTTCCCGGAAAAGGGCGCCATGCGCCTCCAGGACCACAATAACACCACCCGCTTCCGCAACATCTGGTACCGACCGCTGCCGCCCCGCATGTCTGAAGGCGGCACGGATGGCTTCCTGGCGCCGGAAGTCGCCCAGGCCAAACGCAAGGAAATCGCGGCCACCGTGCGCGCCAACGCCACCAAGCTGGCCAACCCCGCCAATCCGGTGCCGCAGTTGCTCGACTTGCTGGAGTCTCTGGTCTACGAGGCGGATGCCGCCACCGTGCAGCAGGTGGAGAAGATGACCGCCGATTACCTGGCCGCCGTGCGGCAGTTGCCGGCCGAGAAGGTTGCGGGCAAAAAGAATGACACCCGCGAGCTGGCCAACGCCTTCAAATACCTGACCCGCTTCAAGATCCTGCCCGCCGACTGCGCCGCCAAGGCGGGCGTGGACAAGCTGATCGTGGAACAAGGCTGGGCCGATAAGAAAAAGTAAACCCCGCCTGAATTCGGTTTCCAACCGGCCCGCCCCTCCAAAGGCTGGCCGGTTTTTTTTCCCGAAAACAACCTCCGCCCCAAACGGGGTGGCCAATCAATTCACGCGATTGGCCTTATCGTCCAGCCAATGTTGGAGGGCGGAGGGATCGCAGAAATCCAACAAAGAGTCACCCAAGTTTTCCAATTGGGCCAGGGACAACCGGGAGAGGCGTACTTCCAACTCCGAAGGCAAGGTGCCCCAACGACGTTTAAGCAACCGGACCACCAAGGCGGTTTGGCCCTCTTGGCGGCCTTTATCGATTCCAATTCTCTCGATGCTCGTGATGTATGGCATACTGTTCGTCTCCTCGTAAGCTAACATTTTCTGCTCAAATGCCAACTCCATTTCTGCTGGCATCACCAACACCCAGTCAATCAACCGGTACAAGTTCAACACCTCCTGCTTCGTGTAACCCTTCTCATAGAGTTTGCGGGTCAGTTGCCACTTGAGGTTGAAGCGTGGCTCGGGTTCGTTGCGGGTCGCCTGCGCGGCCAGATGGGCGGCGATCACAACGGCCATGGGATTGGCGCTGGCTGCCAGAACCTCTGGCATCTGATTGTAATCCAGCAGCTTGCACACCAGATACTCGAAGCGCAAACGGCAGCCCCAATGCTCCGTCTCATATACCCAGGGCCGCCAGGACGCCTGTTCATCCGCCAACACCGCCAGGCTGACCACCGCCTTTGCGTAACGGTCGGCGATGCGGTGATAGTACTGGTACATGCGCCAGGGCAAATCCTTGTCGGTCTGGCTTTGCACTTCCACATGGATGAGCAGCCAATCCTCGCTTCCATCCAACCGGTACACTTTCACGAGTTTGTCGGCGCGCAATTTGCCCAACTCGGCGTCGCGCACAACCTCCTGCAATTCCTGATCGAGAAACTCAAAGTCCCTGGACCAGTCAACCCCGGCGGCGATGAGCGGAAAACAGAATTGGAGGAAGGGTCTGAAAAACTGCTCCAGGGCCTCTTTCCAGGCGCCATCGTAATCCGTCGGCTGACTCATGGCGGCAGGTTGCCCAAACTACCGTTCTACCGTTCCCGCGCAATCCATAAATCCAGGACGACCCGAGGGCGGAGGGCGGGACAACCGCCGGTTTATTGAGCGACAACTCGGTTGATCCTGAAAAAGCAGTTGAATTCATCCGACGGCAACCAAGCGAACGAAGCATGTGAAGTTCAACTGCCGTTTTGACCGTACCAAAGGGGGCAGGGATTCACTGCCGCGCGGAGATCCGCTCCACCAGGCGGGAGGCATAGCCGCCGGCCCGGGCGGGGCCCTGGGGATCACGCAGAGGCACATCCTTCAACGCCGGCCACAACCGCCGAGCCTTGGGCCCCAGGTCGTCAATGGCGGCCAGGGCCTGCAGGCTCACGTACACGCCATTGGCCTTCGCGGAGGCCGTTTTGGCGAGCACCTCCAGGGCCGGGTTCAGATCCGCTTCCGGGCCGTGCTGCGCCAGGGCCTGGGCGGCCACAATGCGCACGTGCGGGGAGGTGTCCTTCAGGGCGGCCCGCAATTCGGCCAGGGCACCGTCCACTCCGGCGGCGCCGCGCATCTGGCAACCCAGGGCGGCCCAGTAGCGCACCGCGCTATCACTGTGTGCCAGCAACCGCCGCAGTTCCGGCAGCGCCTCGGGCTTGAGGCCGGAGGCCAGCTCGGCCGCCGCGAGAATTTTCTCCAGCGGGAACCGGGCGGGGTCATGCCCCATCTCATAGGGGGTGCTGCCCTGGGAGCGGGAGTGGATTTCGCCCTCGGGCAGGAGCCCCACATCCCGCACCTGCAAGGCCCAGGCCCGCTGCACCTGGCGGAACCGCTCCAACACCGGCTGCCGGTCCGCCGAGGATGCCAGATTGTTCACCTCGTCCGGGTCCGCCTGCAAATCATACAGCTCCTCCGGCGGTTTGGGCTCCCAGAAAAAGGTCTGCGGCGGCTTGAGTTTGCCCTCGTCATACAACTGCCGCCAGATCCGTGTGGTGGGGGTTTGGAACATGAAGTCGATGTATTGACCGTAAATCTTGTGCGGCATGTAATTGCGGATGTAGACAAAGCGGCCATCGGTCACTGAGCGGACCAGGTCGGCGCGCTCATCCATGCGGCCGCGGAAGCCGTGCAGATACTCGTGGGGCGAGGCCATGAAGGGACCGAGGAAGGCGCGGCCATCCATCCACTCCGGCGGCTTCACCCCAGCCAGGCTGAGCACGGTGGGGGCCAGGTCGGCAAAGCTGACCAGCCGCCCGGAGACGGTTCCCGGCTGGTAATCCGGCCCCGCCAGCGCCCGGTATTTGGGCGGCACATACACGATCAGCCCCACGCCCAGCCCGGAATTGTACGGCCAGCGTTTGCTGCGCGGCATGCCCGAGCCGTGGTCGCCGTAGAAGAACACGATGGTCTCATCCACCAGCCCGGCGGCCTCCAACTCCCGCAGATGCTCGCCGCAACGGACATCCATCTCGGTGATCCGGTCGTAATATTGCGCCCAGTCGAGGCGCACCTCCGGGTGGTCCGGGTGATACGCAGGCACGCGCACCTTGGCCGGATCATGCTTGGGCACATAGGGCCGCTTGCGGATCTGGCTCTCGTGCGTCCCTGTGTTGTTGAAGATCGCGAAGAACGGCTGCCCGGCCCCCCGGTTCTTGTAATGCGCCCGGAGGGAGCTGTCATCCCACACCGGGCCGTTGGGCTTCAGGTTGTAATCCTCCTTGTTGTTGTTGGCGCAGTAATAGCCCGCCGCGCGCAGGAGCTGCGGGTAAAACTTCAGGAACCCGGGCACGGGCGACAGGCTGCGCATGTGCTCCCCGCCTGTGCCGGTGGGGTACACCCCGGTGATGATGGTGGTGCGGGCGGGGGCGCACACCGGGGCGCAGGACCAGACCTTGCGATAGGCCATGCCCCGCTGGGCCAGCGCATCCAGGTGGGGCGTGGTGGTGTAGGTGTTGCCCAGGCAACCCAGCTCCGGCCCGGTATCCTCACAGGTCAGCCAAAGGATATTGGGCCGGGCCGCCGGCTCCGCCGCAGATACCCACGCGCACAACAGCAGGCAGGCCAAACAGGTGAGGTGCTTCATGCCCCGTACAATGCCAAAAGTCCGGCCGCCTGTCCATCCCTCTCTGCCCGGCCGGCCGGATCAGTATCCAGAGACCCCTGAATGGGGCTTTCTGACCGCCCAGGTCAGGAAACCGGTCACCAGCAGGCCGCCCGCAAGGACAAACAGCAGGCCGAAGATCCGCTTGGGCGTGCATCCCATCGACCAGACATACTGGATCAGCCAGCATATCGGCCAACTCAAAATGCACAGGAGCGCGAGGCAAACCATGCCGGTGGCCAGGCCGAAGACGAGCCGGGCGCCCCTGCTCCTCCGATCACTGAGCCACCCCACTGCGGCCGCGTACGGCAGGGAGGACGCCGCCATGAACGAAAACCAGAACAGCCATTTGCCGATTGTTGGCTGATCCATCACAAAACCTGCGTGCACCGTGTTGAACGGCTCTGAAAACAGGCTCCCGCGGGCCAGGAAACGGGGCAGCGAGCCATCTGCCACGGAGAGGACGGGTTCCCTCGCTACCAGCCAAACCCAGCCGAGAATGGGCATCATGAGGAGGCTGGTGGCCAACCAGCCCGCCCGGTGGCGGAATCGTTCAACCAATCTTTGCGCTGCTGTCATGGGTTGGCCGGGCGATATTGTGGTCATACAGGATATTTCTGTGACCAACGGCCCCGGTCCCCCGTTCAAGGTCAGATCTGAATCATCCAAATCACTGTTCCGCTTTTACACCGCAGGACTTTGTTTCAACCGAGCGGCAGCTTGCACCGCTATTCGGGGATCCCGGACATCCAATTCGCCGTCGCCTGTCGCGGGACGGCCAACCTGCGATGACACGCGAATGGGAACACGTACTGAAACCCTTCCAACTCCCCTGGTGCAGCGGGACCGCAACCCGCGCAATCACCAGTGTTGTCTCCTCAACCGCGTGTCACAGAATCGCCATCTCGGCATTACTTGACATGACTGATACCATAAGAGAGTGTGGACGCATGGCTGTACCGGACCCGGTGCTGCAGTCGCCGGATTTATCCCTTGTCAGCGGCTCAACGGCTTTCTTCCAGGCTGTGCCTCGTCATTTCCCCTCCCCCATTTTTGGCATCGCAAACCCTCGCAGACGTCCTCTTATGAAAAACACGCATCACAAACTCCTTGCCGCGCTCGTTTTTTGCTGCCTCACAGCTTCGGGCCACGCACAGTACTCCGCATCGGTTTTGAGCGATAATCCGCTGGGCTACTGGCGATTGGATGAGCCGGTGGTTCATCCGGCAATCACAAATTTGGGTAGCCTGGGAACTTCGGCGGAGGGCACAAACTTCGGCGCGGGCTACCCGGTGGCAGGGGCGCTTAACGGCGGCGGTGACACAGCGATGCAGTTTGCCCCCACGGCGAGCAGCCGGGTGGTGCTCGGCAACCCGGGGGCGTTTAATTTCACAACCGGCAACTTCACGCTGGAAGTGTGGGCCAAGCCGGCCACCCTGAGCGGAGCGATGCGGATTTTCTCCAACCGGCGAACCCCGACCGGGGGCGGGGCAGCGGGGTACGGATTCGGTTTTTTCGGCGCGGGCAACCTGCGCCTGACGGCCTACGGGGTGGCTGATATCACCTCCCCGGCTGCCTCCTTCAGCGTGGGCCAGTGGTATCACCTCGTCGTGGTGCGCAACGGGGCGACCCTGCAGTTTTACACCAACGGCGTGGCCTTGGGTGGGACCGTGGCGATTGGCTCGATCAACAGCAGCCCTCGGCCATTGCAGTTTTGCCGAAATCCGGATACCGACCTGGGGGTGGAGGCGTTTGATGGTGTGATTGATGAGCCAGCCGTTTACAGTTACGCGCTCTCCGCTACCCGGGTGCAGGCGCATTACGCCGGCGGAACAAACTCGGCCGTAGCAGCCAGCTATGACTCCGTGGTGCTGGCGGACACGCCGGCCGGCTACTGGCGGCTGAACGCCCGACCGCCGGTGGCCGTCAATGCCGGTAGCCTCGGGGCAGCGGCCAACGGGGTCTATCTGGGATCTGTCGCCAACGGGCGCGGGGGGGCGCTGGTGGGCGAGGCAAATGGTGCGGCGGGCTTCAACGGCACCGATGCTCGGGTGGAGATCCCCTACCATGCGGCCCTCAACGGAAGCGTGTTTTCCATCGAATGCTGGGCGAAGGTGCTGGGCGGGGCAGGCAGCTATCGGTCGCCGCTCAGCGCGCGCGATAACGTCGGGACCACCAAGGGTTACATCTTCTACGCCAGCGCAGGCAACACGTGGGAATTCTGGAATGGCAACGGGAGCGGCGGCTGGGACAATCCGGCCACCCGGCCGGTGGTGGCGGGCGACTGGGTGCACCTGGTGGGGACCTACGACGGAACCAACAAGTCCTTTTATGTGAACGGTGAGCTGGTGGTCCAAAACTCCCCGGTGATGGTCGTGAACGCCCTGCGCGCGCTGCGGATCGGGGCCGGACAGAACGAGGGGAATCCGAATTTCCTGTTCAACGGCGATCTGGACGAGGTGGCGGTCTACGGCAAGGCGCTGATGCCGGAGTCGGTGGTGGCGCACTACGTGGCCGCGCGCGGCAGCAACCCGCCGCCGGTGCTGGCGACGATCACGCAGCCGCCGCTGGGGGCAACCAACGTGGAGGAATCCACGGTCACCCTGTCGGTGCGCAATGTCGGTGGGGTGCCGTTCCGCTACCAGTGGCTGCTCAACGGTGTTCCCCTGCCCGGGCGGACCAGCCCGACGCTGGCCCTCAGCAATCTGGTGTTCGGCGTGGACAGTGGGTCTTACCAGGTCGCTGTGAGCAATGCCGCCGGCGTGGTGACCAGTGCGGTGGCCCAGGTGCTGGTGACCCCCTCGGAGGCACCCGTTTTTGCGCAGGCTCCGCAATCAATCTCCGTCTATGCGGGGGGCACGGCCCGCTTCAGTGCGCTGGCCACCGGCAGCGTGCGGATGAATTACCAGTGGCAGTATGATGGCACGGACCTGCCGGACCAGACAAATGCAACCCTGGCGGTCACCAATGTGCAGCCGGACAACGCCGGCACCTACAGGGTGGTTGCCCGCAACAACGGCGGCGCCACGAATGCGGCTGCCGTGCTGACGGTGGTGACGCCGGCAGGGGAGGGGTATGAGGCGGGTGTGTACGCCGACAACCCGGTGGCCTATTACCGGCTGGATGAAACCCATGGGCCAGGCCTGTTCGATCGCTGGGGCCGGAACAACGGCTGGTACTCCAACGCTGTGGCCTACTCCCTGGCGGGTGCGCTGACCAACGACGCAAACCCTGCGGTCCGGTTCGACGGCACGACCGGCACCAAGGGCCAGGTCCCATACTCCCCCGCGCTGAACACGGGCGTCTTCACCGTGGAGTGCTGGGCCCGGGCGGCGGGCGGGGCGGGCACCTACCGGGCGGCGGTGAGCGCGCGCAACGACGTGGGGCCGGGGACGACCTACGGCTATATCCTGTACGCCACCTCCGGGAACAACTGGGAATTCTGGAGCGGCAACGGGTCCGGCTGGACACCGCAGGTCGGCGGACCGGTCACGCTGGGTGAGTGGGCCCACCTGGTGGGGGTCTATGATGGGACGAACAAATGGTTCTACGTGAACGGCGCCCTCCGCGCCGTGACGAGCACCGTGTTCACGCCCAACACGGTCACTCCCCTGCGCATCGGGGCGGGCCAGAACGAGAATGTGGTCGGGAGCTTTTTCTTCAACGGGGACGTGGACGAGGTGGCCTACTACGGGCTGGCGCTGGCTCCGGACCGGATCCTGGCTCATTACACCAACGGGGCGGGCCAGCTCGCCGCTGGCGTTTCACCCACCGTGCTGCGCGCCCCGCAGTCCCGGACAAACACGGTCGGCACAGCGACGTCCTTCGCGGTCATTCCCGGCGGCAGCTTGCCGTTCGCCTGCCAGTGGCGGCTGAACGGGGTGCCGCTGGACGGGCAGACAAACGCCACCCTCAGCCTGCCCGGGGTCCAGGGGGCGGATGCCGGAAGCTACGACGTGGTCATCAACAACCCCGTCGGCTCGATCACCAGCGCGGTGGCCGTGCTTTACGTGCCGGTCACCATCACAGCCCAGCCGCAGGGGGGGATGCGTTCCGAGGGGGAGGATGTCATCCTCTCCATCGCGGCGGCAGGCACCCCCGTGCTGTCCTACCAATGGCAGAAGAACGGGATAGACCTGCCCGGGGCAACCAGCAGCCTGCTGCGACTCAACCCGCTGACCACCGGCGACGAGGGGATTTACCGGGTGCGGATCACCAACATCCTGGGGGCAATTTACAGCGATGCGACGCCCTTGACCGTCAGCCCGACCTCGCCGCCGATGATCACCCTGCCGCCGGGGTCGAGAACGGTTTATGACGGCGGCACGGCCCGGTTCCTGGTCCAGGCCGGAAGCTACCCGCGATTGACCTGCCAGTGGTTGCTGGAGGGCGTGCCGCTGGCCGGCGAGACCAACCCGGTGCTCACGCTCGGCACCGTGACGACCAGCCAGAGCGGCGGCGCATACCGCGCGGTGGTCGGCAACGAAGCCGGGTTCAGCACCAGTGCCGTGGCGGTGCTGACGGTGCTGGCACCGGCGGCAATCACCTGCGCGAGCAATCTGCTGGCGGATGCCCCCGCCGGGTACTGGCGGCTCGGGGAGGCGGCGGGACCACTCGCCCTGGACGCCCTGGGCGGTAATGACGGCTGGTATTCCAACCGCGTCACCTTCGGGGTGGCGGGCGCGGTGACCAATGACTCCGATACGGCCGTCCGCTTCGATGGCGCGGGTGCCAAGGCGGATGTGCCGTGGGCGGCGGCGCTCAATCAGTCCAACTTCACCGTGGCCTGCTGGGCAAGGGTCACGGGCAGCTCCGGCACCTATCGGTCCCCGGTCACTTCCCGCGCGGACGGCAGCACGCGCGGCTACATTTTCTACGCCAGCCCCGGCAATGCCTGGGAGTTCTGGACGGGCACCGGTGGGCCCATTGGCACCTGGCACACCCTCACGGGTCCGGCGGTCCTCAACGATACGTGGGTGCATCTGGTCGGCACGTACGACGGAACGAACAAGTGCTTTTACGTGAACGGGATGCTCGTGGGCACGGCCGCTGTGCCCTTCGCCCCCAACCCGGACCGCCCCTTGCGCATCGGGGGCGGGGCGACGGACCAGCCGGGCGGGGATTTCTTCCTCCCCGGCGACGTGGACGAAGTGGCGGTTTACGGCAAGGCCCTGTCGCAGGAGCGGGTGATAACCCACTACACCGCCGCGCGCGCGCGTTACCACAACCAGGCTCCGGTGGCCAATCCGGATGATGCGGACGCGCCGCAGGATCGCGCCACCCTGATTGCGGCGGCCAAGCTCACGGCCAACGATACGGATGCGGAAAATGACGCGCTGACCTTGCTGGGGGTGGACGCCACCAGCGCCAGCGGGGGCTCGGTGAGCCTGGCGGGCGGAACCATCACCTACAGGCCCGCCGCCGGTTACACGGGCCCCGACCGCTTCAATTACACCATCACGGATGGCTATGCCGCCACCGCCACCGGCAGCGTGCTGGTGGCGGTCGTCTCCACCAACCTGCCGACGCTCAATGTGGTTTACGGCCCCGTGATCACCAATGGCCAGTTCCAGGTGCGGTTTGCGGGGGTGCCAGGGCTGACCTACACCATCGAGCACTCCGACGCCCTGTCCCCGGT
This sequence comes from uncultured Verrucomicrobiota bacterium, assembly GCA_903930345.1. GTDB lineage: Bacteria > Verrucomicrobiota > Verrucomicrobiia > Limisphaerales > CAIYYI01 > CAIYYI01. The sequence continues at coordinate 19,673 of CAIYYI010000032.1, forward strand.
GGACTGGCGGAAGTCGGTCAACCTCACGGCCCCCACGAACGATCCCGGTTTCGGCGTGGGGATCTTCGAGTTCAGCGAGCCGACCAGCGGGACAGCCCAGCGGTTTTACCGGACGGTTTGGCCCGCCTATTAACCCCCCCCTGCCCCATCGAACAACCTTATGCGCAAACTTGCTGGTCTGTTCATCCTCACCCTCGTGACGCAATTCGGATTGCGGGCCGCGACAGGCAACCTGTCGCTGGGGGAAACCAACCTGAACCTTGCCATCCCCGATGGCAACCCTTCCGGCGTGGCCCGGACCCTGTCGGTCCATGATCCGGCGTTCGGCCCCATCCGGGAGATCCGGGTGCGGCTCCGCACGCGCGGCGGTTACAACGGCGACCTTTATGCCTCCCTGACCCACCGGGACGCGACCGGCCACAGCGGCTTCAGCGTTCTGCTGAACCGCGTGGGCCGCTCCGCCACGGACCCGAACGGCTCGGCCGGCAGCGGGTTGGACGTGGCGCTGGAGAGCTCCGGCGGCGGCGGCGACATCCACCTGTCCACCAACGCCCCCGGCACGGTGCTCAGCGGAACCTTCGAGGCGGATGGGCGCCTGGAAAACCCGGAGTACGTCACCGGTGATGCCAGCGACCGCGTGGCGCGGCTGGATTCCTTCCTGGACGCCGATGTGAACGGGGCATGGACCCTGTTCATCACCGATCTCTCCAGCGGCTTGGGCGCGACCCTGGAGGCGTGGTCCGTGGATGTGGTCGCGACGGAACGCAAGCCGTTGGTGACCCCCCCGGACCTCGTGCTGAACAACGACAAGGGCGGGTGCGAGGCAACCGCAGTCGTGCTCGGAAACGCCCAGGCGAATGTGCCTTGGACGGCGCTGACGAATGATGCCCCGGCCCGGTTCCCCATCGGCGTGACCTCGGTGGTCTGGACCCTGGTGACCACGGAGGGCGTCGCCCTCACCGCCACCCAGCGGGTGACCGTGGTCGATGCCGAGGCGCCGTCGCTGGCGGTGCCGGCGGAGGTTGCGTTCAACACGGCAGGCGGTTGCGCCGTGCCGGCCGCCGCCCTGGCCAGTCCGGTGGCCACCGACAACTGCGGCCTGGCGCTGCTGACCAACAACGCCCCGGCGGCTTTCCCAGTCGGAGTGACCCTGGTCACCTGGACGGCGATTGATGCGCATGGCAACTCCTCCACCGCGCGCCAGCGGGTGTCCGTGCTGGACACCAATTACACCTGCCCGGACCAGCTCCCGTGGCTGCCCTTGATCACCGAGTTCATGGCCGCCAACAGCCACACGCTGGCGGACGAGGATGGCGATTATGTGGACTGGGTCGAAATCCACAACCCGGGCCCCTTCACCATCAACCTCCGGGACTGGGCGCTGACGGACTTGGCGGGCAATCTGGCCCGGTGGCGCTTTCCAGCCACCAACATGGGTCCGGGACAATACTGGGTGGTCTTTCTCTCAAACAAAAACAGGGCTGTGGCCGGCCGGCCGCTGCACGCGAATTTCAAGCTGGAGTCCAACGGTGAATACCTCGCCCTGACCACGCCCGGCGGGCTGGTCACATCCCAGTTTGCACCGCTGTTCCCAGCGCAGTTCACCGATGTCTCCTTCGGCTTGGGCGCACAGTGGGCCTACTCCTCCCTGGTCAATGACCGCAGTCCGGCACGGGTGCTGGTGCCTCTTGATGACAGCTTGGGCACGGGGTGGACCATGCCCGAATTTGCGGACGCCGGGTGGCTGGCGGGCACCAACGGAGCGGGCTTTGAGACCGGTGCCAGCGAGCTGCCTCCGGCAACCGCCACGCTGCTCGGGCTTAATCCGGCTGGGTTTTGGCGGCTGGACGAAACAGCCGGCTTGGTGGCGCAGAACACCGGGGCTGGGGGCCCAGCCCAAAACGGCTCCTACCTGAACGGGACCCTGCTCGGCCAGCCCGGACCGCAGGGGGCCGCCTTCGGTGGCTTTGAGGCCGACAATCGCGCGGCCCGCTTTGATGGCCTCAATGATCGGATCGACGTCCCGTACTCCGGCTCGCTCAACCCGGCGACTTTCACCGTCTCCTGCTGGGCGCGCATAACCGGCGGGGCCGGCACCTATCGATCTCCGCTGAGTTCGCGCGCGGATGCGCCGACGCGGGGCTACATCTTCTACGCCGGCGCAGCCAACACCTGGGAGTTCTGGACCGGCACGGGGGGGGCCGGCACTTGGGATACAATCGTGGGGCCTGCCGTGGTGACCAACCAGTGGGTTCACCTGGTGGGGACCTACGATGGTACAACCAAGGCCTTTTACATCAACGGTGTGGCCGTGGGTTCCAAGGCGACGGCGTTTTCGCCCAACGATGGCAGCCCGTTCCGGCTGGGCGCCGGCCGGAGCGAGGATCCGGCGGGCGGCTTTTTCTTCCCGGGCGAGGTCGATGAGGCGGCCGTGTTCAGCCGCGCCTTGTCGGCTGTTGAAATCCAGCGGCTCTACCAATCCGCCACCAACTCGGTCCCGGCGGGGGCTGGCACGGGCAACTTTTTCCTGACAGGACTGATCAGGACGGACTTGCAGTCCCGGATGCTGGGTCGGAGCAGCGGGGCTTACCTCCGCCTGCCGTTCCAGGTGACCAACGCCACAGGCATCGGCCGGCTGACACTGCGGATGCGGTACGATGACGGTTTCATCGCCTACCTGAACGGACAGCCCGTCGCCTGGGCCAATCAGCCGGATGCCCCCGCCTGGAACTCCACTGCCACGGGGTGGCGCCTCAACTCCGCCGCCGTCAACCCGGTGGAATTCGATCTTTCGGACGCGCGCGAACTCCTGCGGGCCGGCCCCAATGTCCTGGCCATCCACGGGCTGAATGTGACCGCCACCAACGGCGACTTCCTGATCCTGGCGGAGCTGGAGGCTGGCATGGTCACAAGCCTCGCCACCAACGCCCGGTACTTTGCCGCCGCCACGCCGGGCGCCCCCAACAGCTTCGGCGCGGCGGACCTCGGCCCGGTCATCACTCTGGCCGGCAGCACCCCGGCCCTGCCGGTTCAGCCGACCACGAACGACGCCCTCAGCGTCACCGCCGCCGTCGGTCCCGCCTTTGCGCCCGTGGCGGCCGTCACCCTCCACTGGCGGGTGATGTTCGGCATCACCAACCAGGTGCCGATGTTGGACGACGGCCAGCACGGTGACGGGGCTGCGGGAGACGGGGTTTTCGGGGCGGCCATCCCGGCGGGAGTGGCGCTGCCAGGGCAGATGATCCGGTGGTTCATCACCGCCACGGACACCGCCGCACGCGGCTCCCGCTGGCCGCTCTTTGACGACCCGCTCAACACGCCCGAGTACGAGGGCACCGTGGTGGCGGATCCGTCCCTCGCCAGCGGCCTTCCCGTCTGGCAGTGGTTCGCCGCGGATTATGCCGCCGCACACAACCGGTCTGGCCAGCGGGGGGCGGTGTGCTTCAACGGGGAGTTTTACGACAACGTCTACATCCGCCAGCGGGGCGGGTTCACCGCCCAGCTCCAGTCGCAGAAATTCGACTTCAACACCGGGTTCCATTGCCGGATCAGCGACGAGGTGGGCCGGGTGGAGGAGGCCAACCTGAACGGCGCCGGGGCGGACCCCAGCTACCTGCGCCCGCCGCTCGCCTTTGAGGTGTTCCGCACCGCCGGCCATCCCGCCAGCGAGTGTGTCCCCATGCTCCTGCGGTTCAACGGGGCGCCCGATCGGGTGGGCCTCTACCTTGAGCAGGTGGATGAACGGTTTCTCAACCGCCGTGGCTTGGACCTCAACGGGTCTCTTTACAAATTCACCCAGCGCGCGCAGCTCACCCCCGCGTTCAGCGATGCCACCGACGGCGTGGAGAAGAAAACCCGCCTCGCCGAGGACCATGCCGACCTCCAGGCTGTCGTGGATGCGCTGCAGCTCACCAACAACATCGAGGCCCGCGCCGCGCTGCTGTTCGACCGGCTGAATCTGGCCGGAGTGGTCAATTATCTCGCCTGCCGCGCGGTGGTGCGCGACACCGACGATGTGCGGAAGAACTGGTACTTCTTCCGTGACACCGAAGGCTCGGGGGAGTGGACCTTTTTCCCCTGGGACAAGGATTACAGCTTCGGGATCGATGCCGATGCGGGCATTTACGCGAAGCACCCGTTCCTGGGCGATGCAAACCACCGCAAACCCAACGCCGGCCAGTGGAATATGTTGTGGGAGGCCATGTTCACCGACCCGCGCACCCGCCAGATGTACCTGCGCCGGCTCCGCACCCTGATGGACGCGCAGCTCCAGGCTGCCCCCGGATACCTGGAGGACCGCCTGGACGCGTGGTTTGCGCCCGTGCAGCCCCTGCTGGGCACCGGGGCTGCGGACGCGTCAAACGCCGTGGTGGCGCTCAAAGGCTATCTCGCCCAGCGCCGCACCGAACTCTACGTCACCTTCGCCGCGACCAACGTGGCGGCGGGGGTGGATGCCCTGCTGCCGGAAGGGCAGCCGACGAACGCGGTGGTGCTGTTTGGAGAGGTGGATTATAATCCCGCCTCCGGCAACCAATTGGAGGAGTACATCCAGCTCGTGAACCCCAACCCGTACGCGGTGGATATCTCGGGCTGGAAAGTGGAGGGTGCCGCCGCGCACCGGTTCAGGCCGGGCACCGTGATCCTGCCGACGAACACGCTCTACCTGGCCCGCAATGTCGTCGCCTTCCGCGCCCGCGCCACGGGGCCCCGAGGCGGCCAGATCCTGCAGGTGCAGGGCAACTTCAACGGCACACTCAGCGCGTTGGGTGAGCCCCTGGCGCTGCGGGATGACGCCGATCGCCTGGTCAGCAGCAACCGCTATCTCGGCCTGCCGACGCTCGCCCAGCGGCAGTTGCGCGTCACCGAGGTCATGTTCAACCCGGCGCCACCGCCCCCCGGCAGCCTTCACTCCGCCCAGGAGTTTGAGTTCGTTGAGGTGCGGAACATCTCCGCCACTGATCCCCTCGACCTCCACGGCATCCGCTTCGACAACGGCATTGACTTTGATTTCACCAGCAGCTCGGTCACCAGCCTGGCCCCGGGCGCCTATGCGCTGGTGGTGGAGAACACAAACGCCTTCTTCGAACGTTACGGCGGCGGCCTGCCGGTGGCCGGCCAATACTCGGGCAACCTGGACAATGGCGGTGAACGGATCCGTCTGGTGGATGCCGTGGGCGAGGATGTGCAGGACTTCAACTATGAGGGTGGATGGCACAAGTCGGCGGATGGCCGGGGCCACTCGCTGGTCGTGCGGACCGAGTCAGCCCCGGAGAGCGCCTGGAACCACGGGAGCAACTGGCTGGCCAGCGCCTGCGTCCTTGGTTCCCCCGGAAGGCCGGAACCGGCGCAGCCATGCGACACGGACGGAGACGGCCTGCCGGACTGGTGGGAGCTGGACCATGGCACGAATCTCGCCCTCTTTGCCGTTGGCGGGGATGCTGATGGCGACGGCGTGCCGGACGCAGTGGAACTGGGGTTGGGGACAGATCCGGCCGACCCGCTGTTGCCACCGCGCATCGCCGGCCTGCGCCTGGACGCGGGGGGAGCGGCAGCCACGCTGCTGTTCCAGGCCCGGTCCAACCGGAGCTATATCGTCGAGATGAGCGCCCTCCCTGGGCTCGGGGCCTGGGTGGGCTTCACCAACGTGCCCGCGCTCCCCAGCAACCGCTGGGAGGCTGTCAGCCCGCCTTTGGCCACCTCAAACCTGTTTTTCCGCCTCGTGATACCTTAGGCAGCTGTGCGGAAAGCAAAGACCCGGCTCATAGGGCGTGTGGATGCAACCACGACGCTCACGCCGGGTTCGCTGCAGCGCATGGCCGTCCACGTCGTCGTCATCTTCAGACCTCATAGAAGATTTCAATGGGCGCATCCATATTTGTCGTGACCATGCAACGCTATCCCCCTCCGTGGTTTCGGACGCTTGGGACACATAGGATGTTTGTTTCCCAGCTCCGTTTTGCATGCGCGCGTGCACGTCTGGGTGGGAGTTCACCTTCGCCGCTTCAGTGGAAACGAAAAAACGTTGAAAAACCGGCGCGGTCAGCCTACTGTTTGACCTGTGGATTACCCTTGGAATTACGGGGGACAGCGAGTGGGACGGGGCGGGAGTCAGAAAAACCCTGAACCGGTAAAGAAAAAGTAAAGTTTTAGTAAACTTTCGTCCGAATCACCCGGCTGTTTTTTGACATTGTTTCTCGTGGTACTGCGCCGAAGATCCGGGAGATTGTTTGCCCCGGCAGGTTGGAAAACCAAAAACTGGTGGTGCGATTGGGAGGTAAAAACCGGATTGCTCGCCGAATTGAAAAGAGATGGGTTCGCGCTTTTCATTTGGTGGAGGGGTGTTTAGGCTGGGGATATGCGCTTCATCGGAACAGTTTACGAAAAGCTGCAGCGTCATCCCAAGCGTCTGGTCTTCCCGGAAGGCACGGAGCCGAGGGTGTTGCAGGCAGCGCGCCAGTTTTTCTCCCTGCGATTGGGCGTGCCCATCCTGTTGGGCGATCGCACGCGGATCAAGGACGCAGCCGCGCGCCTGAACGTGCCGCTGGAGGGGGTGCGCATCATCAACCCGGCGGAGAGCGAGGACCTGGAAAACTTTGCACACCGCTTTGAAATCCTGCGCCGGGCCAAGGGCATTCAGCTGACGGAGGCGCGGGAGGCGATGATCAAGCCCAATTACTACGGGGCCATGATGGTGGCGATGCACCAGGCCGACGGGCTGATCTCCGGCACCAATGAAATCGCCGGCAGCGTGCTGCGGCCACTCTTCCAGATCATCAAGCCGGCACCCAACATCCACACGGTTTCAAGCTGCATGGTGATGGAGGTGGAGGACACGCGGTTTGGCGACAACGGCGTGCTGTTCCTGGCGGACTGCGCCGTGGTGCCGGATCCCACGGTGGAGCAGCTGGCGGACATCGCCGTCTCCACCGCGCAGGTGGCGCACCGGCTGGCGGGCACGCGCCCGCGCGTGGCCCTGCTCTCCTTTTCCACGCGGGGCAGCGCCGCGCACCCGAGCATCGGCAAGATGCAGGCGGCCACCGCCCTGGCGGTGCAGAAGGCGCATCAGAAAGGGCTGGAGGCCGATTTCGACGGCGAATTGCAGGTGGACGCGGCCATCGTGCCGGAGATCGCCAGTCGGAAGGTGCCGGAGAGCAAGGTGGCGGGGCGGGCCAATGTGCTGATTTTTCCGGACCTCAACTCGGCCAACATCGGTTCCAAGCTGGTGCAGCACCTGGCACGGGCGAACGCCTACGGCCAGATCCTGCTGGGGCTGGACCGGCCGGCGGCGGACGTTTCCCGCGGAGCCAACGCGCATGACATCCTGGGCGTGGCGGCCATCGTGGGGGTGCAGGCCATCGAGTACAAATTCCTGTACCCGGACGCCGGCAATAAGCTGCCGGGCGAATAGCCTCAGCGCCAGCGATCGGCTGGCGGCGGCGCGCCAGACAGGCTGCCAGTATGCGGTGATGACCACCAAACACCACGGTGGCTTCGCCCTCTGGCCGAGCGCGGTGGGGAATTTCAACACCGGGACACACCTGGGCGGGCGCGATCTGGTGCAGGACTTTGTGACGGCCTGCAGGTTGGGAAACCTGCGGCACGTTCCCTTGTGCCGCAGGTTTCTAAACCTGCTGTGTCGCCGACTTCCAAGTCGGCAGCGCTACCGGTCATTCGAGGGCTCTCGTTCATCCGCATGGCCTGCCGGTTTGGAGAACCAGCGCACAGCCCTGGTGGATGCGTTGCGGGTCACCTTTGTCAATTCCAAGGTGCTGGATTAAGGTTCGGGGTGGGACCGACGTCGGATCTCCTCGCCAGGTTTGCTTTTGCGGCCGGGACGTGTTTCCATGGGGTATTGCTTATGCGGATCACCTCTTCATTCTCCAGTTGCCTGGTGGTGCTGCTGGCGTGCGGTCTGTTCCCGGCGGGTGCCCGGGCCCTGGAGACCTCCCTGCCCGCCACCAACATGCCGGACCGGGTTTACGAAGTGCTGCGCGCGGCCATCCAGGCCCACTGGGGCGGCAATGAGTTTGCGGCGCTCAAGAATCCGTATGCGCCCAAGCTCTCCTTCGAAGCCATCCGAGCCACCAATCTCACCGCGCTGGCGATCCTGCGGCAGATGCCGGGGCCGGACCTGGACCAGCTGGAGCGCGTGCGCTACCGCTCCAAACCGTCCGGGGTGCCCGCCCCGAAGCTGCTGCGGGGGGCGTGGGCGCGGCCAGCCACCAACGAGCAGCTGGTGCTGCTGATGGCGGACTTCCAGCTGGAATGGCAGATCCGCAGCCAGACGCCGGTGTACGAGCGGGCGGATTATGCCCGGGAGCTGGCCGAGCTCCTGCGGGTGCTGCGGCGGCAGACGAACAACCCGGCCCCGGAATACGAGTGGCGCGCCATGGGCTACGGGGAGGAGCGGCTGCCCTTGGAGCCCGGGGCGGCCTACGGGCACGCGTACGGCGCGGCGTGGCGGGGGGAGACCAACGCCGCGCGGGTGATCATGGCTTACCTGCTGCAGGCAGACCCGGGGGCGCGGGCGCTCTGGGCGCGCATCGACAATGCGGCGCAGCAGGGCTTCGCCCAGGGGCTGAAGCTGCTGCGGGAGGGGGCGGCGAGGTCCAAGGTGCTGGCTCTGTGGGAGGAGAACCTGCGGGTGTTCCCGCAGAGCCCGCACCAGGCGCAGCTGGCCGAGTATGTGGCCCAGCTCAAGACCCAGGTGGCGGAGTTCGGCCCGTTGGCGGCCACCACGGTGGAGGATCCGGAGTCGCTCCCGGTCGCGCGGCGGGCAGAGTATTACCTGGCGCGGTTTCCGGATTGCGCGCCGCCGGTGGTCGGGTTGTCCGGAATTCCCCTGAAGACGGCGGTGGAGGCGCTGGGGCGGGAGGCGATCCCGGCGCTGCTGGCACGCCTGGAGGACCGCCGGCTCACGCGGCTGACGGGGCCGCGCGGCAGCTATGGCGGCTACGGAACCCAGCGGGAGACGCAGACGATCTGGCGGGTGCAGGACCTGGCGCTGGAGTGCCTGGAGAAGGCGGCCGGGGTGCGATTCCTCACCCAGCGGCGCGAGCCCGGGCTGTTTTCCACCTTGGCCCCGGAGGCGCGCGCCACGGTGGCAAAGGAGGCGCGGCAATGGTGGGAGCAGAGCGGGCAGGTATCGCCGGTGGCGGGGCAGTTTGCCCGGCTGGAGACGCTGCCGCTCACGGAGCGGATCAGCACGGCGCAGAAGCTGCGGGAGCAGGCGCCCGGCGCGACGAACTACGTGGCGCTGCTGCTGGGCTGGAGCCACGGTGCGCCCGCCTACGAGTTGGAGCGGCTGGCGGAGGTGCTCGCCGGGTGGGGCGACCTCACGCTGCTGCCCCGGCTGCGCGAGTTGTGGCTGGCCAACCGCCCGAACGCGGACTTCATCCTGCGGTATGGCACGCCTGAGGATTTCGGCCTGCTCCGGGACGCCGAGCGGCGGCAGCGGGTGGGCAGCCCGGGATCGAACCCGTCGCTGGTGGGGTATCGGCTGTGCGCGGAGGTGCGGCGGGCGGCCCAGGCAGAGAAGCCGCTGACCAACCTATTCCTGGTGCCGCTGCTGGCGGAGGGCCTGGGGCTGCGCAGCCAGACGGAGTCGCGCCTGGCGGCAGGCCGGAGCAGCACACGGTGCAGCGCGGCGGATCTTTGTCTGGAGGGGCTGATCCAGCTCACCGGCCACAACGAGGGATACGATGCCACACAGCCGGTGCCGGAGCGGATGGCGGCGGTGGACCGGTGGCAGGCGTGGTGGAAGACGCGGGGCCGGGCCGAGTTCCTGGCGCAGCACCCGGAGACGCGGCCCGCGTTTGGCACGCTGGCGGATGGCCCCGCCACGGTGACGGCGCGGGACCTGCCGGCCCTGGTGCCGGTGGATGGGGCGGACGGGCGCACGCGCAACGATGTGCCGCGACGCGACCTGCTGGCGCTGCTGGACCAGCGCCAGGCGGAGGGGGAACGGGCGGGCGACCTGTGGCGGTTCCAGTTTACCAGCGCGGAGGCGGAGCGCGACTGGTTCCGCAAGGCGCGGCCGGTGCCGGCGGCGCGGCCCGGGGAATCGTGCCTGGAGAAGCTGGCGGAGGGGCGATCCATCCTGGTGGAGCTGGAGCGGCAGGGGCGGCCCTGGGTGTCCGTGTTCGACCGGGAAGACGGCGGGGCGACGGACCTCCGGGCGGCGGTGGAGAAGGCGGGGCGCGAGTCCGCGCCGGTGGTGCGCGGGGCACGGGTGTTGCTGGCGGATCGGCAGGGCCGGGTGTGGCTGCTGCAAAACGCGGCGCGCACCCTGCTGGCGTACGACGCGCGCGCTGGCAAGTGGCTGGAGCGCGCCTCGGTGATCCCGGGGACGGAGACAGCGCCAGCGGAAGATCCATATGCCCGCAGCCACTTCAGCGCCTCCGCCTACGAGAGTCGGGACGGGACGCTGTACTTTGCCGAGGGGGCGGGGCTGCACGTTATGGCGGGGCGGGAGTGGAGCTTCCAGCCGGTGGAGCGCCGCACGAACGCGACGACGGGGAAGCTGATGGGGCGGATCATGAGCTGGAAGTTCGAGGAGGATGCGCAGGGGCGGGTGTACGCGTTTGCCGCGCGCGCCTACAGCGGCCAGACCGCCTGCTGGCGGCGGGAGGCGGGGCGGTGGAGCAGCTATCCGCTGCCGGCGGACGCCCGCGCGCTGGTGCCCCGGGCGGGGGAAGAGGTGTGGTACCAGGATGAGAATTACCGCTGGTATTCCTTCCAGGCGGGCCAGGCGCCCCGGCTGCTGACCCCGGCCGACTTCAACCTGGAGGGCGAGGCGCTGCCCCGGGTGACGCTGCTGGCCGTCAGCCCCACCGGCGAGGCCTGGTACCAGTGGCAGCCCGGGACCAACCGGAGCACGCGCGCGGGGGGCGGGGCGGTGGTGGTGCCGCCGGCCGGGGCGGCCCGCCGGCTGGGCGGCGAACTGGCTGCGCACCTGAGCGGGCAGCGCCTGGCGGCCAACGCCCACTGCTGGGCGCCGGATGGCACCGTGTGGACGCAGGACAGCGGCCTCCAGTTCGAGCAGTGGAACGCGGAGGGCCGGCGGCTGGCGACCAGCCACCTGCCCACGGCCTGGAAGTCGTACACTCTGCAGATCCGGGCAGCGGACGCGCGCGGGAAGCTGTACCTGCAGACGGGCGAAGCCCTGTGGCGGTTCGACACGCGGAGTCCGCTGCCGGTGGAGTCGGACACTCCGCTGGTGCCGGGGCAGCATTACCCGGGCGTGACGCTGGCGCTGCCGGACAGCGAGGGGAACACGTGGCTGTGCCAGCAGGAAACCCCGAACATCCTCTGGCAGGCGCCCGGCCAGGGGCCGTGGCGCAAGGTGTACGAGCACACGGGGCGGGGGAGCGATTTCGGCTACCGCCCCACCGTCCAGTTCGGCCTGGAGCTGGCGCAGGGCGGGATGGTGTTCGGGCTGGGGGAGAACAACGGCTTTCTGCTGTGCCACGACGGCAAGACCCACGCGGCCCTGGACCTGCCGGGCCTGCTGCGGAGCCAGTACCGGCTGATGAGCCGGCTGCTGCCGGGGCCCCGGGAGCTGGCGGAGAGCGCGGGGGAATACGGCAGCCTGTTCCTGGGCAAGGATGGCCGGGGGAACCTCTGGTGGGCGGACCATCGCCAGGTGGGGGTGGTGAACGAGCAGGAGAGCGTGCGTCTGGAAAACACGAGCCTGGCGGCGGCGGAGTCCACCTACTTCAGCCCGGCGGCGCTCAGCCCCGGAGCGGAGGCGGGCGCGACCGTGCTGGATGCCCGGGGCCGGACGGTGATCCTGACCCTGACCAACGGGCGGTTGGAGAAAAAGACCGGCCCGGCCCTGGCCGCGCCCCGGCACAGCTACGACTACGAGCGCGGCGGGCCCAGCCACCTGCGGGACCGTCAGGGACGGCTGTGGGTGACGGACCGGACCAGCACCGCCTACGCCGCCGATGGCAGGAAAGTGCTGACCCAGCCGGGCTACGTGATGTTCGAGGACCGGGCGGGCGGCGTCTGGTTCCGGGAGCCGTCCAGCGGCAGCGGCGTTCCCGCACGGGTGGTGCGGCTGGGGGCGGGGCAGGCCCGGGCCGTGTGGGAGGGCGGCAACCCGGTGTCGGTGCCGTGCCAGGGGCCGGATGACACGGTCTGGCTGATGGAAGGAAAGCAGCTGACGCAGCTCAAATACTCAAACACGCGGCTGCAGGTGCTGAACCAGTACCCGCAGGCGCAGAGCTACGGTGTGGCGCGCCTGTGGCTGGACAATGCGGGCCGGCTATGGGTGGCGCCGGTGACGTCGGTGGGGTCCAGCTTTGTCGCCTCCTGTCTGGCGGTGCGGGCGCGGTGAACCTACCGGCGGCCGATGAACTGCACAGAAGCGAACGAAGGTGACGAAGAGACCAGCATGGGGGCATTGAATTGGCCGGTGCTGTTGTCCCATTTTTGGAACCGCAGAACTTTGGTTGTCCAACAAGGCGGCAGCAAGCTGCCGCACTCCAAGAGTGCTCTGCGACTTCGTGGGCAACCTGCTACACGACAGTGTTTTGTAGTGTGTTTGACTGGCCACCTCAAGTCAGGAACCCGAGGAACTCCCGGCTGGAAGCCGGGCGGTACGGCGGGCAAGGACCCCCACCGCCGCAGGCAAACCGATTCCCCCCTCATCCCGCTTGCGTCAGGCGGAACTTGCCGGATTTGGTCGGGACCAGCAGATCTGTCGCAGCCGTGGTCACCGCTCCCGGTGCCGCCAGCAAATCCTCCAAACGCGCCCGCAATTCAGCCAGTTCCCCGGCGGTCGGTCCCTCACCCTCCGGCACGTAGCGGAGCTGCCAGGAGCCATCCTCCCGGGCCTTCAGTTGGTAGTGGACCACGCCGGCCACCGCCGCAAAACACTGGTCCACCTGCCAGGTGGTCACCCGCCGGCCGGTGCGGGCGTGCAGCGCATCCCGCCGTCGCCCATGCACCCGGTAATGCGTGCGGCCCGTGATTTTCCGCCGTTCCACCAGGTCGCCGATGCGGTACCGGATGAGCGGCATGTAATCGTTGCTCAGCGTGGTGACGACCAGTTCCCCCACACCCGCTGCATCCGTGTCCAGCACCTCCAGATAAGCGGTTTCGGTGCTCGGCAGCAGCTGGTTGCCGGAGCTTTCCATCAGCAGGTGCCCGGTCTCGGTGGAGCCGTACAGGTTGAAGACCGGCACGCCCAGCGCGCGCTCCAGGATACGCCGGTGGACCACGCTCACAAATTCATAGCTGCACACCACAAACCGCAGCGAGGGGAACCGCACCCCCTCCCGTTCGCAATGCAGGGCAAACCAGGCGCCATGGACCGGGTCCAGGTCCAAAAAGAGCGGCTGCCACTCCGCCGTCTCCTCAACCATGCGGTTGAGCTGCTCCGGGGTGAGCAGAAAGGGGATGCGCGCCTGGTTCACCGAAAGAGCCTGGTCCTGGATGCGCTGGCCGTGGGGCTGCCATAGCCAGGGGCAGGCGAGTCCGTTGCACAGCGGGGTGGTCAACGTGACCCGCCTTGGTTGAGGGTGCTCATCCAAGGCCTTTTCCACCAGCGGGTTCAGCCGCAACGCCCGCCGCTCCTGGGCCTTCCACCAGCCGCACCCCAGCAGCACCGGCACCCGGTCCTCAGAGGTTCCGGAGGTGTGCTCCAGCTCGACCTCCTGGGAGGCCAGCAAACGGTCCAGGGTCTGATCCGCGCGCAGGAAATTGTACGGGAAATTATCCCGCATTTCCCGCTTGGTGACAAACGGCAACTGGAAAAAGCCACCGGCCAGGCCCTGCCCGCCGGAAAGCCGGCGCTGATAAAGGGGCACTTCCTGCAACCGGGGCCGCAAGGCCTCCCACCAGGCGAGTTCACTGGCCGGGCGGGAAGATTCCAGCACCCGGCCAGACCCGGTCCCATCGGCACAGACATTTGCGTAACCCAACATAAAGCGATTCACCATCGCTTGAGATGGGCCATCTGACAAGCGATCCGTGCCAGGGATCCATACTGGCGGGCCATATTGAAACCGGCTGGCCCCGGTCTGCAGGGGTATGCCGGGGGGGTGGACTTGGTGCACCCGTCAGGATTGACAAATCGCAAGGTGCAGTCTTGCGGTGGAGCCAGTCTTGGGCGTAGGCTGAATCCATAGATGAACGAGACCCACGAAGCATTGCCCAAAGCGACGGTGCGCAAACTGAAAAGTCTGGCCCAGCGTTTGGACCCCATGGTCAAGCTCGGCAAGGCCGGCGTGACCGATGGGTTTGTGGCCAGCCTGAAAACCGCCCTGGAGCAGCAGGAGTTGGTCAAAATCCGGTTCGACGACCACGCGGATCAGCGTAAGGTGCTGGCCCCGGAAATCGCAACCAAGACCGGCAGTCAGCTCATCTGGATCGTGGGCCATGTGGCGGTGTTCTTCCGACAGCATCCCGACCCGGCCAAGCGCAAAGTCCAGGTTTGAATCCGCCCGTTTTTTAGGATTAAACCAACGTCAGTTATTGTGATTCCCGAGGCTCATTTGCTGTTTTCCTTATTGGATACATCTATTTAGCAATAGTTTATGAAATGTCAAAACAAGGACGAATGTTTTACATTTTTAATTTGACAATCCTCTGGAGAGATGTGATTCTCCTACGCAGTTGTTGAGATAGTTGCGGTTTAGTTAAATTTATAACTGTTTGAGTTCATATGAGAATAAATAGCACCTCGATGGGCAGGATGGCTTCGGCCGTCGTAATAGGCGTCGGTCTGACTGTGGCAATGATGGCTCAGGCTGATGTTGTTTTGTATGATAGCTTGTCCACTGCACCCGGCGGTTACGAAAAAATCACCGGGCCTAATATATATGTTGCTCAACAATTTACAACTCTTGGGCAGTCAGGCCCAAGTTTATTGAACAGTGTTCTTCTTAATATAGCTGAAATATCCCCTGGTGCGCCTAGTGCGGTTAGTATTGCTATCTACGGAGGGAGTGCCACTCTTCCATCGGGGTCACCTTTAGTGACACTCGCAGGTTCATATCTTGCAGATGGGCCAAATGTATTTACTGCCCCTGGGTTTGCTCTTGCGGCCAATTCATACTTTTGGGTAGTAGCTAGCGCATCATCGGGGGTTTATTGGTTTAATGAAACCAAGGACATCAGTGGTTCTACACCCCCTTCAGGTGCCCAGGGCCCCGGTTATTCGTACGTTGAGGCGTTAAGCACTGATTTTGGGTCAAGTTGGGCCGCAATGCCACTTGGGACACCTTACGGTCCCACTCCCGCTGCCCCATATAACCCTGGTTATCATCCGCTCCAGATGAACGTGATGATTGCTTCCTCCGTACCGGAACCCAGTCAGTGGGCCATGATGGGTCTCACTTTGGTGGGTGCTGGCGGCTTCTATATCCGCCGCCGCCAGGGCGCCAAGCTCCCGGTTAAGCCCTGAAAATTTGAACGTTTGATCCGGCAATAAAACGTCTTTCTAATATAGCCAACCGAATCTTTATTGGTTCGGTTGGCCTTTTTGTAACATAAAGTGACGATGCGGGCTCGCCAGCTACCTGCGCGGCGAACCACTTTGAAGGAGTTTAGCCGGTTGAAATTAGGCGTCCTTCTGTTTCGCTCATGACAACCACTGCCAACACAATGACGCAATCCGATCATACTGGCGGTTGCTTTTCGCCCGGTAGGCTGTCGCGCAATCAGTTGCTGCTGATCACAACAGGCTTTGTCCCGCTCTTGGTCTTGTTTTTCCTCAACCTCTGGGGGCGGCCCCATTACCAATTCTTCCCTCTCGCACTGGCGGGGGCGGGGTTTTTGGCTTGGTCCCGCTGCCAGACCCTGCCGCAACCAACGGATTGCGGGCGACCATGGATCATTGCCTTGCTCTTGGGAGCGTCCGGTCTGCTCCTGGGGACGGCGGGAATTCTGTGGACACCCTGGCTGGGCAGCATCGCCGCGCTTCTGGCGTTGGTGGGGGTGATTTTGTGGTTGGGGGGAGCCACTTTGCTCCGTGCCTGTCTGCCGGCACTGCTGCTGATTCTGACGATCATCCCCCCTCCCCTCGGTCTCGATTCCGACCTGACGATGCATCTGCGCACCCTGGCGGTGAAGTGCAGCAGCCGGTTGCTGGACCTTTTTGGGGTGGTACAGAACACCACCGGCAACATCATTGAACTGCCGGGCCATCGGCTTCTGGTGGAGGAGGCTTGCAGCGGTATCAACTCCGTGCTGTTCATGCTGGCGACCTGCCTGTTTTACACCCTCTGGAAGGAACGGGGCCCGTTGCGCATCCTAGTCTGCCTGGTCGGCACCGTGGGGTTCGTGGTGATGGGAAATATTTTCCGGATCACTGTGGGTGGTTGGCTGCTGAACAAATACCAGATTGATTTGCTCTCCGGTTGGCCGCACGAAACTTTGGGTATGGTTTTGGTGCTCATTTACCTGGGCCTGATCATCAGTCAGGATCGCTCGATGAGCTTTCTGGCATTTCCAGTCATGGCGATTGGTTTGAAACCCGCCATTGCCCCCATTCCACCCGCGCGGGGTCCGGCCTTCATTATGGCACCGAAGTGGGGCCAGGTAGCCGGGGTTGCTTTTGCACTGATCGGCTTGGCGGCCACGACGTTGGGATGGATGCAGCAGCATAGGCTGGGCAAAATCGAGTTGAGCATCAGTTCGAAGAGCGCCTTGCGAACGGGGGCTTCCTTCACGCTGCCGGATCAGTTGTTGGAATGGCAACGGCTCAGTGGCAATGCCGCCACAGTGCGGAAGATTGAGACCCTGGGGATAGCCTCGCATTTGTGGCAATTCCAGAGGGGAGGCGTGCAGGTAACGCTGGCTTTGGATTATCCCTTCCGCGGCTTCCATGACGTGTCGGTGTGCTATAAAAACAGTGGTTGGACGATAGGACGGCAGGAACAACGGGGTAGCCCAGGGACGCCCAACCTGCCGGTGGTGGAGGTGGAGATGGAAAAAGACGCGCTGGAGCAAGGCTATCTGTTGCATGGGATGGTGGATGAAAAAGGCAACTGGCTGCGAAGCCCCAGCTTTAATGGGGTTGGTTTGAAAGGGCGCTTTGACCAGGGCTTGAAGAATGAACCCACCACCTACCGCGTGCAGGTGCTGGCCGCCCGCTTTGCGAGGTTAAGCCCGGCGGAACGGAAGCAGGTGGAGGAACTCTATGAGGCGGCTCGGCGCCTTTTATGGCAACAACTGGCCGCCCAACTCAAGCCCTGACCATGAATAGTCATCGTTTTCTACATCGGCTGAAAAGAAGGGTGAGGGCGTGGTCTGAATTCCTGATACCCAGAGTCGATTTGCCTGGGGCAGGCTTCTTCCGCCGGTTGCGGAAGCAGTCGACGGGCGGGGCCAAGCGGTTTTTCTCGCTGGAGCTGCCTGATTTCAAGAGTACGCTCGGCAAGCCCGTGGTGCGCTGGTTCAAGACCCGGCCATATGGCCTGCTTTGGAGTGCGTTGCCGGCCCTGCTGGCCGGTTTGGTCTTGCTGGCGACCGTTGTGGTCTGCCTCCAGGCTTGGGGTCCGTTGGAAACCCGGCTGCGTTACCAGTACATCGTTGAGCGGGCGCTGTACGATAAGGAATTTGAACGGGCGCGGGTGGCCAGTCTTCGTCTGGCCAGCCTTGGCACCGTGAAAGACCCCTACCTCTATTATCTGGCCCTCAGTTATAAGGGCTTGGGCCGGGGAAATGAGGCCGATGACCTGATGAGTTTGGTTGCCCCGCTAAGCCATCCGGTGTTTGCGCCTGCCCATCTGCGTATGGCCCTGGACCTGCTAACTCAGACCAACGCTCCCGCTCAGGCGCTTGAGTCAGCCATCACCCATCTCAAGCACACGCTCAGTCTCGAACCCAAATCACTGGAAGCCAACAACCTCTTGGGTCGCATCTACATGCAAGTTGGCCGCTGGGATCTCGGAAAAGGTTATTTGGCGAGCGCCGCTGCGGACAGCCCTTTTTCAGCAGTCGTGTTCTCCTCCCTATTGATGGACAAAGGGGAGGAGGAGGCCGCAAAAAGTTGGGCTACTGCTGCCGCCAAGGTGTTTGGGGAGAAATATGCCCAAGAGAAAAACTTTGACGTGCAACGGACGTGGGCCATGGCCCTGGCTCTGAAAGGGGATTTTGAGGGGGCCTTGGAACGGTTGCAGGCGGGTGCGAATCGCTCGGTTGACGCCAACTATGGGTTGGCCATGGGGGACGTCTATTTGCTCTGGCTGCAGCGGGTGAAACGGACCCGTCCGGACGATCTGCAGATGCAGATCAGTCTGCTCCAAAAAGGTCTCTCTTTTGGGCCGAAAAATCCCGGATTGCTCAAACTGCTAACCGACCTCAGCCTGACGAAAGACGCCAAAACGGAAGCAGCCCGGGTTCTGTTGAACAAAATGCTGGCGCAAGGCACAGCCCCGGAAATTCTTCATTTCCTTTTGGGCACGGCGGCGTGGGAGAGGGGGGAATCAGCCAAGGCCGGGGAGCATTTTCGACTGGCCTACGAAGCCGCGCCCAGCGCCGCCCTGGTGGCCAACAACATGGCCTTCATGCTGGCCATGGGGGAAAAGCCGGATTTGGCCCGGGCCTTGGCCATCATGAATCCGCTGCTGGAAAAGTATCCTGGCAATTTTCACTTTCGCGACACCCGTGGCCATATTCTGGTGAAAATGGGCCGCTGGCGGGAGGCCGTTGCGGATTTGGAATTCGCGCTGCCCAAGCTGAATAATCAAGGCCCAACGCACACCGCGCTGGCCAAGGCTTATCGCGGCCTGGGCATGGCTGATTTGGCGGCTGAGCATGACCGTTTATCGCATCAGACCGCCACCAGCAAAGGGACGAAGTAATTATTCCCTGCCTCTGCGAGATCGGAGTATAACTTTGTCAAACTCCGCACGCTCCGCTAGTCTTTCTCCCGGTGAAAACTTTGACCGTCATGGCCATTGCGGGAGAAACCAGCGGTGACGCGCTGGCGGCGGAGTTGTTGCAAGCGCTGCCCCAGGCATTGGCGACCCGCCTTCCCGGCCTGAATCCGCACTGCTTTGGCGCGGGCGGCGATGCCATGGCCGGGGCCGGGGTGGAGCTGCTGATCGATCTCACCCGGCATTCGGTCATTGGCATCTGGGAGGTGGTTCGCCGGTACCACGAATTTCGCGGCATTTTCAACCGGCTGCTGGATGCCGCCCTGGAACGGCAGCCGGATCTGCTGCTGTGCGTCGATTACTCCGGGTTCAACCGCCGGTTTGCGGCCGCCCTTAAACAGGCGGCGCGTGAACGGGACCCCGGCGGCCAGGGCTGGCATCCGCTGGTGGTGCAGTTGGTCTCCCCCCAGGTCTGGGCCTCACGCCCGGGCCGGGCGCAGCAATTGGAGCGCGATGTCGATCTGCTGCTGAGCATCTTCCCCTTTGAAAAAGCCTGGTACGCCCGGCACACGCCTCGCCTGGCCGTGGAATTTGTGGGGCACCCCATGATTGACCGCCATGCCCTCGCCCTGCGGCAACTGAAAAGCACCCCGGCGGCAGATCGGCACGAGATTCTGCTGCTGCCCGGCAGCCGCCAGGCAGAGTTGCGGCGGCACCTGCCCGCGTTGCTGGGGGCGGCCAGGCTGCTGCTAAAAGACACCGGCCCGGTATTCCGCATGGTATTGCCCAATGAGGAATTGCTGGCCGTGGCCCGGGAAACCATCGACTTGGTCGGCGTGTCGGTCACCACCCAGATTGGCGGCCTGGCGGAGGCGCTCATCAAGGCCCGGCTCGCCCTGGCCTCCACCGGCACGGTGACGATGGAATGTGCCCTGTTCGGCGTGCCCACGGTGGCGATGTACAAAACCTCCTGGCCCACTTACCTCATCGGAAAACAGGTGGTGAACGTGCGTTACCTGGCCATGCCCAACCTCCTGGCGGACGAGGTGGTCTATCCGGAGTTCATCCAGGCGGATGCCACGGCGGAAAACTTGGCGCAGTCAGCCCGGGAACTGTGGTGCAACGCAAAACGGCACCGGGAGACGCAGGAGAAGCTGGCGCGCATCATTGCCTCCCTCGGCGGCCCCGGTGCGGCGCAGCGCGCCGCCGAAGCGGTGGCCGGATTGATCCAGGGCCGGATCACCGCACCAACCGGTAAATGAAGGCGACCTGACCCAAGGTGAGGAGCGCCAGCAGAATCCACGTCAACCGTTCCCGCCAGACCAGGCTGCGCAGGCCGGTTTCCCCCAGCCAGAAGCGCATCTGCAAGGCACCGGCGGCAATGGTATCCCCGTTGCGCAAACGGATCGGCCCGCTGGCCGACTCCTGGTTGATGGTGACCAAGGCCTCCCCCACGGGGTGCAGCAGGAAACCTTGGTGAGGGTCGAACTTCAGCTCGAAATGCCGATCCCAGAGACCGGCTTCCTCGCTGCGCAGGCCGCATTCGGCGGAACGTCCAACGCAGAAAGGAAAAGAGCGGACCGGTATGATCCGGTCCGCCATTTGCCCGCCTAAAATGTTTAGTTGGACCATCGCTTACCAGCGGCGCGGAACATTCACGCGGTCCCCGGGGTAGATCGGGAGATCAAGGTTGGGATCGTCGAGCGCCTTGATGATGTTGACCACCTCGATTTTGCCGTTGCTGCGGGTGATCTGGACCTTCTTTTTGTTGGCGTAATCGGTCGGCCCGCCAGCGGCGGCCACGGCCCCCATGAGGGTGATCTCACCGGCATACATGAAGCGGTTTGGCTGTTTGACCTGGCCATCCACGAAGAAGAACCGGTCCGTCTGTTTCACCACCACCGTGCAGCGCTTGTAGTACTTGGGCACGTAGGCGTCAAAGATGTCCTTTTCCAGATTCCGGACGGATTTCCCCTCGGCTTTGACATCGCCGATGAGCACCAGGTTGATGGTGCCGTCGCTCTTGACCTTCTGCTCGATGGGGATGTTGTTCGGGTTGGTTTTTTCCGCGCCCGGCAGAATGACCGTGATGTTGAGCTGCTCGCCGGCCTTGATGGTTTCCGAATTGATCAGGGAGGCCGGGCGGTTGGTGCTGACCTCCACATTGGCGGTGGTGCAGCCCGAATTCAACAGGTTCACCGCCAGCAGAGCCAGCAGGGCCGCTGTGCCGAAGATTTTTTCGCGCAACACGATCATGGCATACATGTTCTATCAACGGTCTTGGACAGACAATCAATATTTTTGTTTAATCTCCCCGGCGGCCACTTCCTCGCCCTCCTTGCGGCCGGACTTGCCGCCGCCTTTGCCGGATTTGACAATCTGCTCGTCATCGTTCTTGCCGTAGTACTCGTGGTAGTAACCACTGTAGTAGTAGTAGCTGGCATCGCTGGACATGTTGATGTTGTTCAACACAATGCCCAGCAGGTTGCCCCCCACCTTCTCGATCATCTGCTTGGCGCGGATGGTCATCGGCTGCGGATAACGCCGGTACTGGATCACCTGCAGAGTCATATCCACCCCGCTGGCCAGCACTGAGGCATCGCTCACGCCCATGATGGGCGGGCTGTCAAAAAACACATAGTCATACCGCCGTTTCAGATCCGTGATCAGCTCTTTCATTCGCGGGGAACTGAGGATGCCCATCGAACTGCTCGGCAGCTTGCCGCTGGGCATGAAATCAAGCGTGGCCAGCGGCGTGGTCTGGATCACCTCCTCCAGGGTGTTCTGTTTCAGGAGGTAGTTGGTGAGGCCGATGGAATTGGAAATGCGCAGCAGTTTGTGGATGCTGGGCCGGCGCAGGTCGGAATCCACCACCAGCACCCGGTTCCCGTTCTGGGCAAAGGTCACCGCCAGGTTGAAGAGGGTGGTGGATTTGCCTTCGCCCGCCCCCGCGCTCACCACGGTGAGAGTCGTGCCGGTCTCCTCCTTGCGCGAGAAGAGGATGTTCGTGCGCAGCACCCGGTAAGCCTCGGCGTGCGGGTTCTCCGGTCCCTCGTCCAGCAGGCATCCGACGTTGGTCGGGATGACCCCCAACACCGGCGCTTGTAGTGTGCGCTCAACGTCGTCAATGGTCTTCACGCTGGTGTCGAGGTATTCGATGAAGAACGCCAGGCCGATGCCGAGAATCAATCCCAGAACAACGCCCAGAGAGATGTTCAGGACCTTGTTGGGGCTGACCGGGCGGATGCCCGGCTCCGCCTCATCCACAATGCGCACCACGGAGGAATAGGGCATCTTCAAATTCACCATTTCGGAGGAAACCCGCAGGCTGATGGCGTTTTTGAGCTGCTTGGCCAGCTCCAGATCATCCTTGGCTTGCAGGAAGGGGCGGAACTTGGTGGCGTTTTTGATGTTTTTGTCGCGCGCCTCGGTCACATCCTTGTCCAACTGTTTGAGCTGGGCCGCGTAGGAATCCACCTTGGTCTTCAGGCCGGCCAGGATGCCGGTGAGACGGTCATTGATCTGGTTGTCCAGGGTTTCCAGAAGTTTGTTCATCTTCTGCACCTCCGGATGCTCCGGCGAGAAATCCGGATCCATGATGGCGCGCTCAGATTCCGCCCGGGCTTGCCGCTGGATCAGGTCCTCCAGGATGGCATCCGGACTGGCGGTGGCGGCGGCCAGTTTGAACTCCACGCGGGTCATATTGGTCAGCTTGGAGTAAAGCTCGCGCCACCGCACCAGCTCGTTACCTGCCTCCACCCGCATTCCCTCCATGCGGCGCAGGGTCTCATCCTCCAGCGATCCGGAGGAGCGTCCGCTCATGGGGTCAATCTCGGAAACTTCCAGGTCCTTGCGCAATCCCTCCACCACCGCCTGGGTGGCTTGGAGGGACAAATCCGTGACTGCCAGTTCATCGCGAAACGCCTTGATGCCCCGGGTGGTCATCTCCGTGCGTTGATCCAGCCGGTAATCCCGGTATGTGCGGGCAATCTCGTTGGCAATGTCGGCAGCCTCCTGTTTGTTCTCTTCACCTTGGACGCGCACGGTTATCTCAATCAGGCTCGTGCTGCGGGTCTGGCTGAGGCGCATTTGGCGCTTCAGCAGCAGAAAAGTCTCATCGGTGCGCAACCGCTCAAAACCGAACCGCTTGGCCCAACGCTCGTTGAGCGTCAGCTTTTGAATGACTTTGTACAGGACAGTCTTGGATTGCAGCAGCTCAAACTGGGTCTGCACAAAGAAGGGGTCGAACGAGGTCGAAAAATTGCGGCCCTGCAGGGTCTCGACATCGGGGGTGTCCTTGTCCACTTCAATGCGCACCGTGCTGGAATACGTTTCTGGCAGGAAGTAGGTGACAAAGGCGGCGGTGAGGACCATCAACAGGAAAAAGAGCAGCACCACGGACTTGCGCACGCGAATGATGCGCCAGTAGTCGAGGAAATGCAGTTTGGATTCCGCCGGAGGGAACAGTTGGTTGGCTGGGGAGGCTTCCATACTAATAAAAAAGGAGGCTGGATTTTGTCATCCAGCCTCCTGTCTGTCCAGTGTTTAGAAATGTACCCGCTGGAATATTTTCCAGGCCGTGCTCAGTAACTGGCACGCAGCCCGATGTAGTAGCGGTTACGGTCATAGGAGTACAGACCACCGCCGATGCCATCGAGTTCAGATTTCAGGATATCAAAATTATAGCCCAATGTCGCCGCGATGTTTTTGTTGAAGCTGTATTCCATGTCCAAGCCCACAAAGGAGAAGTTCTCGGATTGGGAGTTGGCGGTGCCCCCGCGGAACTGGCTCTCCTGCCATTGGCCGCTCAAAGTGGCCTTGAGGTTGGAGGTGAACTTGTGGACCACCGCGCCATAAAGGATCGCAGACTGGGTATCCATCGTGGCTTCCGGAGAACCGGCGAGCACGCCGATGTAAGTCTGGTTACGCAGGTACTTGAAGCCCAACGTCGCCGTACTCCCTTCGCGGTAGGCGTAGTTGATGTTCAGGTCCGCGTAGGGCGAAGTCTGCGCCTTGCCCGGGCCGGAATAATCCACCGTCTGACCACCCAGGCGGATGGCGGTCATGAGCTGAGATGTGAAATCGTGATTTACCCCCGCATAGTAGTAATGGGAACGGTTGCCGCGGGAGTTGGAGGAGAGTCCGGGGGCGACCGGATCATTGCTCGTGTAGCTGACCACACCGTACTGGTAACCAAGAATGCCCGCTGTGCGCTCGAACAGGTTTTCCCGGCGCAGGTTGAGCGACATGATCTGCTCCATACGATCCAACAGCGCGGAACGGCTACCAATCCCGTTTTGCTGGTAGTCGTAGGAGGTGTTGTTATAGCCCAGATCGGCCCAGAAATCGGTCATCAAGCTCGCCTGAAACTCGGCGGCGAACAGGTTGCGCATGTTGTTGCCCTCAGACCGCAACGGCGTGGTCACCACCCCGGTGGGCTCCAGCAAAGCCGGCTCCTGGGCGATGGTGAAGTTGTCGGACACAGAAAAATTGTAAAGCTCCGAGAATTTGTGATTCAGGGAGGCGCTGATGTCATGGCTGTGATCCGCCTTGTTCGCGTCGCGGTTTTCATAATACCGCATCCCGTACTTGTAGGAGGCCTTCACCAAGGTCTGGTCATTGGGGGAGTAGTTCAGCTTGGCCTCCGGAGACACATCCAAGCCAAAACTGTCCCGTTTCAGACCCGAAGCGCTGTTTCGAGTGGTATAATTGTCGTCGTAGAATCCCCGAACTGTGGCGGCAACACTCCAAGGCTTGGCGGATTCACTGGCGGTCAGTCCTGGAGCCGCATTAATGCCCGCAGCACTCAACGCGATCAAACCGGCAGAAGCAATTGTTCTTTTCATAGATAAAAGTGTTTTCGTCTCAACGGCGACTCTCCGTGCCCAAAACTTTTGCAATTCGCGCTTCTTTTTACGAGCAGTGTCAAGCGATGTCAAACAGAAACCACCGAAAAACGGGCTGACAACCGCTGGAATCAGCATCATGCACCGGTCGCCGGGGCAAGTTCACGTCCTGAACCCGGATAAAAACCGGCATACCGATTCAAAATCTTCATTTCCAAATACTTAACACTTTTCAGGCACCCCGGCATCATTCCTCGGCGTTTTGCCCGACCTCAGCATGACGTCCTGTATCCGCGCAAACACCCCGTTTGCTCTGACCAATGAAATCCAGCAGGTTCACGGCCGCATCACGGCCAAAGGATTGGCGCGCTTCGGCCAGCAGCAGGGCCAGACGCTGCGGGGAGCGAAACACGAGGTGATAGAGTTTTTTCAGCTCCAGGCGCTCCGCCGGGGTCATTCCCGCCCGTCGCAAGCCCACCACATTCAAACCACATATCCCGTTGTCACCCCGCGCGACACAGTACGGGGGCAGGTCTTTGCTGATGGCCGCCCCCCCTTGCATGAGCGCCAGGGTGCCAATGCGCACAAACTGGTGCACCAGACAGTTGCCGGAGACAAACACCCGATCCTGAATGGTCACATGGCCGGCGATGAGCGCACCGTTGGCCAGTATGATGTGGCTGGCCAGAGTGGCGTTGTGGCCCACGTGGCTATTGGCCATCAGGAAATTGTGGCACCCGATCACGGTATCCTCCGCCATTTTGTTGGATCTGTGGATGGTGACGTGCTCGCGGAACACGTTGTCGTCGCCAATCCGGAGACGGGTGGGCTCCTGCTGGTACTTCAGGTCCTGGGGGGCATCCCCGATCACACAGCCGGCATGAAAGCGGTTGCGCGCGCCAATCGTCGTGTGTCCGGTCAGGTATGCGTGCGGCCCCACCATGCAATCCGGGCCCAAGGTGACGCCGGCGTCAATGACAGCGTAAGGTCCCACGCTCACCGTGGTGGCCACCTGGGCGGCGGAATGGATGACGGCGGTTGGATGTATCATAACCGGGCTGAAGACTACACTGGCACCCGCCCGTTGGCCAAGCCCTTCTTCTTCCCGTGCATTCCTTCTTGCAGTCCGGGCGGAGCAAGGCGACAGTCCCCCCGCACTGTCTCTTATGTGTTTTATGATGAAAATATTGTCACGCTTTCTGGCTGCGGCACTGCTGTTCGGCGCCGCAGGCCTGCTCACCACCCGGGCTGCCGAGCTTGGGGATCCTGCCGCGCCGCTCCTGATCCAGGAATGGATCAAAGGCGCTCCGGTGAATCTGGCCAAGGGCAAGGGTTCCAACATTTTCGTGGTCGAGTTTTGGGCCACTTGGTGTCCCCCCTGTCGCGCCAGCATTCCCCACCTTACGGCACTCCAGAAGAAATTCAAAGACAAGGGCGTGGTGTTTGTGGGGGTTACGGATGAAGATCCCGCAGCAGCCAAGCCCTTTGTCAAGAAGATGGGGAGCACCATGGATTACATCGTGGCGGTCGACAAGGAAAACGGCACCGGGGCTGCCTATATGCAGGCCTTTGGCGCGCCCGGCATTCCCTGGGCCTTTGTTGTGGACCGGGAGGGCCGCATTGTCTGGCAGGGCGGTCCCATGGAACGTCTGGAGGGCACCCTCGCCCTGCTGGTGGAGGGCAAACACGACCTCGCCAGCGAGAAAAACCAGGTTCAGGCCGGGAAATTGATCGAGGAATTCGCCAGCTTGGCCGCCGAGGACAAGGAGCGCCCCCGCCAGGATGAGATCGCCCAGAAGATCCTCGCCATCGAGAAAGGACTCAAAGGCATCGTTCGGAGCCCGGGCTTTGATGCCACCGAAGTGCGCCGCGGAGTACGGTTTGACTTCCTGCTGGCCGAATACCGCAAGAACCTCTTTGCCGATCCGGGGGTTGCCGAGGTCATCGCCCGCCAAGCTATCCCATTTGCCCCCAAAGACTTCAGCTTCGACAACTACAAGCTGGAGCTGGAGTTGCAAAAACTCTTTTTTGATTATTTCCGGGCCGTGGCCATCAGTCTGGATCCGGAAACCGCCGCGAACCTCAAGCCCAAGCTGCTGGCCTCCAAGGTCAACAAACCGGAACTCTTCAGCCAAATAGCCATGATTCTGCTCCGTGATGAGCGCATCCAGATGCGGGACATTGATCTGGCCAAGCAATTCGCCAAACGGGCGGTGGATGCCACCGGCGGCAAATCGGCCTCCGAGCTGGACACCTACGCCAACGCCCTTTTCGCCTTTGGCGATGTGACCGGAGCCATTCAGACCGAGAAAAAGGCGTTGGAGCTGGTGAAAGAGGCCGACCTCAAGGAACTCTTCCAGAAGACACTGGAAACATTTGAGGCCAAAGCCGCCCCGAAAAAGTAATCCCCTCCCACGACCTATGGCACAACCCAGGCAGTGGCCGGTCGCGCTCACCATCGCCGGCTCCGATAGCGGCGGCGGTGCCGGCATCCAGGCCGATCTCAAAACCTTTGCCGCCCACCGGGTGCATGGCGCCAGCGCCATCACCTGTATCACCGCGCAAAACCCGGCTGGCGTCACGGGCATTCAGGCCGCCTCACCCGCGCTGGTGCGGCAGCAGATGGAGGCCGTCTTTGCCGAACTCCCGCCGCAGGCGGTCAAGACCGGCATGCTTTACTCGGCCGCCATCATCCGCACCGTGGCGGAATTCTTTGATGCCCCGGACCGCCCCCCGCTGGTGCTGGACCCGGTGATGGTGGCCACGAGCGGCGCCCGGCTGCTACAGCCCGCCGCCATCCGCGCGCTCACCGAGCAACTGCTGCCGCTGGCCGAGCTGGTGACGCCCAACCTGGACGAAGCGGCCCTCCTGACCGGACGCCCCCTGCGCACGGTGGAGGATTTGCGGACGGCGGCGCGGGAGCTGCACGAGCGCTACGGCTGCGCGGCCCTGGTCAAAGGCGGGCATTTGCGCGGGATGCGCGAGGCGGTGGATGTGTTTTACGACGGACGGCAGGAGCTGCTCTTCACCGCACCGTTCATCAAGGGCGTCTCCACGCACGGCACCGGCTGCACCTATTCGGCGGCCATCACAGCGGCCCGGGCGCGCGGCAAATCCCTGTCCGCCGCCGTGGCCTCGGCCAAACAGTTCATCACGGACGCCATCCGCACCAGCTACCGGATCGGCAGCTTCACCGCGCTGAACTGTCACCAATAGGCTTTGTAATCCCCCACCGTGATCGGATCGATGGCAAAATGCTCGCGCATTCTGGCCATCGGTTTCCAGCGGGCGGAGCCGTCGATGAGCCCGAGGTTGCCCCCTTGCGATCCCGCCTGGGCCGGTGGCACGCCGCCCAGGGAATAGATTTGCGCGCTCCCAAACTCCACCCGCGCCCCGGTGCGCGTGTGTTGCGCGGTGGTGAACCTCTTTTTCGCACTGTACTGGTTCAGGTCGCTGAACAGCACCAGATCCTCCCCGTTTGTGCTCACGTCCGTGATCCGCTGCGGGCTCTGCCAGTCCGGGATCCGCCACGTGAACCGGGCCGGCAGGTTGGGGTAGGGCCGCCCGTGTCCACCGTGGTAATTCAACCCCAGCTCCAGCCCCCACACATTGATGCGCGGCGCCGCCTCCGTGCCATACAGCGATAACAGGTTCGGGCACACCAGCAGCCGGTACGGAAGTTGGTATTCCTGGAAATTCCTCCAAGTGTTCGTGGAGACCCAGGAAATGTGGCTGAAGGCGAACATGTCGTTCCGGAAGCCGTCCGGCAGGTAGCTGTTATTGTCCTCCGCGTACATGGCGGCCGCCAGGTAGGCCTGTCTCATCCCGGAGAGGCA
The DNA here is from genome assembly GCA_903930345.1 of uncultured Verrucomicrobiota bacterium. Lineage (GTDB taxonomy): Bacteria > Verrucomicrobiota > Verrucomicrobiia > Limisphaerales > CAIYYI01 > CAIYYI01. The sequence goes on from CAIYYI010000032.1 coordinate 48,185, forward strand.
GGCCACCCGCCGACCGCTTTCCTTGGCCCCGGACAGCGCCGGCAGCAGCAGCGCGACCAGGATGGCGATGATGGCGATCACCACCAGCAGCTCAATCAGGGTAAACGCCCGCCGCCCTGCCGCTCGTCGCAGCATTGCCTGGGCCGTGTCTCTCTGTGTGATCATCCCCATCGCAACCGTCCTCATCCGCAAAAGTCACCCGTGCGGCCAATATACCTGAAAAGCGGGCTTTTTTCACGGCTTATCCGCCAGCGGCAGGAAGGTGACCCGCCACTCCGCCGCCACCCGTTCCATCACCGCCACGCTGCGGGCCTGATCAAAGCGGGGTTTGCCGCTGTAGCCCGGATTGACAAACCGCACCCCATTGACCACCCCGTCAAAGGCGATGTGCGTATGCCCAAACACCAGCACCGCCGGCTTTTCCTGGGCCACCCGGCGCCGCAGGTGCTCGGAGAGGTTCCCCGGATTGACAATATGGTGCATCAGCCAGCGCTGCCCGACCACGGTCAGCACCTCGGTTTCCCGCAGAACCAGCCCGGCGTCATTGTTCCCCAGCACCGCCGTCACCGGCGCAATCTGGTCCAGTTCATGCAAAATCCGGGGGTGCCCCACATCGCCGCCATGGAGGATCAGGTCCACCCCGGCAAAGAGTTCCGGCACCCGGGGATCCAGGTGGCCGTGGGTGTCCGAAATCAGGCCGATTCTCACGCCTTGGCTTCCTCCGCCTCCGGTTCGTTTTCCTCGGCATCCTCCGGTTCGTTTTCCCGGGCTTCCTTTTCCTGGGCCGACTCGCTCAGCTTCATGGCCCCGGCGAAGAGCCCGGTGAACAACCCCCCGCTCATCAGGGTGTTACGGAAAAACTCCCAGGTTTGCGGCCAGCCGCTGGTGCCCAGCGTCAGCGCCCGGATCCAGCCCTCCAAGGTCTTGCTGTATTCCAGGTTGCCAAAGGGGTTCAGGAACCACGACGCCGTGTTGGTGATGAAGTAAAACAGCAGCGCCCCCAGAATGCCCCCGCCCAGCAGGCTGAGCCAGGAGGCTTTGGCCGTGCATTTGCGCCCCAGCAGGATGAGCAGGGGATAGACCGCGTAATTGATCCCCAGATACAGCAGCGTGGCCGCAGTGAAAGTGTCGATTTTCAGGAACCACCAGTAATACACGTTCAAGGCGATATCCGTAACCAGCAGGGTGACCAGCGGCACCCACCAGGCGGTGCGTCCCGGAATGAACACCCCCGCACAAAACATGATGGCATACACCGCGCTGAAGTTCTCCGGCAGCAAGCCGGGAACCCGCGTCACCGCCAGCACCATCATGAGTGCGATGGGAAATGCTATGTTCGATTTTGACTTCACGCGTGGCGGCATATTACTCCGGTCCATGGGCCTAGCAAGAATGAACATAACCCCTGTTTTTGCCATCGACCAGGCCCCCCGGCCCATGGCACACTGCTCCCATGCACCGTCCGCTCCACCCCCTCTTCCTGGCCAGCCTGACGCTCACGGCCAGCCTCCTCTGGTTGGAGGCCGCCCCGGCAACCCATGCGCGCCCCAATGTGCTGTTCATCGCCGTAGATGACCTAAACGACTGGGTGGGCTGCCTGAATGGCCATCCGCAGGCCAAAACCCCCAACTTGGACCGCCTGGCCGCCCGGGGCACGGTGTTCCTCAACGCCCACGTGCAGGCCCCCCTGTGCAACCCCTCGCGCGCCAGCCTTCTGACCGGCCTGCGGCCCTCCACCACCGGCATCCATGGCCTGGCCCCGGGCATCCGCGCCATCCCCCTCACCCGGGATTGGGTCACCCTCCCCCAATACTTCGCCCAGCACGGCTATGCCACCTTTGCCTGCGGAAAGATCTTCCATGATGGCTCCATCGCCCGCAACCGCACCCCCGCCGAGTTCCAGGCCTGGGGCGATCCCGGCCCCTACACCAACCTGCCCCCGCGCAAGTTCGTGACCACCCCCGATCCCATCAAACTCATGGACTGGGGTATTTACCCCGACCGCGATGAGGACCAGCCTGACTGGCACATCGCCACCGCCGCCATTCAACGCCTCCGCCAGGCTACCCCGGGCCAGCCCTTCTTCATCGCCGCCGGTTTCCGGCTCCCCCATGTGCCGTGCTACGCCACCAAATCCTGGTTTGACAAGTTCCCAGAAAACGAAGTCCAACTCCCCCCGGTGCTGGACCAGGACCGTGCGGACGTGCCGCCCTTTGCCTGGTACCTGCATTGGAAGC
>CAIYYI010000033.1 GCA_903930345.1 uncultured Verrucomicrobiota bacterium
AATCCCAGGCCCCGGGAAACTTGTCCTTAGAAGCCGAGCGTTTTTGCAGAAACAGCTCCCCCTGGGCGTTAAACACCAGGACATGAACCGCCCGGTGACGCAACCCCAGCCGATGCACCTCTCGGCGGGTGTTCTGGCCGATCACCTTGTCGCACTCATTGACGACATCAAATATTTCCTCACCCATGCGGTTCCACTTTCCGCTGCTTGAACCAGGCGCGCAAGGCCTGAAATTGGTCCCGGTTGAGGCACACGCCCGGTCGCTGGAAGCGCAACCACTCGGTCGCCTCCTCAACATCGGACTGATGCCCCACATCAAGCAACCAGGCGATCACCAGCACGGCACTGCGACCGTGCCCGAAGGCACAATGCACATAGACCGGGCCGGAAGGGAGGTGCCGGGTGAGGAACTCCACCCCAGTCTGAATCTGGTCCACCGTGGGGGCGGCGGTGTCCAAGGTGGGCAGGCAGAGGTAGGCAGGGGCCAGACGGAAAAAGGAGGGGGCGGGAAATTCAGCCGTCAGATCCAGCACCGCATGTGGCTTGATTGGCCCCATGACTTTGCCCTCCCACTCCCGCAGAATGCGCCCGAGGTAAAGGCCGGGGACAACCTCATGGAAGGCCGCCTCGCCACAACCGGTTATAAAGGAGGATAGGTTCAGCCGCGCAAATCCGTGCACCGGGGCCAAGAGCACCCAACTGAGCCACGAAAGACGGCCGTTGGTCCGTTTGAGCCAGATGCCCGGCCAATGGAGAACGTAGGCGAGCGCCACCGCCAGATAAGCCGCCCCCACATAAAGCGGCAGGAGCTTGAACACCCAATCGCGGGCAAGCAACCCCACCGCCAGGGCCAACGCCCCCATAAAGGCAAACACCGGGGCGTAGGTCATAGCACCTCCCCCACCCCATCCACGTGCTGTGCCATCACCGCAAACTGCTCCAGCGAGACGGTTTCCGCCCGGGCCTCCCGCGCCACCCCGGCCTGGAGATAGGCGGCGGCCAAGCCGGCTTCCGGCCAATCCGTTCGCAACAGCTTCCACATCATCTTGCGGCGCTGGGAGAAAGCGCGCTTGACCACTTGCACAAAGATCCCCTGGCGGGACCGGGGCAGGAGGAGGGTGGGCCGTTTGGCCAGGATGATCGTGGCGGAATCCACATCCGGCTCCGGGTAAAAACAACTGGCCGGGATTTTAAACCAGCCCACCGGCTGAAAATGGAGCTGCAACAACAGGCTGAGAATCCCATAATCGGCATCCCCCGCCCTGGCTTGGATGCGCTTGACGACCTCCCATTGCAGCGTGGCCACCATTCGCTCCGGCGGCTGGGGAGCCAGAGCCAGTTCCACCAGAATGGGTGAGGCGACGGAATACGGGAGATTGGAGACCAGTTTCCAGCCCGTCCAATCGCCCGCGTGGTGTTTGAGGTGTTCCAAGGCATCCTCGTGGAGCAGGCGAAAGCGGGGCTGGTTGGCAAAGCGCTGGCGGAGGACTTCCACCAGTCGGCCATCCTTTTCAATCGCCAGCACCTCCCCGGCCTGAGCCTGGAGCAACTCTGTGAGCGGTCCCAGCCCCGGGCCGACTTCGAGAACCCGATCCGCCGGAGTCAATTCCGCCGCCGCCGCAATCCGGCGAAGCTGATTGCCATCATGGAGGAAATTCTGACCGAGCGACTTGGTGAGATGAATATCACCCGCCGCGAGCCATTGCCGCATTTCAGAAAGGGTCATGGGAGTAAACAGGGAACCCCCATCCGGCAGAGCCGGAAGCGGCACTTTCGGACCGGCCAGGTTGGATCAAGCGGTGGCATCATCGAACAAATGCAGTGTCCGACGGCAGGAATACCCGGAACCAGGCCAAAAGAACAGCGGGAAAACGCCGGTGGCACACGGTCTTCAAAAAAAACATGCTTTCAGCGGCAAACCCCATGGATGCGGTCGCTCCATAGCCTCGCGCCATTGCCGTCTTCACACCCAGCCGCCAAAACCAGCTAATGACCTGAAGCAATTATTTGCATTATGCGGAAGTTGCGGTAATAATTTCGTTAAAGTCGATTTGGAACAACGCAAAACCTTAGGAAACACATGAGCGACATTGCTAAACTGGAGCTGGAGGGACAGGTGTATGAACTGCCCGTCATCACTGGAACAGAGGGTGAGAAGGCGGTGGACATCACGCAATTGCGGGCCAAGACCGGGCACATCACGATGGATGACGGCTACGGCAACACTGGCTCCTGCCAGAGCAAGATCACCTTTATTGACGGGGAAAAAGGCATCCTGCAATACCGCGGCATCCCGATCGAGGAACTGGCCGAGAAATCGAGCTTTGTGGAAGCCGCCTACCTCCTGATCAACGGCCACCTGCCGAGCCGGACGGAACTGCGGCGTTTTTCCGACATGCTGACCCAGAACGAGAACCTGCACGAGGACATGAAGTACCAGTTCGAGGGATTCCCCTCGAATGCACACCCGATGGCGATCCTCTCGGCCATGATCAACGCCAGCAGTTGCTTTTACCCGGGCCTGATGGTCAACCGGCCCAACCCGGCCCGGTTCGAGGTGCATGCGGCGCGGCTGCTTTCGCAGGTGCGCACCATCGCCTCCTTCTCCTACCGCAAATCCCATGGGCTGCCGATCATCTATCCGAAGCCCTCGTACAAATACACGGCAAACTTCCTGCACATGATGTTCTCCGACGTCTATCAGGACTACGAACTCAAGCCCGAGGTGGTGCGCGCGCTGGACCTGATTTTCCTGCTGCACGCAGACCACGAGCAGAACTGCTCCACCGCGACGGTGCGCATGGTGGCCTCCAGCCAGGCGAACCTGTTCGCCTGTGCGGCGGCGGGGGTCTGCGCCCTCTGGGGCCCGCTGCACGGCGGGGCCAACCAGGCCGTGATCGAGATGCTGGAGGATATCCACCGCTCCGGCGACGACGGCTCCAAGTTCATCAACGCGGCGAAGGACAAAAACAGCGGCAAGCGCCTGATGGGTTTCGGCCACCGGGTGTACAAGAACTACGATCCGCGCGCCAAGATCATCAAGAAGGCGTGCGACCAACTGCTGAGCACGCTGCACATCTCCGATCCGCTCCTGGACATCGCCAAGAAACTGGAAGAGGCGGCGCTGCAGGACAGCTACTTCGTGGAGCGCAAGCTGTACCCGAACGTGGACTTCTACAGCGGCATCATCATGCGCGCGCTGAACATTCCCACGGAAATGTTCACGGTCATCTTCGCCATCGGCCGCATGCCGGGCTGGATCGCCAACTTCAAGGAGATCATGGACGATCCCAAGAGCCGCATTTACCGCCCGCGCCAGGTGTACATGGGCGCGACCCAGAACCCGTTCATCCCGATGGACGAACGGAAGTAATACCGAATTGCGACAGCACAAAGCCGGCGGAGATCTTTCCGCCGGCTTTTTCTTTTCCCGCAAAGGGATGCCTACTTGCCCTGGGCGCTGCCCTTGACGCGGAGTTTAATGGAATAAAGGCCTTTGCTGGCGGTGATGAACAGGGTCTGGCGATCCCGCCCGCCAAAGCTCACATTGGCGGTCCAACCCTCGGGCACGTTGACCTGGTCAATCTTTTTGCCGGCGGGATCGAACACGCTCACGCCCCGACCGGTGAGGTAAATGTTGCCCTCGGCATCAATGGTCATGCCGTCCGAACCAAGCTCGCAGAACAACTGTTTGTCCGCCAGGCTGCCATCCCCCCGCACCTCGTACCGGTAGGTTTTACGGGCACCGATATCGGCAACAAAGAGCTTTTTGCCATCCGCCGTGCCGATGATGCCATTGGGCTGGGTGAGGTCGGTGGCCACGCGGCGCAATTCCTTGCGGTCGGCGGAGAGGCGGTAAACATGCTGACCGCCCTGCTCGGCCGGTCCCCGCTTCCAATAATCCCGTTTGTAGAACGGGTCGGTGAAATAGAGGCTGCCGCCGGGGTGGACCCAGACATCGTTGGGGCCGTTGAGCAGCTTGCCCTCGTAATCCTTGACCAGCACCGTGTGCCGGGTGCCATCCGGGCTGATGGCCCAGAGTTCATTCTGGCCATCGGCACAGGCAATGAGGTTGCCCTGCGCGTTGAAAAACATGCCGTTGGCCCGACCGGCGGGCTGCAGGAAGGTGGAAAGCTTGCCCTCCACACTCCACTTCATGATGCGATCATTCGGCTGATCGGTGAAAAAAACATTCCCCTGCGCATCGCAGGTGGGGCCTTCGGTGAACTTGAAGTCACCCGCCAGTTTTTCGAGGGTGGCCCCCGGAGCCACCACCCCGGTTTGGGCGGACAGGCAGGAGAGGGAGGCCAGGAGGCAGACCAGTGGGATAAGGCGTTGGGTGATCATGGGAGGCAGGGTATCAAATGTGTTTGGAATCGGTTTCATCTTTTTTGACGTAGCCAGTTTCCTGGCGCTTGAAATTGACCTCGTTCTTTTTGAGGTACGCCTGGAAAACATCATCGGCGCTCATCCCCAGGACCTGGGCCATGCTGATGAGGAAATGGAACAGGTCCACGACCTCCACCCGGGCGTTCTGCTCGTCGAACTTCTGATACTTGGCCCACCACTTCCAAGGGACACTGTCGGTCAGCTCGGCAAGCTCCTGGCCCATGGCGCGGCAGTAATTCAAAATCCATTTGGTTTTCTCCTCCTCGCTCATGCCATCGGTTTGCACGCCGATGCGCTCATTGAGGGCTTTCTGCATCCGGAAAAGTTCACGCAATTGATCAGGATTGTTCATGGCGGCAAGAATGCGGGGACCGGAGCGGGAAGCAAGCCCGAAAGGAAGGGCCGCTTTTGGATTGAAGAATGGGGGCGTATCCCTATAACGGTGGCATGTTGCCGAGATTGCTGGCGGATGGTGGTCCCATGGTTTACCTGCTGCTGATAGTCAGCGCGGTGGCCGTGGTCGTTTTCATTGAGCGGCTGCTGTGCTACCACCGGGCGCAGATCAACTCACTTGAATTCCTGAATGGCGTGCGCAATGTGCTCAAGCGCGACAACGTGGTGGAGGCCATTTCCATCTGCGACGCCACCCCCGGACCGGTCGCCCGCCTGGTCAAGGTGGCCATCCTGAACCGGGAGCGGGGCCGGGAGCGGGTGCAGGAATCCCTGGAGGAGGCCGGCCTGCAGGAGGTGCCCCGGCTGGAGGAAAAACTGACAATCCTGGCCACCATCGCCCAAATCGCCCCCCTGCTGGGCCTGCTGGGGACGGTGATCGGCTTCATCGGCATGCTCCAGGTGATGCAGGATCAGGGGGTCTATGCCCATCCGGGCCTGTTTGCCGGCCGGTTGTGGCAGGCGCTTTATTCCACGGCGGCGGGCATCAGCGTGGCCATCCCCTGCTACGCCGGATACAATTACCTCGTCAGCCGGGTGAATGACATCGTGCTCGACATGGAGCGCTCGGCCACCGACATCGTGAACATCGTCTCCGACAACAACAGCGCCCAGAACAACGCGGGCACCGACAGCAACCCCACCAAACCGGCATGAAGTTTCCCCGGAACGCCAAGGTTTTTCGCGGGCAGATGGATGTGGCCCCCTTTGCCGGGGTGTTCTTTTTGCTGACGATTTTCCTGACTTTCCAGACCTCGCTGGTCTATCTGCCGGGGCTGCCCGGGCAAATGGATGCCTCCGCCCTGCCCTCCCAACGGCCAACGGAATTGACGATCGACAGCCGCGGCCACCTGTCCATGGGCAAGCGCACATACGGCGAGAAAGACTGGGTGGTGCCGCTCAGGGCGGACCTGGTGAACCACGAGCGCACCAACGGCATCATCATCCGCGCGCACTCCTCCGTCACGAACACCCTGGTCAGCCAGGTGTTGGAGGTGGCCCGGCAGGCGGGGGTGCGGGCGCAACTGGCCGGCCAGCGGCTGGAGCTGCCCATGGCGGAAAACCTGGCGGGGGCCCGCACCAATCCGCGCATCATGGTGGCGGTGGATTTGAGCGGGCAGATCTATTTTGAAAACCAGCCGGTGCCGGAAGATCAGTTGCCCGCCCGGCTGGCCGCCGCCGTCAAACGCATCCCCGGGGGATTGTCCCTGGTGCTGTTGGCGGACAAAACCGTGCCCTACGACACCATTGTGCGTCTCTCCACGCTGGCGCGCACGGCGGGCATCACCGAGGTCTTGCTGGCGGCCCGGCCGGTGACCTTCCGGCAGGAGCCCCCATGACCCACACGGCGCCCAACGAGGGCTGGTCGCGCCGACGCTGGTTCCTGGCCATCAGCGCCGTCACCCTGGCCCAGGCGGTTTTGATTTTCACCCTGGGCCAGTGGGCGTCCCCCGCACTGGTGCGGCCGGACAACTTTCAGGTGCTGATGGCCGGGGAAGCCTATTATCGTTCCGGGGAGATGCCGGCCCTGATGGATCCCACCCTGTTCGCCCGGGCCAACCCCATGGGGTTCTCAGGGCAAGGCTGGCTGCATATCCCAGCCGTCCAGCACTCCTTTCACACGTGGCGGGAGGAGGACCGCTGGCTGAGCCTGGCCGTGGGCGGCCTGGGGCAGGCCTTTCTTGCCTTTGCGCAAACCAATGCACGGGTGCCGTTTGTGGCCGCACTCAAACCGGAGGCGGCGTTTGAGCAAACCAACCTGGTCACCAGCCGGGATCTGTTCGCCGCAACCTCCCAGGTGCGCTTTGCCGGCGCGCTGAGCGGCTGGGAAACCAGCCACCGGCCCACGCTGCCCACCATCGTTCACACTGACGTGCTGGAACCGACCCGCGTGCAATTGGTGGTGGACCGTGTCGGGCGCGTCCTTTCGGCCACTCCCCTGTCCTCCAGCGGATCAAAGAAAGCGGATCTCACCGCCCTGGAACTGGCACGCCAACTGCGTTTTGCCCCGCCACCGGGGGCCGGCCGACCGGCCCAAACCATCGGCACAGCGGTGTTTGAATGGCAGGTCAGCGCACCTCTCCCGATCCAACCCGCCACCACCAATTCCCCCTGAGCCATGTCGCCCGACAAAATGTTTTTTGCGTACGTGGTGCTGTGTCTGACCGGCATGACGGTGTTCGGCCTGTACCATGAATACCGGCGGCGAAGGTTCACCCCCACCCCCAGCCAGGACCATGTTTTCCGCTGCTCCAACTGCGCTTACGTCTATACTGATGACAACGACGTGGCGCGATCGCGCTGCCCAAACTGCAGCACGCTGAACGACGAAATCCAGTTCTGAGCCGACGGAAAACGGGGGTCAGGAATTGCTGCTGCCGGCCTTCACCTCAATGACATCATGGGTGCCGGCCTCGCGCTGCCCGGCGGGAGACACCCGGATGTAGCGGGCCTTCTGACGCAACTGCTCCAAGTTCTTCGCCCCGACATAGCCCATGCCGGACTGAATGCCGCCGATCAACGTCGTCAGCACGCTATCGACCGTATCCGACACCTCCTTGAGGGCCTCAACCCCCTCCGGAGCCACCTTGCGGGTGGCATCCTTGGAGTGGCCATAACGCGCGGCGGACCCGGCTTTCATGGCGGCCACGCTGCCCATCCCACGGTATTGCTTATAGAGCTTGCCATTGATCTCCATGATCTGGCCCGGCGCCTCGGGGCAGCCGGCAAAGATGCCGCCGCAAATGACCCCCTGGGCCAGGGTCAGTGCCTTGACGATATCCCCCGACTTGGTGATGCCGCCATCGGCCAGGATGGTGACGCCTTTTTTCGCGGCGGCGCGGGAGGTGACGTAAAGGGCCGTCAACTGGGGAATGCCCACCCCGGCGACAACCCGGGTGGTGCAGATCGAGCCCGGCCCCTGGCCCACCTTGATGACATTCGCCCCGCAATCGGCGAGGAAATCCACCCCGGAAGCCGTGGTGACATTGCCGGCGATGATGGGCAGACCCGGAAAGACCTCATGAACGAGGCGCACCGTGTGCCCCACCCCCTGGCTGTGGCCATGGGCGGTGGAAACCGCCACGACATCCACGCCGCGCTCCACCAGTGCCCCCACATGAGTCAAAATACGATCACGGTCCAGCTCGCCAAAGGCGTTGCGGGTGGCGGAGAGGGCCGCCCCACAAACCAGACGGAATCTGGCATCGCGCGCCGGGCGGAACTGGGCGTTGCGCTCCTGGGTGATGCGCTCCACATCGCTCATGGTGAACAGCCCGCGCAGGCGATCCTCATCATCCACCACCAGGAGCTTGTGGATGCCGGGATGATCGGTGAAAAAACGGTCGGCCACGGAAATGGGGTCCGCCCCCAGCTCCTTCTGGTTGATCGTCTGCACTTGGGCGCGCGGGGTAAGCGCCTCGCTCACGGAACGCTGGGCGTACCGGTGTTTGACCACGTGCCCGGGCAGCAGGCCAACCAACCGCCCGGCGGCATCCACCACCGGGAAGGTGCTGAAATTGAATTTGCGCTGCTCAATGATCTCCAGCACATCGCCAATCCGCTGCTCTGGACTGACCTTGATCGGTTCCTGGATCAGCCCGTGGATGTGGTACTTGACGCGGCTGACCTCGGAAAGCTGCTGCCGTTCGGTCATGTTGTAATGGATCAACCCCAAACCACCATTGAGCGCCATGGCGATGGCCATGCGAGACTCGGTGACGGTGTCCATATCGGCCGACACCATGGGCAGGTGCAGATTCAGCCCCCCGGCCAGCGTAACGTCTAGCTGGGTGTCCCGGGGCAGCACCTCGGAGTAGAGCGTCGCCAGCGTGACATCGTCATAGGTGAGCGCGGTATCGGAGTTCGCGGGAAAGAAATCATCCGCCTGTTTGTAAAAACGGGCGTCAAGCTCGGAGAAATTGTTGGCAGGTGCCATGGCCGAAGTTATGCAGCACCTCGGAGGCTGACAAGGAATAATTTTGCGGTCCCGGGCGGCGGGGGATAGACTTGAGCCATGACTTTGCAAGAATTGCTGGCGAATGAGGAACTGCGGCGCCACGAGTTTCCGGTGGCCGCCGAACGGGTATTCCTGGCCCACGCGGCCGTGTGCCCGCTGCCCCGCCGGGTGGCGGAGGCGATGCGGCAATGCGCGGAGAACGGGATGCATGACGACCAGGAAGGGAGCTTCCTGACGGAGGGCCTGAGGCAAACCCGAACGCTGGCCGCGCAACTGCTGGGGGCGCAACCGGAGGAAATCGCCCTACTGGGCCCCACCTCGCTGGCGCTCAGCTATGTGGCCGCCGGCCTGCAATGGCGCAAAGGCCGCAATGTGCTGGTCTATTTCGACGATTACCCGGCCAATGTGTACCCGTGGATGGCGCTGGCGGAACGCGGGGTGGAGGTGCGCATGATCAATGTGCGCGGGCTGGGACGCATCCGGGTGAAGGACGTGATCGGTCAGGTGGACGAAAACACCGATCTGGTGGCACTGGCCTCCTGCCATTTTGTCTCAGGCTGGCGTCTTGAAGTGGACGCCATCGGCCGCCTGCTCCAGGCGCGCGGCATCCCCTTCTGCGTGGATGGCATCCAAACCCTGGGGGCACTGCCTACCTCGGTGCAACACGTGGATTACCTGGCGGCGGACGCCCATAAATGGCTGCTGGGCCCGTGCGGAATCGGCATTTTCTACGTCCGCAAGTCCCGCCAGGTGGAATTGCGCCCCCCGGTCTATGGCTGGCACAATGTCCGCTGCCCGAATTTCATCGCGCAGGAACGCCTGGTGCTATGCCCCGATGCGCGCCGTTACGAGGTGGGAACCGCCAACCTGATGGGCATTGTAGGCCTGAAAGCCGCCCTGGAACTGGTGCTGGAGATCGGGGTGGAAAACATTGGGTCGGAACTGTTGCGCAAGCGCAACTGGCTGGTGCCGGCCATCATGGCCAAAGGATACACCGTGCTGCATCATGACGCCCCGGAGGCCAACACCAGCGGGGTGGTGACCTTTTTCAAACCGGGCGAGGATATGGCCGCCCTGCACCAGAAACTGGCTACCCACCACATCGTCTGCTCCCTGCGGGCGGATCGCGCCGGGCAGCAATACCTGCGCTTCACGCCCCACTTCTACAATACAGACACGGAGCTGCACCGGGCACTGGAATGGCTGTAGGCCCCCGCCAGGATCGCCCGCCAATCAGGGAACATTGCTGAGGCCGCTGCGCTGATACTCACGGTAGGCGCGATCCCCCAGCGCGGCCCGGATGGAGCGCTCCGTCTCCGCCTGCAATTCATGGATCACCTGATTCCGTTGGGCCGGAGCCAGGTCGGGGTTGCCCTGCACCTGCTGGCGATGATCCCGCAGGAGTTTCTGCATGGCATAAATCTCCGCCACCTTGTCCTGGCCCAGGTTGAACTGGGCCGCCAAGGCGGATAGCTGGTGGAATTGGTGATCCTGGCCTCTCTCATACAAGGCATAACGCGCTTCACCCAGGGCGGTTTTGATGCTTTCCCGGAGTTCCGCCTCGCCTTCCGCCCGGTGGGCCGCCGTGGCCGATTCGGCCGGATTCAGGGAGGCCTCCCCATACTTTTCCTCGAACTGCCGACGCAGGGCGAACACCTTGCGAAACTCCTCCTCGGTGGAGTTCATCCCGTACATCTCAAACCGCACGCGGTCCGAAACGGGGGACATCCACAGCTCAAGCTGCTCACGCTCGTCGGCGGTGAGCAGCTTGCCCAAAGCCTCCTCCTTGGCCCGGCGCAACTCGACCAGCCGAATGCCATCCTCGGCAGTGAGGGTTTCGCCCTCCTGCCATTGTTTCTCACGAATCGCCCAATCCTGATCGTGGAATTGCTCAAGAATCGTGCGGATCTGGACACGTTTTTCAGCCGGGAACACCCCCAGACGGCGATCATAGTAATCGGTTTCACCCTTGAGCCGCAGCCGTTCAGTGTAGAGATCGGCCCCGATCAAATCGCGGATCAGCCGGCGTTTCTCCTCATCCAGGATCCGTTCCTGGCGGGCAATCTCCTTATGGTTCAACTGGTTTTGGTACTCCTCCTCGTCGGAATGCCAGAACTGGAGATCGGTGCGGCGCGCACGCAGGGCGGCCAGACGCGGGGCGTAGGCTTTTTCAATGTCGGCGATGATCAGATCGCGGATGGTTTCCTCCGGGCAGCCAATCCGGCGCAGGCGCTGAATGTAATCCCGGTAATCCTGAGTCTCCAACTGGGTCCAGGTGAACAGATTGGAAACAATCGTTGGGGCCAGCGCCGGGGCGGACCGGACCCTTGGCCCCGGCGCTGGGCGCGCGGTTGAACGGTCAAAATGGGACACGTTGGTCACCACCGGTTTAACCGGTACAGTTTCCGACGCTGGCCGGCGGAGCATGAGCAACAGGACTGCCAGGTTCAGCCCCAGCAGGACGGTGATCCATTTGCCGTTTTGCGACACCCCACTTTCATAGCGCAGGTAGGCCGCCAAGGCAATGCCGCAGGCACCCCGATGAAATCCGTGAAAATTTTGGCTTTACCCGGGCGGAGCGATGATGTTCATTCGCACGCATGGCATACGAACCATTACTGCAACTGGACCTGGGGGACATTCCCAAAGTGAAAAGCGGAAAAGTGCGGGAGATGTTCGACTTGGGGGACAGCTACCTGCTGGTGGCGACGGATCGCATTTCGGCCTTTGATTGTGTGATGCCCAACGGCATCCCTCGCAAAGGGGAGGTGCTGACGCAGATCTCCCACTATTGGTTTGCCCAAACCAAGTCCTTTCAGCCCAACCATCTACTGGCGGGAGCCCATGACCCCCTGCCCGCCCGGTTGCAGCCGGTGGCGAGCAAACTGGCCGGACGCAGCATGATCGTCAAGAAGGCCAAACCGCTGGCCATCGAATGCGTGGTGCGCGGTTACCTGGCCGGTTCCGGCTGGAAAGAATACCGCCAAAGCCAGACCGTCTGCGGCATCAAGCTGCCCCCGGGCCTGCAGGAATCCTCCGAGCTGCCGGAGCCCATTTTCACCCCCGCCACCAAGGCCGAGACCGGCCATGACGAAAACATCCCGTTTGCCGAGGCTGCCAAAATCGTGGGCCAGGAGACCGCCGAAAGAGTGCGCGAGGCCAGCCTGCGCATTTACAAGTTCGCCCGTGATTATGCCCGCCAGAAAGGCATCATCATTGCCGACACCAAATTCGAGTTCGGCTATTTCAACGGCGAACTGCTGCTGATCGACGAGGTGTTGACGCCCGACTCCTCCCGGTTCTGGCCGGCGGCCGAGTACCGTCCAGGCGCGAGCCAGCCGAGTTTCGACAAGCAGTTCGTGCGCGATTACCTGGAGACGCTGGACTGGCACAAGCAGCCGCCCGCCCCCCCACTGCCGTCCGAGGTCGTGGCGCGCACCCAGGCCAAATACCTGGAAGCCTACGAACGTCTGACCGGCGCACCGCTTTGATGAAGACCCGCAGGGCCATCGGCAGCCAGGCTGCCAGAAACGTGCTTGGAATTGAAATAGGCGGCACCAAACTGCAGATCGTTCTGGGGAGCCGCACCGGGCAAATCCGAGAACGACACCGTTTCAATGTCAATCCTCTGCGCGGTGGCATCGGCATCCGCCGCGCCATCGCCTCCGCCCTGCCCGCCTTGCTGAAAACCGGCCAGCCAAAGGCCATTGGCGTTGGTTTTGGCGGTCCGGTGGACTGGCGCACGGGAAAAATCTGCTGTTCCCACCAGATCAAGGGTTGGTCAAAATTCGAGCTCGGCCCCTGGCTGCGAGAGCTATCCGGGCTGCCCGTGGCGGTGGATAACGACGCCAATGTCGCCGCCTTGGGAGAAGCCTGTTGCGGAGCCGGTCAGGCAGCCAACCCTGTTTTTTACGTCACGCTGGGCAGCGGGGTCGGGGGGGGATTGGTGGTGGATCAGGCCATTTATCACGGCGACACCCCGGGCGAGTCGGAAATCGGGCACATCCGTCTGGACCGCACCGGAACCATCGTGGAGGACCGCTGTTCAGGCTGGGCGGTGGACCGGCGCATCCGGGCACTGAAAGCCGCTGGAGCAACCGGCGAACTCGTGCGCCTCTCCGCCGCTGACACCCAGGGCGAGGCGCGTCACCTGGCGGCCGCACTGGCGGCCCAAGACCCGGAAGCCCGGCGCATCCTGACGGAAACCGCCCAGGATCTGGCGTTTGCCCTCTCACATGTCACCCATCTCTTCCACCCGCAGGTGATCGTGCTGGGCGGTGGTTTGTCCCTGTTGGGTGAGCCTTTGCGGGCTGCGGTGGCCCGGCACCTGCCGGATTTTGTGATGTCCGCCTTTTCAGGCGGGCCCGAAGTCCGTCTGGCAGGTCTGGAGGAAGACAGCGTGCCGGTGGGCGCGCTGCGCCTGGCCGCCAAAGCCCGGTGAATCCAAGGGAGGGCCGCCAAACCCAGCCCGCTCACTTGCCCAGGTGTTTGACCCGGATATTGCGGTAGCGCACGAATTGGTTCGTGGAATTGCCGCCACCATGCACCTGCAAGGCGATGCCGCCAGTATCCGGATGCCGCTTCTGGGTCTCGGTCCACTCCATGATCCTCACGCCGTTGATCCAGGTGGTGATGGTGGGGGGATTGTTGACGATGCGGGCGCGCAATTCATTCCACTGGCCGTGCCGCCAGAAAAACGGCCAGGACTCAGGCTGCACGGCCAATGCCACCGGCGCATTGGTCTGGGGTAGGATGGCCGTGACCTTGTCGGTGAACCTGAAGTTCATCAGCGAGGGCTTCCCGCCCAAACGGCCCTCCCCGTAAATGCCCATGAGGTTGCCGTTCGCGTGATAATCAATCATCGCCTGGTAAGCGGTGCCCTCCTCGGTGCTGCGTAGGAACAGACCGCTATCGGGGCCGAAATCATTGTTCATCTCCAGGACGACCTCGAAGTCGGCGAACTGCTCGTCCGTGATGATGATGCCCCCATTGCCGGGAATGTCCTGGCTGCCCAAAATCGCGCCCTCCTCCACCACCCAGCGACCGCCGGTTTTGTGCTGGCTGGCGGCGCTGTGGCCGGTCTTCGCGCTGGCATGCCAGCCCTTCAGGGTTTTGCCGTCGAACACCGGCACGAAACCGTCCGGAGCCGGTTGGGCGGACACACTCAGGGCGGAAACCGCCAGAACCAGCAAAGAACGGGTCAACCAAAGGGGTGCTTTCATGAGGCGGGTTGTAACGGAAGCCGCTCGGCAGCGTCAATCATAAACCATTCGGCAGGCGGATTGCGCGCGGCACAGCAGGAAGAGGCAGAGGTTGAAACCTGCCCACCACTGAACCACGGAATCAGGAGGAATGACCAGAGAATGGGATCCATGCATGATAAACAAACCAAATCTTGGGTGCCCCCAAACCGCCGCCCACCAGCCAAGCCAGCCAAGCATCAGTTAGGCACCTCCCAAGGGAACCAACCGAAACTTGCACGGCTGGAAATCCTGCTATTACCTGAGGGATCAGGCCGGGCCAAAGGCGCGAAGTACGAGTCCAATATCAGTCCGGAATCGGACCGTTTTTGACCACCTGGAACCGACCATAAAAGCCAAAATGGCACTTTTTGGCACCTTTTGGCCCTTTTTGGCACCTTTTGGCACCCTGTTTCGCGGCGGCGCATGGAAAACGGCCCTAAAATGTGGATTGTGGATTGCGGATTTGAAAAAGGGGACGGCTCGGAAGAATCCTCGCCCCACCGGGTTTTGGTTTTCGGCTGTTTGTTTTGCCGGGTGGCGGGCTGGATGATCGGATGGCCCAGGAAATGGGACGCGGACGAATGCAAGATGTCGGCTGGACATTCGATGACAAGGGGATGGCCGACAGGGTTGGGCGACGGC
>CAIYYI010000034.1 GCA_903930345.1 uncultured Verrucomicrobiota bacterium
CTGGACGAACTGGGACCACAAAACGATGATTACCTGCAGAAACAAATCGCCTATTTCGTGAACCAAAAATCGCGGATGCTCTACAAAACCTACCGTGACCAGGGCCTCTTTTATGGCTCCGACATCATCGAGGCAGGCTGCAAAACGGTGGTCGGACAACGGTTGAAGCAGTCGGGCATGTTCTGGTCGCTGACCGGCGCCGCCAATGTGCTGGCCTTGCGCTGCGCCCTGAAAAGCCACCGCTGGGACGAATGCTGGAATCGCATCAACCAGTCCAACTACCTCCCGGCCAAGCTCGCCGCTTAAACTCAAAAAGTTACTTTGGCGTCATACACCCCTCAAAACACAAGCGAAAGGCCGCCGACATTTTGCTTGAATGTCCCGCATCGCACTGGCGTCATGTCTTGGCGCAGCCACAACTTAATTATGCAACTGACCACCACTCTCATCGGAGCCGGCCTGCTGGCCGGTGGGCTGGCCCTGCAGGCCGCCGACAGCAAACCGCTCGGCCTCACGCTGGACCTGACCACCGCCAACAAATACATGGCGCACGGCTACAACTTCGGAGGCAATGACGAATTCTCCCTCCAGCCCTCCCTGACCTATGACACCCCCGTCAAAGGCCTGGCCTTCACCGCCTGGTTCGCGTTCCCGGTGGACCGCAATTTCGACAGCACCGACGAGGTGGACCTGCTGCTCAAATACAGCCGCACCCTCTGGGAGAAGGAGAAGTACGCGCTGAAATTCTCCGGGTACTTCGATTACTGGATCCTGCCGCAATCCAGCTACATTTACCGCGGCCGCGACACGGATGTGAGCGGCTTCAAGCTGAACGCCGGGGTGGCCATGCCCAACCTGCTCAAGTCGGACCGGATCTCCGTGGTGCCGGGCTGGGCCGTTTATCACTGGATTCCAGAACGGGGCGGCGCCTTCAATAACGGCAGCGTGCATGACTTTTCCCTGACCACCCAGTGGGAAACCCGCACCCTTTGGAGCGCGGAGCAGCGGCAGTCGTACACCCTCACCACCGCCGTGGACTACAATGACGGGGTGTTCAACAGCCGCCCGGGCTGGAGCCACCAGGTCAACAGCTTGGCCGTCAGCTTCGGCGCCGGCCCCTTCACCATCACCCCCAGCATCAATTACCAGGTCAGCATGGAAAAGACGGTGAACCCGGAAAACGAGCTCTGGGGCACCCTTTCCGTCGCCCTCAAGTTCTAGCCGCCGGTACCACGGCATTCCCTAACCCCTTTGACCCTGCTCCGCCGCCCGGCGGGGCAGGGTTTCCCCCCGACTTCCCTCGCCGGCCCACGGCACGCAAAGCCCTAACACCAGCGGTTTTCCCTCAGGTTTTTTTTGACGAATGCCATTTCTGGGCTACTATGGTGAAGTGATTTTAATGGAGTAAGCAGCTGAACTAATTATTACACGGGTATCCTAAAGGAAAACTACATGAAAGGCGGAGCTTTGTTTGGCGGGGCCACCCGGCGGGTGGCATGGCTGGCGGGGTGGGTGCTTTGCGGGGCTGTGGCTCCCCTGCTCCAGGCCCAGAAAATGGAGTATGTGGGGTCGGGGCAGTACTATGGCAACATGGCTTACCCGGCGGCGAGTGCGGACGGAAAAGTCGTTTACGCCGCGACCACCAACCTGATGCTGGGCGCGCCGGGCCAGACCCCGGTGCGGGTAGCGGGCAACGTCAACAGCTTCGTCTGGGGCCCGAGCAACACGGCGGTGTTCAGCGTGACGGCGGGGAGCAAGTGGCCCGTGTACTCGCTCCAGGGCACCAACGTCTCCCTGCTCTTCGATGACGGCTATGCTTACGCCTACAGCGAGGGGGGCCGGGTGGTGGCCCGCGATCAATCGGCCCGGCTTTACAGCGGCAACCTGTCCGGCCTGACCCTGCTGAGCAACGCCTTTTACAGCTCCACGCTGTGGCTCAACCGCAGCAACGTGCTGGTGGCGGGCACCGGGGAAGTGCTCTGGCGGCACGACACCGTGGGCGGCTGGCAAAAAATCGCCTACGCGCCCCACCTGACCACCGCCGGGAGCCCGGTCAAGGCGACCAACCTGGTGGCGGCCTTTCCCGGCTTTTACGTGGGCACCTGGCCGGAGGCGCGCGGCGTGGCCGATGACGGCACCGTGCTGCACTACACCGGCCTGATGCACACGAACCCGGCCGTGTTCAACGGCATCCTGTACGGCCTGTTCACCGGCAAAAACCCGGCGGAGATCCAGCCGGTGGTCTTCTATGACAACAGCTATGCCACCAACGGCCTGCGGGTGCCCGGCCAGCCGGGCATGTATTTCAAGAATCCCGCGCGCCAGCTGCTGACGGCGGACGGGACCGTGATCGCCGAGATGAACGGCTGGGGGGTGCCGAATTACAACGCGGTTCCGCTGGGCATTTGCCTGGGGCGCACCACCAATGATTTCCGCGTGGTGATGCCGGCGAAGAACGTCCCGGGCCTGGGCGTGACCAACGCGATCAACTTCATCGAAAACCTGTTCATGGTGGGCGCCACCCAGTACGTGGTGGTCGCCAACATGATCTACCACGACGGGGTCTCCCTCAAGAGCGCCTACACCCTGTGGCAGGGCGACACGGCGGGAACAGTGCGGCTGCTGATGAAAGCCGGCGATAAGTTCATCGATGGCGGCCGCACCAACACCTTCGCGCAGGCCGGATCGATCTTCGTGAACAACGGCAACAACGGGGCAAGCAGCGGCGCTGATGGGCAGCCGTGCGCCAGCCATGGGTGGCCCTGGTTTGCCCTGACCGACAACACCAACACCTGGCGCGTGGACCTCAGCCAGCCGCCGAACCGGCCGCCCCTGATCGCCGGGCAGCCGCCCTCCGTCACCAACTTCACCCGGGGCGGAACCGCCACGCTCACCGTGAGCGTGAGCGCCGCGCCGCCCGCGTATCACCAGTGGTATTTCCAGACCAACTACACGAGCAACAGCGTGTTTTACTCCTTCATCGTCCCGGTGGCGGGGGCCACCAGCACCAACCTGGTGCTGCCCAACCTGCAAGCCGGCAACCAGGGCAGCTACTTCCTGACGGTGAGCAACAGCTACGGGGTGGCCACCAGCCTGTGGTCTTATGTGTATGTGGACACCGCCCCCTTCATCTCCGTGCCGCCGCTCAGCCAGGTGGTGGTGACCGGCCAGACCCTGACCCTATCAGTCACCGCCCAGGCCAATTTCGGGAACAACAGCTCCTTCAGCAGCCAGTGGTACCGGGATGGCACGCCGCTGGCGGGGGCCACGCAGACCACCTATACGCGCAACAACTTCCTGCCGGCGGACACCGGCAGCTACTGGGTGGTGCTCTCCAACGCCGTGGGCGTGACCACCAGCCAGGTGGCGGTGATCACCTTCACCAACGGGTTCGCCCCCGTGTTCACGCTCCAGCCGCCGGCCAACGTCACCCTAGTGCGGGGCGGCAAGCTAACCCTGAGCTGCAACGCCACCGGCACCACCGCCATCACCTACCGCTGGTACCTGAGCAACACGGTGGTGGCCACCACGGCCACCTACACGCGCAACAACGCGCAGGCCAATGCCGCCGGCAGCTATTACGTGGTGGCCTCCAACCGCGTGGCGGCGGTGACGAGCGCCGTCTGCCAGGTCTCCATCATCACGGGCAGCAACGCGGTCTTCCGGGGCGTGCCGTTCACCCGCGTCCTGGACCGGTCCACGCCGGTGCCCGACCCGAACACCTCCAGCCTCTTCACGAACGTCGGCGCCCTGCGCATCCGCAATGGGCAGATCATTGCCGCCGCCTCCTACGTGACGGACAAAGCCGCCACGCGGAGCAATCTCACCTCGGTGTTCAGCCTCGGCAGCCAGGGCATCCGGAAGATCTACGACGGCACGCTGGCGCCCGCCGGGATCAGCAACAAGCTCACGGGCCTCTCTCTGGGCAAGCCGGGCAGCGGCACCTACCTGGCCCAGGGAACCTACGTCACCAACGCGGCGGACATCGTGCCCGCCAACCAGACGGTGTTCAGCTTCGATGAAGCCGGCAACCGCACGCTGATTGCCGACTACTACCAGCAGACCCCGCCGCAGCTCCCGGGCAGCCGTTTTGAGCTGATGGGCATGCCTGAGTACGCCAACAACCGGGCCGCCTTCCTGGCCTTTTATGGGGTGACGACAAATTATCCGGGTCTGTTCACCTGGACCGCCGGCGGCGGGCTGGTCGGCCTCACCGCCCCGGATGTGCTGCTGCCGGGCTATAACCTGCCCCTCCGCCAGACGAGCACGCAGCTCAGCTTTGACGGCACCAACATCGCGTTCTGGGGCGGCTACGCCCTCCCAACGATCCAGGAGGATGGCATCTACCGCCTGCCGGCGGCGGGCGGCGCGCTCACGCGCGTGGCGGACCGCACCTCGCTGATCCCCGGCACCGGCCTGCCGTTCCAATCCTTCCTCACTCCGCCGGCGCTGTTTGGGAGCCGCACCTATTTCATGGGGTACGACGACTTCTTTGGCGCGCACGCGGCCAACGGCACCGAGTACGTGGCCTACGGCGACGAGAGCGGGCTGCACAAGGTTGTGTACACCGGCGAAGCCGCCCCCTGGCGGCCGGTTCCCGCCAGCTTCACGCATGTCTTCCCCCGGCAGGCCATCAGCAGCGGGGTTTACCTGCAAGCCTCCCTGAGCGATGGCGGCTCGGCCATTGTGCTCTGGCAGGATGGCGGGCTGGAAAAAGTGATCGACAACCTGGATCTGCTGGACAGCCTGCCAATCAGCAGCGCAAGCTTCCTGGATGCGGATGACACCACCGTGCTGCTGGCGGTAAATTTTGTGAACGGCACCACCGCCTACTACGCCAACCTCACCAACCAGCCCCCCGTGATCACCACGCAGCCGACGGGCGTGACCGTGGGCGAGGGCGGCACGACCGGCTTCAGCGTGACCGCGTACGGCCCCGGCCCGCTGAGCTACCTGTGGTACGTCAACGGATCGCCCCGGCTGGACGAGACCAACGCCTACCTGGGGCTGGGCTACCTGCAACTGGCGGACAGCGGCAGCAGCGTGCAGGTGGAAGTCCGCAACGCCACCGGCCTGACAACCTCCCAAGCCGCCACCCTCTACGTCATCCCGTACCCGTCTTTCACGGTCCTGCCCTCGGACACCGTGGCGCTGGCTGGCAGCACCGTGAACTGGAGCATCACGGTGGCCAACGCCCTGACCAACAGCCTGTACTGGTACCACGTCAACCCCACCAACGGATCGCTGACCTATAAGGGCGTGGGCCCCGGACTCACCCTGAGCAATGTGCAGCCGGCCAACGCCGGCAGCTACTATGTGCAGGCCATGAACTACCTCCTGGGCGGCGCGACGTATTCCAACAGCCCGACCTTCAACCTAGTGGTGGTGACCAACGCCGCCCAGCTCACCGGGGCGCCGATCATCACGCGCCCCCCGGTCGGCTTCACCAACTCGCTGGGCTTTTCCAACCGCCTCGCGGTAGCGGTCTACAACAACAGCGGCACCGCCACTTATCAGTGGCTGAAGGATGATGCGCAGATCCCCGGCGCCACCGGAGCCAGCCTCGTGTTCCCCAGCCTGCAGGCTGCGGATTCCGCCGCCTACGCCGTGATCATCAGCAACCCGGCCGGCTCCACCACCAGCCTGGTCACCCGCGTGCTAGCCATCCTGCCGCCGGTGGTCGTCCCGCAGACGGTCGCGGTGCAGGCCAGCCCGGGAGCCGTGGTAACGCTCAGCGCTCCGGTGGGGGGCACGCCGCCGTTCACCACCGCATGGTACAAAAACGGGACCTATTACACCTCCACCAGCGGCACCAATGCCCAGCTGGCCATGAGCGTGCAGGCCGCCTCCACGGGCACCTACACCTTCCAGGTGAGCAACGCCTCCGGCAGCGTCACAGGCGGCGTGTTTCATCTGACGGTGGCGGCCGCCCTGCTGAAGCCCCAGGCGACGGGCAACAACGCCCAGAGCATCCGCGCCAACGGCTTCTCGCTGAGCCTGACCCTTGATCCCACCGCCGCTTTCACTGTGGAATCGAGCTCCAACCTAGTGAACTGGGCGGCAGTGACCAACCTGCCCGCCGGCAGCAGCAGCGTGAACCTGCAGGACTGGAGCGCCACGAACAAGTCGTCCCTGTTCTACCGCGCGGTGAAGAATTAGCCGCCGATGGCGGTCATGGGGCGGTCCGGCTGATACTGGGCGCAAAACTGGTGCTCCTTCGGCTTTTGCGCCATGGCCGCCGCCAGCACCGCGCGGAGCGCGGCGGCTGAATTGGCACTGCGCAGCGCGGCTCGCAGGTCCAGTTCGCCATGATCCCCCAGGCAGGGGCGCACCCGGCCGTTGGCCGTGAGGCGCATCTTGTTGCAGGTGGCGCAGAAATGCTGATCGGTGATGGCACCGATAAAGCCCACCAATGCCCCGGTGCGCCGGAGCCGGTAGTACCGGGCCGGACCCCAGCCCAGATGGCGATCCGGCTGGGGCTCCAACTCATCGTGCTGCCCCACCAGCGCCATCGCCTCGGACACCGGCAGGAAATTGCGATCCGTTAGCACCGTTGAGGTGGTCACCGGCATCAGCTCAATGAGCCGCAGCGGCAGGCCGTGCTCAGAGGCGAACAGGATGAGCGGCCAAATCTGCCCCTCGTTGACGCCGCGCATGAGCACGCAGTTGAGCTTCACCTGCTCAAACCCGGCAGCCAAGGCCACGCGGATGCCCGCCAGAACCGGGGCCACCTCCCCGCCGGTGATGCGCCGGTAGATCTGCGGGTCCAGGGCATCCAGCGAGATGTTCACCGTGCGCAGCCCGTCGTCCCGCAACTGCCGGGCCACCGGGGCCAGGCGCACGCCATTGGTGGATAGCCCCAGGCAGCCCACCCCGGGCAGCCGGGCCAAGTCCCGCACGATCTCCGGCAGATCCTCCCGCAACAGCGGCTCCCCGCCGGTCAGGCGGAACTTGCGAAACCCAAGCCCGGTGGCGGCTTCCGCCACCCGCACCAGCTCCTCCCGGGTGAGCTGTTCCGACCGGCCCCCCGCAGGGTGGTAGCCGGACGGCATGCAGTACACGCACCGCTCGTTGCACCGCTCGGTGACGGAGATGCGCAGGTAGTCGATGGTGCGGCCAAAGGCATCCATGGGCTCAGTCCTCCCGCCGGGTTGCGTGCGCATCCTCCCCGCGCAGGTGGGCCACCCCCTCGCGGATGGCATCGCCCAAAATGTCCAGGCATTCGGTAATGGCGGAGGGCTTGCCGGGCAGGTTCACGATCAGCGTGGCGCCGCGCGTGCCCGCCACGGCCCGTGACAGTATCGCCGTCCGCACGCGCGCGAACGACTGCACCCGCATGATCTCGCCGAAGCCGGGCAGCTCCCGCTCCAGCACCGCCCGCGTGGCCTCCGGGGTGACATCGCGCGGGCCGATGCCGGTGCCGCCCGTGGTCACCACCAGGTCGCACCTTTCAGCGTCCGCCAGTTCGCGCAGCCGGGCAGCAATAAGCTCCGCCTCGTCCGGCACCAGGGCCGCCACAAACTGCGTCTGCGGGCCGAACCGCGCCCGCAGAAGGCGCTCGATCTCCGGCCCGCTGCGGTCCTCATAGACGCCCGCCGAGGCCCGGTCGCTGATGGTGAGGCGGGCGATTTTCATCGCTTGGTTTTCTCCCGCACGCGCACGCCCTCAATGGCCATGCCCTTGTCCACCGCCTTGCACATGTCGTAAAGGGTCAGGGCCGCCACGCTGACGCCGGTCAGCGCCTCCATCTCCACCCCGGTCTGGGCCTGGGTATCGACCGTGCAAACAATGCCGATGGCCGCGCGCCGCACCGTGAACTCCACCGCGATGTGGCTCAGCGGCAGCGGATGGCAGAGCGGGATGAGGTCCGCCGTGCGCTTGACCGCCTGGATGGCCGCCACCTTGGCCACCGTCAGCACGTCGCCCTTGGGCAGTGCCCGGGCCCGCAGCGCGCGCACGGTTGCCGGGTGGCAGACCAGCCGACCCACCGCCACCGCCCGGCGCTGCTGCACCGGCTTGGCACCCACGTCCACCATGCGCGCCCCGCCGTCGGCATCCAGGTGTGAAAAGGCCGGCGCGCTGTTTGCGTTTCGTTTGCTCATAAGGTCTGGTTCAGCCGCATTCCGTGTCCACAAATTCAATGCTCTCGCCTCGCTCCAGCCGCGTGGTTCCGCCCGTCACGCGGAGGAGCGCGGTCGCCGTCGCCAGCGGGGTCAGGTCCCCGGAGCTGGCCCAGCGCAGCGGGATCAGCTCCGCCGGCCCGGCCGAACGCTGGCAGACCGCCGGCCAGAAGGTTTCACGATCGTGGCCGTCGGAGACCAACTCGATGGCCAGGCGGCCGGTCTGGAACAGCGGCGTTTCGGCCCCGCCGCGCAGGGCCTCCAGCGCGGCGCGCACATAGAGATGGAGACAGACAAAGTGCGCCAGCGGATTGCCGGGCAGGCCAAACGCCAGCGCCGGACCCCGCGTGCCGAACACCAGTGGCTTGCCAGGCCGGGTGTTGGTCTTTTGCAGGCGGATGCCATAGCCCAGGTATTCCAGCAGGCGGCGGGTAAAGTCGTGCTCCCCCACGCTCGCGCCGCCGGAAATGAGGAGCAGGTCCACCGACTCCGACGCCCCCCGCAGCGTCTCCTGCGCCACGCCCTCATCCTCCGGCAGCCGGCACTGGGACAGCGCCAGGCCCCGGACCTGAAAAAAGGCGCGCACCAGGGTGGAGTTGGAATCCCGAATCTGGCCGGGTCCGGGCTTCTGGTCCGGCGCCACCAGCTCATTGCCGGTCGCAACGTGCAGCACCCGCAGCGGCCGGGTGACGAGCGGATGCGCGTGCCCCAGGCTGGCCAACAGGGCCAGGGTGCCCGGCCGCAGCACAGTGCCGGAGGGCACCAGCACCTCGCCCCGGGCAGCATCCTGTCCCTGGGGTCGGATGTTGGTTTCCTCCCCGCGCTCCGCCAGCCACACCTGCGCGGCTTCCACCCGCGCCTGCTCACGCATCACCACCTGCAGGCCCGTGCCCGGCAGGGCCGCCCCGGTGGCCACCCGCACGGTTTCCCCCAGCCGCAATGTGCGCGGCTTCCATTCCCCCGCCCGGATCTCATCCACCAGCCGGAAACTGGCGGACGGATCGTCCCGGAGAATGGCATAGCCATCCATGGCGGAGCGGTCAAAGGCGGGCTGGTCCTCGGTCGCGCACACCGGTTCGCGCAGAATGCCGCCCAGCGCCTCCGCCAAAGGCACGCGCACGGCTGGCAGCGGCGCGCCGCATTGCCGCACCAGCGCCACCACCCCGGCGGCACCGACCGGCGCCATGGCAGGCTCACTCATGCGCGCCCTCCGCCGGCAGCGTGCGGCATTTCCAAATGGGCACGTCCTGCTTCAGTTGATCCATGAATTCCATCACGGCGGCAAATGCCGCTGCTCGGTGCCGCGCACCCGCCGCCACATACACGGCCGCCTCCCCCGCCGGGATGATTCCCACCCGGTGAATCACACGGACGAACAGGCACCCGTTCCGCGCCGACGCCTGCTCCGCCAGCGTGCGCAGCAGGCGCTCCGCCATGGCGGCATAGGCCTCGTATTCCAGCGCGGCAATCGGCCGCCCTTCCTCCTCCCCCCGCACCAGGCCGTGGAATTCCACCACCGCCCCAAACGTGCCGGCGACCGCCGCCGACCAGGCGGGGCGGGCGGGGATTGGCTGCGTGGTCAGTTCAATTTGGGTTTGCATGGCCTAACCTCCTGACACCGGCGGTATGAGCGCGATCTCGTCGCCCGACTGAAAGCGGGCGTCGGCCCCCACGAACTCCCCGTTCCGGGCCAGCCGCACATGGCCGCGATACCGGTCGAGCATCGGCAGCCGGTCTGCGAGCGCCTGCCAGAAGCAATCCGTATCCAGATTGTCGCCGGCCAGTTCCACCTGGGCGACCCCCGCCGCCGTTTTGACCTGGGCAAAAAACAACACTTGCATACTCAATGACCTCCCCACAAAAGTTTTCCCGCACCGATCCACAGGACCACGGCCAGGGCGGTGCGGAAGCCCTGGACCGACCAGCGCTGGGCCCCCTGATAGGCCCCTGTCAGCGCGCCGGCAATGCCCGCCCCCAGCGCCAGCACAAGGACCGGATCCCACACCCAGGCCCGCGCCCCCAGCCCGACCAGCCCCGCCGCCGAGTTGACCACAATGAACAGGGCGGCCACGCCCCCGGCGGTCTTCGCCGACGTCCACCGCCGAAAGATCAGCCAGGGGGAGAGGAACACCCCGCCCCCGATTCCCGTGCTGCCCGCCAGCAGCCCCAGCAGGCCGCCCACCAGCAGAGCCTCACCGCAACGGACCGGGCGCAATGGGCCCTCTGCAATCGTGCGGCGGCGAAACGCCAAAAGCACGCCGGCCGATGCCAGCCCCAGCCCCAGGATGACCCCGTGCCACGCCCCCGTCAGGGGCAGCCGGCTCCCCACCCAGGCCATCGGCACCGAGGCGGTGGCCAGCCACAAAAACAGCCTCTGATCAAAACAATCCGCCCGGTGAAAACGCGCGAAGGAAATCGTGGCCACCGCGCAGTTCATCCACAGGGCTCCAGGCCGGGCAAAGGCGGGGCTGATGCCAAACAGCGCCATCAGGGCCAGGTATCCGGTCGCCCCCCCGTGGCCCACGGAGGAATAAAGCCAGGCCACCAGGCCAATGGCCGCCACCAGCAGGCCTGCCTGCGTCAACGTCAGATCAATCATAAGCCTCCCCCTGGTGCCTCGCGAGGTCTGCCGGCGTGTTGCAGTTGGCGAAACAGGGGGCCTCCTCCGGCGGCACCGGCACCGCGCGGATGGCCCGCTCCCGCACGCAGGCCTCGGCAAACCCGCGCGCTGAAAATTGTCCGTGCGCCAGGCAATCCCGCAGCACCGTCCGGCAGCGCACCGGGTAGATGGCCGCCAGCGGCTCCAGCCGCCCCGCCAGCAGCGGCACCGCGCCGGTCAGCGGATCGCAGTTGTCGAGCAGGCGGCGCAGGCAGACCGCCGTCATGCGCGCCATGTCCACCGCCAGCACGAGCAGCAGCGGCTGCTGGGCCTCCTGCAGGGCCCGGTCCAGCCCGCCCAGCGGACCCATGCCCAGCTCCCGGTCCAGCAGTACCGGGCAGCGCAGGGCGGAGAAATCCTGCCCCGGCCTGGCAGAGATCACCACCCCGGTGGCACCGACCTCCCGCACCAGGGCCAGAGCGCGCTTGACCAGGGTCGTTCCCCCCAGCTCAACCCAGGCCTTGTCGCGGCCCATGCGCCGCGACTCGCCGCCCGCCAGAATGACCGCGTCCAGGTTCATGCGTCACATCGCAGCCAGCCATCGCTGAGGATGCGGGCGCGCAGTCCGCCACGCCCTTTCAGCCAGGCCTCCGCCCCGGGGCCCAGCGCGGTGTCCATCCAGTGGCACGGGGCGCACTCCGCCGTCCCGGTGAAGCGCACCCCCTGGACTTCAAATTCGGTTCCGACCAGCGTGTTGAGGTCCACGCCTTCGGTGATCACGTTGCGCCGGGTGGCCCCCGGCGAAAGGCCGGCGGAGAGACCGAGCGCCGCCTGCAGGGCGGCAAACACCTCGCTGGAAAAAAAGGTGATCTGGCCCTTGTAATCCTCCCGGTGACCAAAGAACCGGTCCCCCCGCAGACCCTGGCCGGTCACGCACTCCACGGCGGACACCTCCGCCAGCGGATGCCGGTCCGGCGGCTGGCCATGGTGCCCGAAAAAATTGTGCCCCGGCGACACGAACAAATGGACAACACGGATCATCCCCGGGCCTCCTGTTGTTCAAACTTGTGGTTCAGGTGCGGGGTGGCCTGGCGCAGGAGGCGCTGCACCACCAGGTGCAGCCAGACGAAGCTGACCAGTGTGATCAGGAACAGGATGAAGAACGTGGTCTGCGGAATGCCCGTCCACGCAAAAGTGTAGGCGAACAACGGCGGCAGGAAGAAGCCGCCCAGCGCCCCCAGCAGGCCCACCAATCCGCCCACCGCTCCGACATCCCTGGGGAAATATTCCGGAATGTACTTGTACACCGCCGCTTTGCCGATGCCCATGCCGCAGCCCACCAGGAAAACAAGGAACGTGAACAGCCCGGGACCCATGACAAAGCGCATGACCTCCATCCGGCCGCCCTCGCTGTACTTCTCGGGCACATAAAGCACCATGTGGCCGTTGGGCGCGGAGAGCGCGAGCAGGGCCAGCAGCATGCTGCCAAACACCCAGTACATGATCCGCCGCGCGCCGAATTTGTCCGCCAGCCAGCCCCCCAGCGGGCGCAGCAGGCTGGCGGGGAAGATGAACAGCGCCGTGAGCAACGCCGCCTGGGTGAGCGGCAGATGAAAGACATCGACGTAATACTTGGGCAGCCAGACCGACAGCGCCACATAGGCCCCGAACACCACCACGTAGTAGAAGCTGAAACGCCAGACGCGCACCTGCCGCAGCGGCAGCAGCAGTTCACCCATGCCGCGCCCCGCGCCGGGCCTGCGGTCCTCCGTGGGGGTCAAGGCCCAGAGGGTGGTGGCCATCACGATGCAGGCACACCCATAGAGGAACGGCACAAACCGCCAGCCGCCCGGCACCCAGCCGTTGGCGTACCCGGCCACAGGCACCAAACCGATCAGCACCGGACCGATGAACTTGGTCACGGAGGCACCCACGTTGCCCGCCCCGAACACCCCGAGCGCAAACCCCTGGCGCTCCCGGACAAACCAGGCCGAATTCCAGGCGATGCCCACCGAAAAGGCGTTGCCCGCCATGCCGACCAGAAACGCGTACACCATCAGCTCATCATAGCTGGAGGCCCGGCTCACCAGGAACGCGGGAATGGCGGTCAACGCCACCAGCACGGTCAGCACCCTGCGGCCGCCATAACGGTCCGTCCAGATGCCGAACAGCAGCCGCCAGATCGAGCCGTTGAGGATCGCCACCGCCGTCAGCCAGCCGAACTGCACATCGGTCAGCCCGAACTCCTTGCGGATCGGGATGCCCAGCACCCCAAACATCAGCCAGACCGCGAACATCAGGGTGAAGGCCACTGTGGAGAGTGTCAGGATGGTGTTGCGCTGCGTGGCCACTGCGGCAGGGTCCAACCCTCCGGTGGGGGCGGGGATGGGTGATGGTCCATTCATAGGCATGGATTATTTTGAATACCGTACCGCAAACACCCCGGCCGGAAATTGACCCAGGGCAAACAATTGCCAGATGGCGTCCACCGCTCAGCTCGGTTTCTCCGCGCCTTTGCGGGCGTAGAACCACCAGTTGATGGCGGTGGCGACCAGGCAATAAACCAGCAGGCCGACAAAGAACGGCTTGGCGGAACCAGTGCTGCTCCGGGACCAGCCGATCAGGGTGGCAAACAGAAACGGCCCGTAGGCGGCGATGGCCGCCGTGAAACCGATCACCCCCGCCGCCTGGCGCGGCGAGTGGGAGAAGATCACCGGGTATTGGCGGAAGGTCGCCGCGTTTCCCACCCCCGTGCAGAAGAACAGGCCGAGCATCACCCAGACAAACATCGGAAACTGGTCCAGCGACGTGGGGGTGAGCAGGCCGCCAAAAGCCAGGACACCCGCACCGAGCACCAGGCCCACGCCGCACAACTGCGTGAAGATCGCCCCGCCCCATTTGTCGGTGAGCGGCCCCGCCAGGATGCGCATCAGCGAGCCGATGAGCGGCCCCAGGAAGGCATATTTGAGCGGATCGGGAGCGTTGTCGAATTTGCCATACACCGTCTTGATCAGCAGCGGGAAGGCTGCGGCCAGCCCGGAGAACGCGCCGAAGGTCATGACGTAGGTGATGGTGCAAAAGTACGTGTGCTTGTTTTTGAAGATGTCCAGTTGCTCCCGGAAAGAGGCCTTGACCGGGACGCTGCGCAGCCAGACCCAGGAGACCACCCCCAACACCAGCAGGAACGGGAGATACCAGAACGCCGCGTTCTGGAGCCAGACCTGGCTGGTCTTGTCCGCCCGGGTGAGGGTCTGGGAGCCGCCCAGCATCCCGCCCGCCACGGCGAAGGAAATGATCCACGGCGTCACGAACTGGGTGAGGCTGACACCGAAATTGCCAATGCCGGCCTGGATCCCCAGCGCCGTACCCTGGAGGCGCTTGGGGAAGAAAATGCTGGTGCTGGGCATGAAGGAGGAGAAATCGCCGCCGCCAAAACCCACCAGGAAGGAGAGCAGCAGGAACACCCAGAACGGCGTGGCCGGATCCAGGATGGCAAACCCCAGCCCAATGCACGGGAGCAGCTTGGCCAGCGTGGCCACGGTGATGACCAGACGGGTGCCGAAAATAGGGATCAGAAAGGTGTGCCCCAGGCGCAGCGTGCCACCGGCCAACCCCGGCATGGCGGTCAGCCAGAAGAGCTGCATTTCGGTGAATTTGAAGCCGATGCCCCCCAGCCGGACCACCATGGCGCTCATCACGAACCAGGTCGCGAAGGAGAGCACCAGCGAGACAGTGGTGATGATGAGGGTGCGCCAGGCGATACGCCGGCCGGTCTGTTCCCAGAAGACCGGATCTTCCGGGCGCCAATCTTGGAGTTCGTGGGACATGATGGTTTTATGAATGTTGACGGCGGAACCGCTGCATTACTCTTCGTCCTCCCCGTGCGCGCGGGTGGCGGCGTCAAACCCGCGCAACAGGTGCGTGAGGCCGTAGAGCCCGAGCGCCGTGGCCGCCAGGGCCAGCAGCAGGGGAAGCATATTGCGCTGCACATTGGTCTGGAAGAGCAGCCAGGGATGCCCATCGCTCTTGTTCAGCGGATGGGTGCCATCCAGATATTCCCGCGCATCCGGGATGCCATCGTGGTCCAGATCACTGTCGGATGCCAGGGCGGCCGCCAACTGCTCCGGGGCGACGCGAAACTCCAGGAACCGTTTTTTGCCGACTTGCTGGATGATGTGGTTGCCAAAAGGGTTGAGGATCGGGCTGTCCACCCGGGTTCCTGGCTCAAAGGCGGCGCGGGCGCGGCCCAGGCGTTCCAGCTCGGCCGGGCTTAGCTGGCCGATCTGGCCGGGGGCCGTCCCCTCCGGCCCATCCTTGTGTGTGTGGCACAGGGCGCAGTTGATGGGGCGGCCGGAGTGTTTGACCACAAAGGCCTGGAACTCCGGGTAGGCCCGCGCCGCCACCGGCAGCAGGATCAGCGCGAGCGCCAGTGCCAGCCGCCTGCGGGCGGCCCGGAAAATGAGGTTGCAGGATGTCATCGCGTCAGCCTTTGAAGAGGTGGTAGATGGATTCGCCGAAGAGGGTCATGATGATCAGGTAGGCGGCCCCGGCCACCGCAAGCAGGCGCAGGGTGGCGCGGCTGGTGGCGCGAAAGATCCAGGGCGCCAGCAGGAGCACCATGCCCACCACATTCTGCCCGATCAGGATCACCCAGTAGGGCAGGATCTCCAGCGGGTAATAGACGAAGTAAAAATACCACTCCGGCTTGATGCCGTCAGGTGTGGAGCCCTTGGGGTTGAACGGCTCGAACAGGGGATACGCGTAAAAGGACTCGAACGGCAGACAGAGGGCCAGGATGAAGAGCACCATGAACGCCACCCCCCAAACCGAAAGATCCTTGATGAAGAAGGTCGGAAAGAATTTTTCCAGACGGCGAGGCGGCTCATCCACGCCGGGACTCATCCCGTGAAGCTGAACGGAAAAGAGGTGGACGCCCAGCAGGCCGGCGATGCCCAGCGGCAGCAAGATCACATGCAGCGCGAAAAACCGGCTGAGGGTGGCCTGTCCCACCGTGGCCTCGCCCTGGACAGTTTCCTTGACCAGCCGCGGCCATTCGGACATCTGGCCGGGCAGGTACTGCCCGATTTCCTGAATGGATTGCATCCCGATTTTGGTCGCATTCACCGCAATCTGGTGCCACGGCAACAAATACCCGGTGAAGCCAAGCCCGAAAGTGAGCCCCAGGAGCAGGACACCGGAAACCCAGGTAAGCTCGCGCGGCCGGGCGAAGGCTTTCATCGCGAAGGCTGTGAGCAGATGCGCGAGCACCGCCGCGATCATGAGCGAGGAGCCCCAGGCGTGCAGGTTGCGCACCAGCGCGCCCCCCGGCACATGCTCGGTGATGTACTCCACCGAGGCGTGGGCATCGCTCACCGTGGGCTGGTAGTAAAACAGCAGCATCAGGCCCGAGAGGAGCTGCACCACGAAGAAGAACAGCGCCAGCCCGCCCAGATAATAACCCCACGAGAGGCGGTGCACCGGCACCTCCTTCTTCTGCACCAGGGAGGCGTAGTTGATCTTCGCGACGGGAAACCGCTCGCCCAGGTAGGCTTCCACGCGCTGGATGGTTTCGATGATATTCATGGCGGCGACAATGGTTGGCTCAGGCGAGGGTTTGACCGGGTTTCACGAGGTACAGGTTGCACTGTGCCAGGCGGGCGGGATCCGCCTGGCCCTGGGGCGCGGCCCCCGGCTGCCGGGAGAGCACCACCTTGCCGCCGGCGTCCACCAGCGCCCACGCGAGGTGCGGCAGGGGCGCCTTGGCGGGGGCTCCGGCGTTGGGCTGGCCGGTGCGCACATCGAAGTAGGAAACGTGGCACGGGCAGAGAACCCGCCCCTGGGTGTCCACCTCGCTGCCCACCGTACAACCCAGATGGGTGCACTTGGCGGAGATCACCAGTGGCAAACCGTCCTTGTCCCTGAACGCCAGCCCGGGAGCCATGTGGTAATCGATGAAATACCGGCCCTTGGTCTCAACCAGGTCCGCGTAGCGTGCCACGAGGATCATGGTCTGGCGCTGGCGCTCCAGCTCCAGCGCCCGCTCCTCGGCGGTCTGCTGCAGCCGCTGGAGCTTCTTGGCCAGCAGGGCGGACTCCGCCTCGGCGTCCCCAACGGGGCCCTTGAAAAACCGGCCTGTCTTCTCCGTGACCCCCAGGGCCATGAGCCCTCCGGCGGCGGAGAGGCCGGCAAAGCCCTTGAGAAACTCCCGGCGGCATTCGGCCTGCACCACGGCGGCCGCCGCCTGCTGATGGCGTCGCGCGTTGTTCCAGACCACCAGTTGCGGGGCGCGCCACAGATACTCGAACGGCACCGCTAGCACATGCATCAGGCGCGTGAAGGGCACGAGCAGGATGAGCAGCCAGGCACCGATGAGGTGCAGTTTGAACAGGGCGGGGAAATCGACGACATACGTCATGTCCGGCTGCAGCTTCACCAGGCTCCAAAAATATGGCACCACCGTGCCGGTGCTCCAGGCCGCGCCGTGGCGGAAATGCACCGCCGAAAGCAGCCCCAGCACCAGTTGGCCCAGCAGCAGCACCACCACCATCAGATCCAGCGGCGTGGTCACCGCCTGCACCCGGGCCGAGGTGATCCGGCGCACCAGCAGCACGCCCAATCCGTAGATGGCCAGCAGCGCCATCGCCACCCCGATGACTTCGATGGCCAGCAGCGCGCCCGGCACGGTGAGGATGCTGGACCAGACCTGCGGGGCAAAACCCGCGATGAGGTGCCCCAGCAGCACCACCACAATGCCGATGTGCCACGGGGCCGAACCAAACATCAGTTTTCGGTCCTCCAGAAACTGGGAGGACCGGGCCGACAGGCTGAAACGATCACTGCGCACCCGCCACACGCAACCCGCCACGCAGGTCACCAGGGCGATGTAGGGCAATCCGATGAGAAAAAAGGCGTCCAACATAATGTGATTATTGGGTCAGGCTTGGTTCCATCAACGCGGCGGCGCCGGGGCAGCCGCAGCCCGCAGTTTGGACGTGGCAGAAGGTGGCCGCGCCGGCGGCCGCCGCCTGCGGGATTGGTGCGGGCACCAGCCCCGGATGGGCCTCCTCCAGCACCGCTCGCGCCGCCGCCAGCAGCGCCCGGTAGGGGTTCTCCGCGCGCAGCTTTTCCGCCATCACCCCCAGCGGCGTGACCAGGCAGAACTGAGCCAACTCGCGCAGCTCCTCCGGCGGGATGGTGGCGGCAAAACGCAGCAGGTTGCGGACGTGGTCCGGCAGCTCGTCCCCGGGCGAGAATCCGGTCTGGGCATAGCGGGCATTCAAGGCCGCCATGAAGTCTCCGCGCTTGAAGTTCTCCTCCCCGAACAGGTGGATGCTGAGATAGGGGGCCACGGCCGGGGAGACATCAAAGGTGGCGGTGAACACCTCCTCACGCTCCTCCGGGGAGAGCGCCTGGAAGCCGCTGGCAAAGCGGTCCAGCTCCGCCAGTGCCTGCGGGTAGCCCGCCAAGGCCGTGCGGTCGGGGATGGCAGGGTGCGTCTCCGAGGGATATTCCAGCAGGGCCGCCAGGGCGGCCAGCGCCGGGCCGGGATGGGATGGTTTATTCATGGTCAGGCTCGGGGGGTGAAGGATGGATCCAGACTGAACCCGGTGCAGCCTTTGCAGGCCTCTGGGCTGCAGGTGGACTGGATCGCCTCCTCGCGCTGCAAGGGCGGCAGCACGTAGCGCTCGTACACGGTGGGGATGGCGGTCATGGCCGAGATTTCAGCGACCTCCTCCGGGGTGGTCTGGGCCTCGCGCAGGATGGCATGCACGTCATCCTCGGGCAGGTCATGCACCGTGAGCCAGCGCTGGTAGCAGCGCACAGCCATGAGCTTTTTCATCACCGCGTTGATCACCTGGTCGTTGCCCGCGCTGAACAGGCTGGCCAGGTAGCGGACCGGCAGGCGGGAGCGCTCCAGGCTGGTGAAAAAACTTCCGGCGGTGTGCCCGTAGGTGCCATTGACCGAGTGCCCCATCACAGGCAACAGGGGCGGCACGTAAAACAGCATGGGCATGGTGCGGTACTCAATGTGCAGCGGCAGCGCCAGCTTCCACTGCATGATGTACTTCCAGACGGGCGACTTCTGCGCCGCCGCGATGAACTCCTCGCTGATGCCATTTTTCCGGGCGGCCGCCACCACCAGGGGATCGTGCGGGTCCAGGAACGTGCTGCGCTGGGATTCCACCAGCGCGCGATCGGCCACCTGCATCGCGGCGGGCACCCGCTCGGCGTCGTACAGCATCACCCCCAGATAGCGGATGCGCCCCACGCACGAGTGGAAGCAGGCGGGCGGCTGGCCGGTTTCCAGCCGGGGAAAGCAGAGGATGCACTTCTCCGACTTGCCGGTCTTCCAATTGTAATAAATCTTTTTGTAAGGGCAGGCGGCCACGCAGGCGCGCCAGCCACGGCACTTCTCCTGGTTGATCAGCACAATGCCATCCTCGCCCCGCTTGTAGATGGCGCCCGAGGGGCAGGCCGCCACACAGCTCGGGTTCGCGCAGTGGTTGCAGATGCGCGGCAGGTAGAACATCGTCAGCCGTTCCACCTCGAACAACTGCGCGCGCTCCTCCGCCGTGAGTTTGTCGAGGTTCAGGTCGTTCTCCGCATACAGCGGGGTGCCGGAGAGGTCGTCATCCCAGTTCGGTCCGGCCTTGATGTCGATCGGCTCGCCGGTGATCAGCGATATGGGGACTGCGGTCGGCTGGTCGTCCCCGGCCTTGGCGTTGAACAGGTCCTCGTATTTGTAGGTCCAGGGCTCGTAGTAGTCATCCAGGTTCGGCTGGCTCGGGTTGTAGAACAGCTTGAACAGGGCGTCAGCCCGGCCCTGGCTGCGCAGGTCGAGCGCCTTGGCACCGGGCTGGAACTGCCAGCCGCCCCGGAATTTCTCCTGATCCTCCCAGCGGGTGGGATACCCGGTGCCGTGTTTGGTCTCGACGTTGTTCCACCACATGTACTCCGCTCCGGGACGGTCGGTCCACACGTTCTTGCACGCCACGCTGCACGTGTGGCACCCGATGCATTTGTCCAGGTGGAATACCACTGAGACATGGGCTCTGACATCCATAGCAATACTTTCAGTGCGCGGTTACCAAACCACTTTGTCGAGTTTCTTGATGATCACGAAGGTGTCGCGGTTGACCCCCTGCGGCCCCCAGTAGTTGAAGGCGTAGGTGAACTGCGCGTAGCCGCCGATCATGAACAGCGGCTTCAGCCGGGTGCGCGTGAGGCTGTTGTGGCTGCCGGCCCGCCGGCCGCCGCGCTCCGGCGACTTGGGCACCCCCAGCGTCCGCTCCGTGGCGTGGTACAGCAGGCAGATGCCGGGCGGAATGCGCGCGCTCACGATCGCCCGTGTGCAGACGACGCCGTGGTCGTTGTAAACCTCGATCCAGCCGTTGTCCTCCAGGCCCAGCACATCCGCATCCTTGTCGTTGATCCACACCGGATAGCAGCCGCGCGACAGCGTCTTCATGCGCAGCGTGTCCCCGTAGGTGGAATGGATGTGCCACTTGCCGTGCGGCGTGAGGTAGTTCAGGACAATGGACCCGGGGTGCCGGCTGGATTTTTCCAGATCCCGCGTCTGCCGCAACTCGCCGCGGGGCTTGAAGGTGGGAAGATTCTCGCCGAAGGCCACGTAGGCCTCGTGGTCCAGATAGAGGTGCTGGCGCCCGGTGAGCGTCCGCCACGGGATCAGCTCCTCCACGTTCTGGCAGTAAGCCGAATAGGTGCGCTTGCCGTTGGTGATGCCGGTCCAGTAGGGCGTCGTCAGCGTGCGCCTCGGCTGCGCGCAAAGATCGTCAAAGGTCGTCCGCACCGCCCGGGTCCCCTCCGCCAAATGGCTGTGGTCAATGCCGGTCTTGACCGACTCCGCCGCAAAGGCGCGGCACGCCATCTCGCCATTCGTTTCCGCCGCGAAATGCAGGATCACGTTGCAGGTATCCTTGTCGTCCCGCAGCGAGGGGTAGGACTTGCCGCCCCAGGTTTCCTTGGGATGGGTGAGGAGGTACGCGTCGTAGGCGTCAGCCACATCGTAGTGGGTGCCGTGCACGGACAGTCCCTGGTTGCGGAAGTTCGGCCCCAGGGAGACGAACCGGTTCAGCAGATTCCGGTAATCCCGCGTGATGATCTTGATGTTCGGCATCGTCAGGCCGGGAATCGCCTCGCACTCGCCCTTGGCCCAGTCCTTGACGGTTGGCTGTGCCAGCTCGGCCGGGGTGTCATGCTGGAGCGGTGAAACCAGGATATCCTTCATCGGCTCGGGCAGATGCCGCTCCGCCAGCTTCGCGGTCGCCTCCGCCACTCCCTGGAAGATCTGCCAGTCGCTCTTCGACTCCCAGCAGGGCGGCACCGCCGCCTGCAAGGGGTGGATGAAGCTGTGCATGTCCGTCGAGTTGAGATCGTTCTTCTCGTAGTAGGTCGCCGCCGGCAGGACAATGTCCGAGTAGAGCGCGGAGGTGTCCATGCGGTAGTTCAGATCCACGATCAGGTCCATCTTGCCCAACTCCACCTTGTCGTGCCAGACGACCTCCTTGATATCCGGCTTGGCCACCTCCTCGGCGATGGCGTTGTGGTGCGTCCCCAGGTAGTGCTTGAGGAAATACTCGTGCCCCTTGGCGGAGGAGGTGATGGCGTTGCCACGCCAGATGTACCACACGCGGGGGAAGCACTCGGGGTTGTCGGGATCCTCCATGGCGAACTTGAGCTTGCGCTCCTTGAGCTGCCCCACCGTGTGCGCCACGATCTCCTCATCGGTCCGGGCCCCGGCGGCCTGCGCCTCGCGCACCACCTCGAAGTTGCTCCGGGTGAACTGCGGGTAACAGGGCAGCCAGCCGAGGCGCACCGCCATCGCCTGCTTGTCGGCGGTGTGGCCGTGGGCGAGGGGGTGGGACTGGTCGCTGACGGGGCAGATCTCACTGAAGTTGCGGTCGTAACGCCATTGGTCCGAATGCATGTAATGGAACGAGGGCGCGTTCTGCTGGCGCGGCGGCCCGGCCCAGTCGCCGCCGAAGGCGATCGGCGCCCAGGAGGCCTGCGGCACCAGCTTTTCCTGGCCCACGTAATGGTTGAGGCCGCCCCCGCTCTTGCCAATGCAGCCGCAGAACATCAGGACGTTGATGACCGAGCGGTAAATGAGGTTGTTGTGGTACCAGTGGTTCACGCCCGCCCCGATGATCACGCTGCACTTGCCGCCGGTGTGCTCGGCCGTGCGCGCCCATTCGCGGGCAAAGTTGATCGCCACCGCGGCCTTGACCCCGGTGAAACGCTCCTGCCAGGCCGGGGTGAACGGCTGGGAGTCATCCTCGTAGCCCTTGGGCCATTCGCCCGGGAAACCCCGGTCGATGCCATATTGGGCGAAGTACAATTCCATGGCGGTGGTCACATAGACCGGACCCGCCACCGTCTCCACCCTACGAACGGGCACGTGGCGGACGATGACCCGCTGGTTGGTGCCGTCCGAAAAATCAGTCACCTCCACCGGTACGGTCCCATCCTCGCGCCCCTTGAGTTCCAGCAGCGGACGGATGGGCCGGCCTTCGGCATCCTCCAGCTTGAGATTCCACTCCCCCTTTTTCTTCTGCCAGCGATGGCCCACCGTTCCCTGGGGCATCCGCAGCTCGTTGGTGGGCTCGTCCACCACGAAGAATTTCCAGTCCGCGTTCTCCTGGCCGCTGGTGGCGGGAAGGTGGCTGGCGCGCAGCAATTTGCCGGCCCGGTAGTTTTGGTTGGCCTGCGGGTCCAAGGTCACCAGAAAACCGGCGTCGCTGTACTGCTTCAGGTAATCCGCAAAGGCGGGCACGGTGCGCTCCGCGAAATTCTCCTTCAGGATGACCTGGCCCACCGCCATCCAGAAGGCGGCATCGGACCCCTGGTGCAGCGGCACCCACTCGTCCGCCACCTTGGCGGTCTGGTTGAAATCGGGTGCGAACACCACCACCTTGGTGCCGGCATGCCGCGCCTCGACAAGGAAGTGGGCGTCCGGGGTGCGGGTCATCAGCACGTTGGAGCCGACGGCGGCGATGAATTTGCTGTGGTACCAATCCGCGCTCTCCGCCACGTCGGTCTGCTCGCCCCAGACCTCCGGGGAGGCGGGCGGCAGGTCGCAGTACCAGTCATAGAACGACAGAGAGACCCCGCCCATGAGCTGGCAAAACCGCGCCCCGGCGGCGTAGCTGATCATCGACATCGCGGGAATGGGTGAGAATCCGACGATCCGGTCCGGGCCATGACGCTGGATGGTGTGGATGTTGGCGGCCGCCATGATCTCATTCACCTCGGGCCAGGTGCAGCGGCGGAAACCGCCCTTGCCGCGCGCCTGCTGGATTTTGCGGCGCGACTCTGGATCGGCCATGATCCCGCGCCATGCGGCCACCGGGTCGTCCGGATTCTTTTTGCGCGCCTTGCGCCACAGGTCGAGCAGCACGCCCCGCACGTAGGGGTACTTCACCCGGATGGGGCTGTAGATGTACCAGGAATAGGAGATGCCGCGCTGGCAGCCCCGGGGCTCATAGGGTGGAATGGCCTTGTCGATGATCGGGTAGTCCAGCGCCTGAAGCTCCCACACGACGATCCCGTTCTTGACGTAAATCTCCCAACTGCACGAGCCGGTGCAATTGACCCCGTGCGTGCTGCGCACTTTTTTGTCGTATGCCCAGCGGGTCCGGTAAAACGATTCCCACGTGCGTTCCTCGGGGGCGAAAATGTCCTGGATCCAGCTCATATTAGTTTCTCCTGCGTTGCAGACGGATGTCGCGCCGCCGCCCCTTGCGCTGGCTGCGCTGGTAAAAAACCAGCCCGATCGCGAACGCAAGCGCGGAGCCGGCCCCGAGCGTGCCGATGGGCGCGCCCGCCGGGAGGGCCTGGTTGGGGTTCAGCGTGGCCAGGTATCTGGCCAGGTGCATGGCCTCCTGCCGGTTGATGGGATGCCGCCGGTAATGCGGCTCCATGATTTTAAAACCGGCTTTTTCAATGGCCGAAATCAGGGGCATTTCCCCCATTTTGGCGAAGCTGCCGTTCAGGGCCGGCCCCAGGTTGCCGCCGTCCCCGTCCGCCACGTGGCAGGCCACACAGGCCAGCCCCCCGTTTTGCAGAGGCTGTTTGCCGCTGAACAGCAGGCGGCCCACCGCCGCGTTCGGCGGCTCCATCTTGGCCGCAAACAAGGCGGCCATCCGCGCCTCCTCCGCCCGCAGGCGCTCCCGCACCCGGGAGTTGCGCAGCAGGTCCGCCAACTGCGTCACCTCGGGCTCCTGCATCGGGCCGACATTTTTCTCCATCCGCCGGATCGCGAGCCGCAGTTGATCATCCGCCCAGGCTCCGACATGGGACAGCTCAGGGCCATTGAGCTTCCGCCCCTCCAGGCTGTGGCAGCCCGCGCACCGCGTCAGGAACTGGGCTGCCGCCAGATCCCGCTCTTCGGCGGCAGCGGTCTGGTTCGTGGCCGGGAGCACCGGTGACTGGGCCGCCAGAGGCCACACCCATCCCGTTCCCACGGCCAGCGCGGAAATCCAGAGGAGACAGAATCTCCCCAAGGGTTGAAAGCATGCGAACATGATGTTCTGATAAATCCGTCCGGTCCGGACTTCCTTGATCAAAGTCAAACAAACCCATTTTGCTTGCTTAATATTCGGTGAAATATGGCGAATGCACCCCTTTGGTCGCCGCGATGGGGTTCCGGCTTTACCGTTTGACCTTTGCCGTGGATGGCTCATCTTGGAGGGGTTGTTTATGGCAAACGAGAACCTTAAAGATCTGTCGTTTTTTGCGCGCCTGGGCACCGGCATCTCCTGCGCCCTGCGTGCCCTCTCCTCGCCGGCTTTTGCCCGGCAGGCGGCGGCGTTGCTGGCGGCCGGTCCCGCGCCCGCCCCGCCTGCCCCGGCACCCGCCCCACGCCCGGTGGCGCCGCCCCCGGAAAAGACCCACGCCGCCGGCCTGCAAATGCTCGCCCTGTTGCAGCGGGAGGGGCGTCTGATTGATTTCCTTCAGGAGGATGTCGCCTCCTTCCCGGATGCCGACGTGGGTGCCGCCGCCCGCGTGGTGCACGAGGGCTGCCGCAAGGTCCTGCGCCAATCTCTGACCCTGGCCCCGGTGCTGGCTCAATCAGAGGGGGACACCGTGACCGTGCCGATCGGCTTTGATGCCCAGCGCATCCGCCTGACCGGCAATGTGGCGGGACAGCCACCCTTCCGGGGCGCGCTGAAGCACCACGGCTGGGTGGCCACGGAAATCCGGTTACCGCAGGTGGCGGAGTCCTTGGACGCACGGGTGCTGGCACCCGCCGAGGTGGAGTTGGGCTGAGCGGGCTCACGCACAGGAGTTAACCATGGCGAAGTATTGCATCGGCATTGATCTGGGCACCACGAATTCGGCGGTGTCATTTTTTGAGCTGGCGGCGGAACAAGGCCGGGGCCGGGAGCAGGCGATGCTCGCGCTGCCGCAGGTCACCGCCCCCGGCACGGAGGAGCAGCGCTTCCTGCTGCCCTCGTTCCTCTACCTGGCCAGCCCTCAGGAGTTCACGGCGGGCAGCCTGGCCCTGCCGTGGGAAACTGATCCGGCCGGCGAGGTCATTGGTGAATTTGCCCGCAGTCACGGGGCCAAGGTGCCCACGCGGCTGGTGTCCTCCGCCAAGAGCTGGCTCTGCCATCCCGGCGTGGATCGCCAGGCCCCCATCCTGCCCTGGCAGGCCCCGGCCGAGGTTGCCCGCGTCTCCCCTCTGGAAGTCTCCGCCCGTTTGCTGCGTCACCTGCGCGCCGCGTGGGAGCACGCCCACCCCGACGCCCCGGTCGCGCAGCAGGAGGTCGTGCTGACGGTGCCCGCCTCCTTCGATGCCGCCGCGCGCGAGTTGACCCTCAGGGCCGCGCAGCAGGCCGGGTTCCCGCAAATCACCCTGCTGGAGGAGCCGCAGGCCGCCTTTTACGCCTGGTGCGAGGCGATGGGTGAACAGTTTCGCAAACAGGTGAAACCCGGTGAGGTGATCCTGGTGGTGGACGTGGGCGGCGGCACCTGCGATTTCTCCCTGATCACCGTCACCGACCAGGGCGGCGATGTGCAATTGACCCGCGTGGCGGTGGGCGACCACATCCTGCTGGGCGGCGACAACATGGATCTCACGCTGGCCCACACCGTGAATCAGCGCCTCGCCGCGCAGGGCAAAAAACTGGACGCCTGGCAGTTCACCGCCCTCATCCATGCCTGCCGCTCTGCCAAGGAGCAGCTTTTCGCCAATCCGCAGCTCCCGCAGGCGGCGCTCGCCATTCCGGGCCGCGGCTCCTCCCTGCTGGGCGGCATCATCCGCGCCGAACTGACCCGCGAGGAGCTGACGCGGGTGCTGACCGACGGCTTTTTCCCGCAGGTGCCGGTGACCGAGCTGCCGCAGACCGCCCGCCGCACCGGCCTGACCCAGATGGCGCTGCCGTACGCGCAGGACGCCGGAGTCACGCGCCACCTGGCGGCGTTTCTGACCCGCCAGGCGCAGGCCCTAGCCGGGCAGCCGTACGCCCCCATCCAGGCGGGCGGGGGAACGTTTGTGCAACCCACCGCCATCCTGTTCAACGGCGGCGTGTTCAAGGCCGGCCTGCTCAAGCAGCGCGTGCTGGAGGTTCTCAACCAATGGCTGGCCGCCGAGGCCGCCCCGCCGGTCAAGGAGCTGGAAGGCGCGGAGCTGGACCTGGCCGTGGCGCGCGGCGCGGCCTACTATGGCTGGGTGCGCCAGGGCCATGGGCTGAGGATTCGCGGCGGCACCGCCCGCGCCTATTATGTGGGAGTGGAGACCGCCATGCCGGCCGTGCCCGGTTTTGAGCCGCCCATCAAGGCGCTCTGCGTGGCCCCTTTTGGCATGGAGGAAGGCACCCGGGCCACCATCCCGCCCCAGGAGTTCGGCCTGGTCGTGGGCGAGCCCACCCGGTTCCGGTTTTTTGCCAGCTCGGTGCGCCGCAACGACCACGTGGGCGACCAACTGGAGGATGCCGTCTCCCATGAGGAATTGGAGGAGGTGGCCCCCATCGAAACCACTCTGCCCGCCGAGGCCCGCCGTGCCGGGCAGCTCATCCCGGTGAACCTGCAGGCTGTGGTGACCGAAATCGGCACCCTGGAATTGCACTGCCTGGAGCAGGATGGCTCCGGGCGCTGGAAACTGGAGCTGAACGTGCGCCTGCGGGACTGAGGCCGCACCGCAACCCCTCTGGCATGAGCACCCCGCTGATTATCGGCATTGATCTCGGCACCACGCATTGTGCCCTGGCCCACGCCGACCCGGCACAGGGGCCGGACGCCGTCGTGCGGGATTTTTCCGTGATCCAGGCGGTTCGCGCGGGTGAGGCAGCCCGGCGCGAATTGCTTCCCTCGTGTCATTACCTGCCGGGCGAGCACGAGCTGGCTGGTGGCTCCGTGGCGCTGCCGTGGGATGCCACCCCCTCCCTGGTCACGGGCGAATTCGCCCGCTGGCAGGGGGCGCGGGTGCCCGGCCGGCTGGTGGCCTCGGCCAAAAGCTGGCTCTGCCACCCCGGCGTGGACCGCACGGCCGCCATCCTGCCCTGGGGTGCCCCGCCGGACGTGCGCAAGATTTCCCCGGTCGCCGCCTCCGCCGAATTGCTGCGGCATCTGGCCGCCGCCTGGGACCATGAGCATCCCGGCCAGCCCCTGGCGGCGCAGGAGGTGGTGATCACCGTGCCCGCCTCC
Source organism: uncultured Verrucomicrobiota bacterium (assembly GCA_903930345.1). Taxonomy (GTDB): domain Bacteria; phylum Verrucomicrobiota; class Verrucomicrobiia; order Limisphaerales; family CAIYYI01; genus CAIYYI01. Next base: position 27,388 of record CAIYYI010000034.1, read on the forward strand.
TTTGACGAGGCCGCCCGTGCCCTCACCGTCACCGCCGCCCAGTTGGCGGGTTTGAAAAAATTCACGCTGGTGGAGGAGCCGCAGGCCGCCTTCTACGATTTTCTGGCCCAGCACCGCCATGAGCTGGGCCGGATCCTGGCGGACTGCCGCCTGGTGCTGGTGGTGGATGTGGGCGGCGGCACGACGGATTTCACCCTCATCCAGGTGGGGCCGGATCCCGCCGGACCCGTATTGCGCCGCATCGCCGTGGGCGACCACCTGATGCTGGGCGGCGACAACATGGACACCGCCCTGGCCCGCCATGTGGAGGAGCAATTCCTGGCGGGCGGCCGCAGGCTGAGCGCCATCCAATGGACGCAACTGGTGCAGGCCACGCGCGGCGCCAAGGAGGCGCTGCTGGGAACCGCCCCGCCCGAGCATCACCATCTCTCCGTGGTGGCTGAAGGCAGCCGGTTGCTCGGCGGCACGCTTTCCGCCCGGCTGCCCCGCGCGGAGGTGGAGCGGCTGATTGTGGACGGTTTTTTCCCTTGCACCCCGGCCGGCGAAACCCCGCGCCGGTCCGTGCGGGTGGCGCTGCAGGAGCTGGGCCTGCCCTACGCGCAGGATCCCGCCATCACGCGGCACCTGGCGGCCTTCCTGCGCCAGCATGCGGCGGCGGGCTGGGCCGCGCGCGGCGAACCGGCGGCCGATCACCCGGGAGTCCTGCCCCGGCCTGACGCCATTCTGCTCAACGGTGGCGTGTTCAACTCGCCACAACTGGCCGCGCGTCTGGTGGAGGCGGTCTCCGCCTGGTGGCCGGACGCCCCCCCCATATCGCTGCTTCCGCACACCTCGCTGGAACGCGCGGTGGCCCGGGGGGCAGCCTATTACGGGCTGGCCCGCCACGGCCTGGCGCAAAAAATCGGCGGCGGCTCCGCCCATGCGCTCTACCTGGGGTTGGCGGGCTCGCGCAAGGATGAGACCCCCGGCGCCGTCTGCGTGGTGTCGCGCGGCCAGGAGGAAGGCACGCTGGTCAGACTCACCCACCGCAGCTTTCACCTCACCCTGGGTCGGCCCGTGCAGTTTCCGCTGCTCTCCACGGCCGCCGACCGGCCGGACCGCCCGGGCGACCTGGTGCCCATCACCGATGAGCTGACCTCATTGCCGCCCCTGCACACCCTCCTCAAGAGCGCGGGCGCGGCCGCCGCCGGAGTTCCGGTCCACTTGGAATCCACCCTCACCGAATTGGGCACGTTGGAACTGTGCTGCGTGGCCGATCACACCGGTGAACGCTGGCGATTGGAGTTTGACCTGCGCGCCAGCCAGGCCGGAGCCGCCCATCCCCGCGCCGCCGGACCGGTGCCGATCACGGAATCCATGCCCGCGCGGTTCCCCGAGGCCCGCGCCGCCATTGACGCGGTCTTTGGTCCCAAAGGCTCCCCCCAGGATGCCCGGGCGGCCAAGCATCTGGGGCATCACTTGGAGAAAATCCTTGGCCCGCGCGAGCAATGGCGGGTGCCGTTGTTGCGCGAACTGTGGGGCGCGCTCTTTGCCGGGGCGGGACGCCGCCGCCGCACCGCCGATCACGAGCGCGTGTTCTATCAACTGGCCGGCTATTGCCTGCGTCCCGGCTTCGGGTATCCGCTGGATGAATGGCGGGCGGAGCAGACCTTCAAGCTCTTCAGCGAGGGCGTCCACTTTCACCAGGGCGCACCGGTGTGGAACGAGTTTTGGATCTTGTGGCGGCGGGTGGCGGGCGGCCTGGAGGAGTCCCGGCAACGGCAGATCTGGGAGGGATTGCGACCGCACCTGGCCCGTCGGGTGCCGCCCGAGCCTGCCAAAGAGATTCCCCGCCCCCGGGGCGTGCAACCGGAGGGCCTGGATGAAATGGTGCGCACCGCCGCCGCCCTGGAGCAGTTGGAGGTGTCCAGCAAGCTGGAGCTGGGCGGGTGGATCGCGGAGCGGCTGAGTCTGTCCGGTACCACCGGCAGTGTCTGGGCGTGGTCGCTGGGCCGGCTGGGCGCGCGCGCCCCGCTGTATGGCAGCAGCCACAAAACGGTTCCGCCGGAACCGGCCGGAGACTGGCTGAAGCTGCTGCTGGAAAACCTTCAACGCGTGGAGGGCACCCCCTTTGCCGCAGTGCAACTGGCCCGGCGCACCGGGGATCGCCTGCGCGATCTTCCGGAGGATTTGCGGGAACAAACCGTGCAGGCACTGGCGGCTGCCAGGGTGCCCGATCGCTGGCTGACCCTGGTCCGGGAAAGCACCACCCTGGAAGCCGAGGAGGAAGCCCGCGTCCTGGGCGACACTCTGCCACTGGGGCTGCACCTGCGATAGACAGCACCTCAGCTACACCGTCCGCAGGTGTTTTTGATCGCTTTCCCCCAAGTGCTCCCTTAGAACTTGTCCGCACATGATTGAGCCAGCCAAGCTTAGCGCCTCTTTGCTCATCACCGCCACCGTTCGTGCGGCGGCCATTTTCCTCGCGGCGCAGCTTATGGTCCATGCCTCCCTGCGCAGCCAGCATCCCGTGGTGTTTGGGCTGTTTAGCTGGGTCAAGTTTTTCGCCCTGCTCACCGGTGGCCTCAGCGTTGGCGGCCTTTGGTGGCAGGCAGGAAGACTGGGCCGGATGGCTGGTGCCGTGTGTGGGATGCCGGTCCTGCAAGCTTGGCGGCAGTGCGCGCGATCGTGGGTTGCAAAGGCCCTTTTGTCCGTGACTTCCAACGCCCTGTTAAACATCTGCCTGGGGCTTGCCCTGGTTTTAGGCATTCTGGCCCGTGTGGTGGGATTGGAAGCCCAGAGTTATTGGGTGGATGAACTCATCTCCGCTGTGTCAGCCAGTGCCTTCTCCAATTTCGATGGCTTATTCCGGCAGTTCGTCCTGACGGAACCGGCCATGCCCCCCTTGTTTCCGGTCCTGCATTGGATGTGGATGAAAATGGTGGGCCATCACGAAACCGCCGCCCGCTCCCTGAGCATGCTCTTTTCTCTGGCCACGCTGGGTCTGGTGGCATTCCAAGCCCGCCGTGATTTCAATGCCAGCACCGCAAAACTGCTGTTGCTCATTTTTTCGCTTTCTGAAGCCGCCATTTTCTTTGCCCGCGAGGCGCGGTGCTACAGTCTGCTTCTGTTTTGGTGCGTGCTGGCCTGGTTCGGCTGGCTGCGGCTGTACCTGCAACCAGTCAGCGTCCGTCTCTGTCACCGCCTGGGGCTCTGCGTGGTCTGTGCCCTAGCCGCGCTCACCCATTATTTCGGCGCTCTCCTGACGGGGGCGTTTTATTTGAGCCTCATGTGGCAGGATCACCGATCATTACGAAAGACAATGGTCTGGGCCGGCTGGGCCACCCTGGCATTGCTCCCGGTGGTGGTTTGGGCCATTGCCCAGCAACAAATGGCCGGGACCAGCATGACGAGCGTCTCTCAGCCGTTTAAAACCCCTTTTGTCCATTCAACCTGGAACTACATCCGCATGGTTTTTGGCGGCCATGATGCGGGCGTTTTCCTGCTTCTGATCTGGCCTTCCGCCCTGGCGGTCACCCTCACTAATGCAGAAAACAAACCGCAGCGGAACGCCCTTCATGGGGTGGCGTTTGTGCTTTGCATTGTCATGGGGGTTTTGTTTCTGGCCTCCTTTCGCCGGGAGGTCATCCAAGAGCGGTACCTGATTGTCATTTTGCCCGGGGTTTATCTGGCAGCCACCCTCCTTCTGACGCGCGTGCTGGCTCCTTCCTGGGCCGCAGTATGGCTGGTGCTGTTCATGGGGGGTGGGCTGGCTGCTCGGGCACCAGGATTTTGGTATCCCAGCAAGGAACAATGGCGCGAGGCGTCCACTCTGGCGCACAACCTCTCGTCCGATGTGACCGCCGTGGTGTTCGTCCGTGAAACAACAAGCCAGCATTCGGCAGGCGACCTCATCGCCTCCGATCCCGCATCCCAATCATGGGTGGACCAGCTTTGGCTGTACTATTTCCCACCCGCGAAGAAGAACGGGGTGCCTTATTGGTGGATCGCCAACAACCTTCCGAGCTACGAGGCACTGCAAGCCAGACGCCCCTGGTCTCCAGGGGCGCGCGTGCTGTTCGTGCGTGCTCATGGGTTGCCGGTGGATGCGCGCCTTATTGCAACTCTGCGACAGGAGGCAAGGTACGTGCACCAATACCCACTGATTGGGGCGGAAGTCATCAAGGTTCAGTACTCGGCCACTGCCGCGCCCACACGTTGAAACAGATATCTCGAAGAAGTTCAGCCGGTGAGTTTCCCGGGCGGGGTGCTACTTCCCGCCAGCGGGCGGGGTGAGCAGGTCGCCGAAGGCGCCGAGCAGGCCGTATTTCTTCTGCCAGGGGGTGTACATCAGGCCACGCGCCCCCGGGGTGGCGCGGGCCAGGTCCAGCCAGCCGCGCACGTCCTTCAGGTCGTCCGCATCGTAGTAGCAGGCGAGCAGCATGGGGAAGCCTTCCCCGGCGAAGAACCGCACGCTTTTCTCCCTCGGGCCGCCGCCCCAGATGGCCACCACGGTGTCCTTGGGCAGGTGTTTCCAGGAGCCGGTGTAATCCCCTTTCACCAGGTAATAATTCGGACGGGCGTTGTGGTTCGGATCAAACATGTCCGACCACACATAAATCCGCGCGCCCGGGCTGTGGCGCCGCAGGGTGGCGCTTTGGCGGGCCACGGTTTCGCCCATCAGGCGCGCCATGTCGCGCCCGGCGCAGGCCTGGCAGGTGCCGCCCATGCGCACCTCGTCCAGGTTCAGCAGGATGCTGCGGGGCTTGAGGTGCTGCGCCAGCAGGAGGGCCTCGTGATCCTCTATGCCGGCCAGCTCGGGCTCCGCCATGCAGACGGTCACCTGGGAGTCATGGATGACCTGCGGATGATACCAGCTCACGCGCACCGTCTGGCCTTCGCGCAGACGGGTGCCGGGCGGCAGTTTCAGCACCGGGGCCGGGCGGTCCGTCCTCCACAGGGAAAAGTCTTTGTCCACCAGCGGGGCGTAGTCCCGCCCCTCCTCGTACCGGATGCCATCCTCCGCCTGCACGGTCACCGGGGTGCCCGGGCGGTGCAGCACATTGAGGGGGCCGATCTCCTCCACAGACCAGTCATCAATCCAAACGCGCCCCTGCCGGCCCTCCCACAGCCCCGCGTAAAGCCGCACTTTGGCATGGTCGCCGCTGTTGAAGATGAAGGTGAGCTGGCGCCAATCCATGGTGGCGGAGAGATCGAAAGTGCGCGGGGCCAGCTCCTGCCGGTCGGTCAGGCAGGTGACGCGAAAGGCGTTGAGGGGGGCGAGGCCTTCGGTTTTCACCCACAAACTGACGCGGTAACAGCGGTGCGGGATCACCGTCACCTCCTGGGAGACACGCCCATGGCCGTGCGGATTGAGGCCGAAGTTCTCCATACGGATCGCCGCCCGGCCGGAGTGGAACATGTTGGTATCGACAAAACTGATCTCCCCGGGTTGATCATGGAACCCGTAGCCCTTGAATCGCTGGCCGGTGTAAGTCTCAAACCCGCCGTTCACCAGCCGGGTGGTGGCATCCGGCACAAAGCGCGCCTCCGGCCCGCGCACCACAAAGGCGGCGTTGGAAACCGGCAGGCCTTCGGCCAGTTGCCGGTTGTGGGTCAGGTACCCGCCGCCGTAGCCGATGGAAAACAGGGAGGGGATCAGCTCCAGATGATTGCGCTCGCCGGCCTGTTTCACGGCCTCCAGGCGGCGGAAGAAATCGGGGGTCTTCTTGCACAGGGAGTCCAGGCCGAAGGAGATCACCGCACCGTTCAAACCGTGCTTTCCGGCGGTCTCGAACATCCGGCTGATCTCCTCCACGTCGGCGTCCTGGTTCAGATTCCAGCCGAAGGTCCAGACCCAGCGGTCGGGCAGGGGGGCGGCGGGCAGGCAGACGGTCACCAGCCAGAGGCTGGCCAGGGTTCCCAGGCGAAAGTTGGTTTTCATGGGGTGGTTTTGGTTTGGAGCCGTTGGTTGGTTTGTCGCAGTCGTTCCAGCATCCAGGCGCGCGGATTGCGAAAGGTGACATTCCAGTCCTGGTCCTGGTTTTTGAAGTCGTACACCCACAGGGCGGCCAGGGGCACCCGCTCGCGTTCAATGGCCGCCAGCATTTCGTCCAGATGCCGGGTGGCGGTGTCCGTCGGCGTGCTGGCGCCCACCCCGAACTCGCCGATGAACAGCGGTCGGCGGGCCTGCCGGGCGATCTTCTGCGTGCGCGCGATCACGTCCGCCAGGGTGCCGGCCGCCGCCGGGTAATTCCCTTTCCGCTCGGGATAGAGATGGATGCAGAGGGTGTCCAACGGTGCCGGGTTGTCCCGCAGCAGCACCTCGGCGTATTGCTCCAGCGTATCCTGTTTCCAGGAGTGTTCCCGGGTGTTGTGCCACGCGGTGGACCGGGGGATGGCGTTGCCGGAAACGATGATCCGGTGGGGATCGTGCTGCCGCACCACCGCCGCAAAGTCCGCCAGCAGGGAGGTCATCATGGCGCTGGTGAAATCATCCAGCTCCGTGCGGTTGGTGGCGGTTCCGAGCTTGGGCCACAAGGGCGGCCGGTGCTGGGCGGCGTTGGGCAGGTCCGCCGCCAGGTTGTACTCATTGCCCAGCTCCCAGCCCCAGATGGCGGGCGAGTTCCGGTAGCGGGTCACCATCTCCTTCGTGTACTGCCGGATGAAGGTGCGGCTGCGGCTTTGCGGGTTGCCGAGCTGGCCCACCGGTTCACCCATCAGATCGACCACCGTGGAGAGGTGCCAAAAGAGGGAGGGGATCAGCCCCACGCCGGAGGCTTCCGCCGTTTGCACCACTTCGTCCATCGTCTTGAACCAGATGGCCGGGTTGGTGCGGTACAGGGCGTTATCCACCGGCCAAAAACCGCAGGCCATGAAGCGGACAAAGGGGACTTTCGCCTGGCCCAGTTCCCGCAATCCCGCCAGGGAGGTGTCATCCGGGGGCTGCCTGAGCCGGCGGGAAAACAGATCGAAGTAATTGACGCCCACCCCCCGGAAGGGCCGGCCTTGCAGCAGAAGGGTATCCCCCTGCGCGCTCAGGCCCGTGGGTGGGGTATCCGCCGCCCGGGCCGGGTGGAAGCCAGGGCTGGCAAGGGCCAGGCCCAGGAGAAGCAATAGGGTTGGTTTCATGACGGCTGCGCGCCAGTGTAGCAGCATGGACGCGGATATCGCACGAAAAATTCCTCGGCAATCATCACAAAAGGCTTGAACCGCAAGGGTCTTGGATTAGGCTCGGGCGGATAAGTCACTGTGCGAAGCCCCGATCAGGTTTTGCCTGGATATGCAGAAAACAGAAACTTAACACACACCAAAATTAGCCTATGTCACAGAGACCTCTTAATGTCGGTTTGGTTGGTGGCGGCAAGGGCGCGTTCATCGTCCATCCCCATCAGAAAGCCATTCACTTTGACGGCACCCGCCGTGTCGTGGCCGGCGCACTGTTCCCGGATCCCAAGATTGCCCTGGAAGAAGCCGCCAAGTGGCCGTACCCCATCAAGGGCTACGGTTCCTATGACGAAATGATCGCGGCCAACGCCACGCTGCCCGAGGATCAGAAGCTGGACTACATCCTCATCGTCACCCCGAACTTTGTCCACTTTGACCCGGCGATGAAGGCGATGAAGGCGGGTATCGCGGTGTTCTGCGAGAAGCCGTTGTGCCTGAACCTCAAGGAGGCCAACGAGTTGGTGAAGGCCTCGCGCAAGCTGAATGTGCCGTTTGGCGTGGCGCACACCTACCTGGGCCACTGGACCAGCCGGCTCTCCCGCTATATCGTCCAAAGCGGCCTGCTCGGCGACGTCCGCTGGGTGGACAGCTACTACATTCAGGGCTGGCTGGCCACCAAACTGGAAGCCACCGGGCAGCAGCAGGCCTCCTGGCGCGTCGATCCCAAGCGCGCGGGTGGTTCCGGCTGCGGCGGCGATATCGGCACACATGCCCTCATGCAGCTCCGCTACGTGACCGGCCTGGATGTCACCAAGGTCTCCGCCCAGATGGAAACCTTTGTGGAAGGCCGCATGCTGGATGACCACTTTACCATCTACTGCGGTCTGAGCAACGGCGGCAAGGCCCTCGTGCGCGCCTCCCAGATCTGCATCGGCCACAAGAACGATCTCGGCATCGTCATCGCCGGCACCAAGGGCACCCTGGTCTGGAAGCAGGAAACCCCGGAGAGTATCACCATCCTGCTGCCGAACCAGCCGGATCGCGTCTATTGGCGCGGCGCGGTGACCCCGGGCGACGGTTTCATGCCCAAGGACATGCCGGCCGACCTCATGGCCGAGCCGACCATCCCGAGCGGCCACCCCGAGGCGTTCCACGATGCCTTCGCCCGCCTGCACCGCTGCTTCGAGGTCGATGTCCGCAAGTGGAAGGCCGGCGAGAAGTTCAACAGCGACGGCAGCAAGTACGCCAGCGTGGAAGACGGCTGGAAAGGGATCGCCTTCATCGAGACCTGCGTCAAGAGCAGCAAGAAGAAGGGCGCCTGGACCGCCATGCCAACGGCCAAGTTCTGACCGAACTTTGACTTTGTCAAAGCCAGGGACGGTTCCCCACGGGACCGTCCCTTTTTTCATGTGCGGGACACTCTGGCCGCCGGGCGGGAGCAAAAGCATTGACGCAGATTCGGAATCGCGGAATGGTATCCACCCATGAGCACCACGATGAACCGCAGAAGTCTGCTGAAGCTTCTCTCCGCCGCCGGCCTGGGCACGGCTTTTGCCCGCCGCACCATGGCCGATGAGATCGGCGCCGCGCCAAAAAATCCGGCCGTCCCGGAGGGGAAACTGGTTTCCGCAAAGCAGGCGCCCCGGTATCCGGCCAGGCTCGTGGGTGGCCGGGTGATCCAGCCGGAACGCCCGCTGACCGTCACGAATGAGACGGATGTGCTGGTGGTGGGGGGCGGACCCGCCGGATTCGCCGCCGCCATTGCCGCCGCCCGCACCGGGGCCAAAACCACGCTGGTGGAACGCTACGGCTATTTCGGCGGGCAATGGACCGGCGGCCTGGTGCTCCTGGTCATCAGCTCCCACGCGAAAGAGAACGGGTCGTTGGTCAAGGTGCTGCGCGGGGTGGGGGATGAATTGCTGGAACGGCTGACCAAGTTCGACGGGGCCGTGGTGAACCAGAACCCGGGCAAGTTCAACCCCACCTCCGATCCCGAGGCCACCAAGTACATGATGGATGAAATGATCCGCGAGGCTGGCGTGAAAGTGTTCCTTCATTGCTGGGTGGCGGATGTGGTGATGAGTGGCCCCCTGATTCGCGGCGTGGTTTTCGAAAGCAAGGCCGGGCGGCAGGCCATCCTGGCCAAGGTCGTGGTGGATGCCACCGGAGATGGGGACGTCTTTGCGGCGGCGGGCGCGGAGCACGAGCTGCGGCTCCACGCCATTGGCATGGTGCACCGCCTGGGCAATGTGGACCGCACCGACCCGGCCAAACTCAAGGAGGGCGGGATCAAATCACTGGGTTCGATCGAGCCGCTTTCCAGCGTGAAATGGGTGAACCTGCGCGGCCCCAGCACCAACTGCCTCGACATTGGCGAGCTGACCCGGCTGGAGATGGAGCATCGCCGCAGCATCTGGAAGCGGGTCCAGCAGATGCGCCAGACGCCTGGTGGCGAGAAACTGTTTCTCCTCCAGACCGCCCCGCAGATCGGCGTGCGGATCTCCCGGCTGCTGGCCGGCACCCACCAGCTCACCTATGCCGAGGCCCGCGAAGGCATGAAATTCCCGGACACCATCGCCGTGGGCGGGGCGCAGAATGCCCAGCATCGCGGGTGGCCGATCCCTTACGGCGTGATGGTGCCCAAGAAGCTGGACAACCTGCTGGCCGCCGGCCGTTGCGTCTGCGTGGATGAGGCCCTGATCGAGGACATGCGCCTGATCGCCTCCTGCCTCACCACCGGCCACGCGGCGGGCACCGCCGCCGCCCTATCCGTGCAGAACAAGTGCCGCCCGCGCGACCTGGCGATGGACAAGCTGCAGAAGAAGCTGCTTGAACAGGGCGCGTATCTGGGCTGATTCCCCAGCGGCGATCATGGAGAACCCAGACCAGGCCACCCGCCGGCGCGGATTCCTCCGCACCGCTGGACGCTGGTTTGTGCTGATCACCGCCGGGCTGTTGGCTTGGCCGGGGCGGACGGATTCCTCCCTGGCTGTGATCCTGCCGGCCCTAAGCCCCTTCACCGGCTTGTGTTCGGCTGGGGCCGTGCGGGGTGTGGGCCTGTTGACGGTCTGCGCCCTTCCCGTGCTGCTGCTGGTGGTGATGTATCCCAGGTGGTTTTGTCGGCATGCCTGCCCCACCGGGTTCCTGCAGGAGCTGTTGCAGCGTTTGCGGCCCGGGGCAACGGGGCGGTGGCCGGGTTGTCCCCCTCTGGGGCCGTGGGTGGCCCTGCTGACCCTTGGCGGAGCGGTGTTCGGGCTGCCGCTTTTTCTCTGGCTGGATCCCCTGGCCATCTTCAACGGGTTCCTCAACGCGTGGCGGGCGCCCCTGGCCATCGCCTCTTTGGCCAGCGGCCTGGCTTTGCCAGCCCTGCTGGTCCTGGACCTGGTGTTCCCGCGCCTGTGGTGCCAGCGGCTCTGCCCGCTGGGGGCCACGCAGGATCTCCTGATGCGCTCCCGCCACTGGCTTGGGCAAATCGGACGGGTCCGATCAGCCCCTGCCGATCAATCCGTTCGTCCGGCGCGGCGCTGGTTTCTGTCCGCCTGCCTGGGTGCCGCCGGGGCTGGGGCCTGGCGCGCGGCAGGCAGTCCGCCCAGTCCCCTCCTGCGGCCGCCGGGCGCGCTGGACGAGGCCCGGTTCAAGGCGGTGTGCGTCCGGTGCGGCAACTGTGCCCAGACCTGTCCGTCAAAAATCATCCAGCCGGATTTCGGCGCGGGCGGGGTGGCTGGATTCCTGGCGCCCCGGCTGCAATTTGATGCGGATTTCTGCCGGAAGGATTGTCGCCGCTGCCATCAGGTCTGCCCCAGCGGGGCCATTACCCGGCTATCGCTGGCGCAGAAGCAGCGGCAGGTCATCGGTCCGGCAAAGGTGGATCTGGACACCTGCCTGCTGGCAAATGGCCGGGAATGTGTCGCCTGCATTCGCCAATGCCCGTACGAGGCCATCGCGATGAAAAGCACGGATGGCGGCTTCTCCAACCAGCCGGTGGTGGACCTGGCCCGCTGCAC
>CAIYYI010000035.1 GCA_903930345.1 uncultured Verrucomicrobiota bacterium
ACGGCGGGAGAGAAAACAGCCGCCACACGCGGGTGGAGCGAACCGGACATCAATGACCACCCAAGCAAAGCCGCCCCGCACTCATCCACCAGTCTCCCTGCCGGTGATCATCGGGGTGATCGCCGTGGGTTGGACGCTGCTCCTGGGAGTTTCGCTCGCTTGGAACCTGAACCACATTCAGCAGACGGTGAGAAGCCTGGCTCTGGTTGCGGCCCGCTCCAGCTTTGAGAAGGACCTGCTCTACCGGCATTGGGCCTCGCTGCATGGCGGGGTGTATGTGCCGGTGACGGAAAAAAACCCGCCCAACCCCTATCTCACAAATGTGGTCGAGCGGGACATCACCACGCCCTCGGGCCGGAAACTGACCCTGATGAATCCGGCGTACATGACCCGGCAGGTGCATGAATTGAGCCGGGAACTGTACCGGTACCAAGGCCATATCACCAGCCTCAACCCCATCCGGCCGGAAAATGCGGCGGACGGGTGGGAGCGCACCGCCCTGCTGGCCTTTGCCCGCGGAACCCAGGAGGTGAGCACCGTCACCCGCATCGACGGACAGTCCTATCTCCGCTTCATGCGCCCGATGGTCACGTCCAAAAGCTGTCTCAACTGCCATGCCCAGCAGGGGTATCGGGAGGGGGACATCCGGGGTGGCATCGCCGTGACCGTGCCGCTGGCCGATTACGAAGTGATCGTGCGGCCCCACCAACGCAATGAATCGCTCATGCACGCCATGCTCTGGCTCCTGGGACTGCTGGCCATGGGCATCGGGGCGCACCAGATGCAGCACCGCCGCCGCGAGCGCGATCTGAGCCAGGCGGCGCTGCGGGAAAGCGAACAAGCCCTGCAGGCCTCCCAGCGGGTCGCCCAGATCGGCCATTACTCCTTCACCCCAGCCACGGGCCAGTGGACCAGTTCGGAAGTGCTGGACACGATTTTCGGCATTGGGCCGGAGTATCAGCGCGACGTGGCGGGTTGGGAGCAGCTCATCCATCCGGATGATCGGGGCATGATGCAGGCGCACCTGCGAACCGTGATCGAGACCAAGGTGCCCTTCAACAAGGAATACCGCATTGTGCGGAATTGCGACCGGCAGGAACGGTGGGTACAGGGACTGGGCAATCTGGAGCTGGATCAGACGAACCGGGTCGTCTGCATGTTTGGCACCATTCAGGACATCAGTGAGCGCAAGCAATTGGAGGAGCAACTGCGTCAATCGCAGAAAATGGAGGCGGTGGGGCAATTGGCGGGAGGCGTGGCCCACGATTACAACAACCTGCTCGCCTCCACCATGATCAATCTGGAGCTGCTGGGGGAGGAGCCGAACCTCAGCCCGAATGCGCAAACCTGCGTCCAGGATCTTGCCCGCGACAGCGAACGGGCGGCCAGCCTCACCCGGCAACTGCTGCTGTTCAGCCGGCGGCAGGTCATGCAGGTGAAGGCGCTGGATGTGAACGTGGTGCTGGACAACCTGATCAAAATGTTGCGTCGCCTGCTGGGCGAGCATATCGAGATACGGTTCCTGGATAGCCGTTCCCCCCTGTGGGTGGAGGCCGACCCTGGCATGATGGAACAGGCGGTCATCAACATGTGCGTCAACGCCCGTGACGCCATGCCCAATGGCGGCCACCTGACCCTCGTCACCACGCGCATCGAACTTCACGACACCTCCGCCAGCCACCATCCCGATGCGCGCCCCGGCCACTTTGTCTGTCTCCAGGTCACCGACACCGGATGCGGCATGGACCCGACGGTGCTCAAGCGCATTTTTGAGCCGTTTTTCACCACCAAGGGTATCGGCAAGGGCACGGGCCTGGGACTCGCCACAGTCTATGGCATTGTGAAACAGCATCGCGGCTGGGTGGAGGTGGAGAGCGCCCCCGGCCAGGGAACGACGTTCCGGGTTTACTGGCCGTGCGCCACCAATCCCGATCCCAGTGCGACGGCGACCCCCGAAGCAATCCGACCGGCCGGCGGCACGGAGACCATTCTGCTGGTCGAGGATGAAGCCAGCGTGCGCGCCGTCACCGGCAGCTTTTTGCGCCGACAGGGTTATCGGGTTCTGGAGGCGGCCGATGGCCAGGCGGCTTTGCAACAATGGGAGCAACACCAGAACGAGATTCAGCTCCTGTTCACCGACATGCTGATGCCCGGCGGCCTCACTGGAAAAGACTTGGCGGCCCTGCTGCTGAAGAAAAGGCCCGGGCTGAAGATCATCATCACGTCAGGCTACAGCGCCATGGATCTGAACCAGAACGAAATGGCTGAACAGAACATCCAGTTCGTGCCCAAACCATGCGAACCAGACCGGTTGAAAGTGATGGTCCGCGAGTGCCTGGATCAGCGCATAAACCGCCCATGACGGAGGGCGCAGAGCGTTCAACCCGCATTTTTCCTGCCCTTCCCAATCCGAGATTGTCACACAATTGCCCTTGTCAGAACCGGGCAGGCAGACGAAAGTATGGGGGTGGTGATCCTGCTGGATTCAATGCCTGAGAATCTTTGGCATAAAGCGACCCGAACCAGGGTTGGGTTCCGGTCGGGGATTCGCCACCCTGCCTTGTTGTCCTCACCCCCCGGCCACTCCGCCACGCGAATGCGTGGGCGGTGGCCCAATCACATATCATGATCACACTGGTACAATTCCCCTGGAGCCCATTCTGCATCATCCAGCGACGCATCCTCGAATACGCCAACGTTCCGTTTAAAGTCATCAACATCCCGGTGAACGACCGCTCGCTGGTCTGGCGCTGGACCAAGCAGCGCTACTACGCGGTGCCGATTTTGCGGGATGGAAAAACGGTGGTGTTTGAGACCGATGAGGATTCACAGGTGATCGCGAAATATGTGGATGCCAAGTTCACCCTGGAGCTGTTTCCACCCCAGTGGGCAGGGTTGCAGCACCTGATCTGGCGGCACATGGAAAGCGAGATCGAAGGCCTGGGATTCAAGCTGAACGACATCCATTACGAGGAGATGGTGCCCAAGTCCGACCGCCTGTTATTCCTGCGGCACAAGGAGCGCAAATTCGGCCGGGGGTGCATCGACCTGTGGCGGCAGCAACAGCCGGCGCTGCTCACGGAATTGGCCGCCCGGCTGAGCCCGTACGAACAGATGCTGAGCCAGCGGCCCTACCTGCTGGACCAGCAACCGCGCTTCCTCGATTTTGATCTTTTTGGCATGCTGGGCAATTTCCTCTATTCCGGCCACTACGCACTGCCCAAAGCGCACGTCCATTTACAGGCATGGCACCACCGGATGCAAAAGGTCAGACGCACGCGCCCATGACCCGCCCACCCACCCAGAAACCCACCCCACCCGGGCCAGGCTCGCCAGACCGGTTGGCCGGTCACTTTCCATCCGTGAACCCTGTTGTTTTGAACGCGTGAAAAAAAACTACATCCTCGACACCAACGTCCTCCTGCACGACCCCAACTCCATCCTCAGCTTCCAGGAAAACAACGTCCTGATCCCCATTGAAGTCATTGAGGAAATCGACCACTTCAAGCGCGAATCCAGCGAACTGGGCCAGAACGCCCGCACCGTATCCCGCCTGCTGGACTCGTTTCGCAGCCAGGGGCGGCTAAGCGAAGGGATCAAACTGCCCAACCACGGCCATTTCCGGATAATCTTCAAACACAATGGGGACCCGCTCCCGGGCAAAAGCTCGGTGGACAGCCGGATCGTGGCCGCCGCGCTGGGCATTCACCAGCAGGATTTGGCAATCCCCACCATCCTGGTCACCAAGGACATCAATCTGCGCATCAAGGCCGACGCCCTCGGCCTGCAGGCAGAGGATTACGAAACCGACCGGGTGGCGATCCAGGACTTGTACACCGGCATGTTTGACGTGGTTCTGCCAACGGAAAAGATCACGGCCTTCCGCGTCAACGGCGAGGTGGAATTGCCGGACGGCAAGAAATATTTCCCCAACGAATACTGCACACTGGGGGACGGCACCGGCAGCAAGCGCACCACGCTGGCCAAGGTGGATGCCACGGGCACCAAACTGGTGCCGATCGTGGATTGCCGCGAGGGTGTGTGGGGCATCAAGCCACGCAACCGGGAGCAGCATTTCGCCCTGGACGCCCTGCTGGATGACCGCGTGAAACTCGTGACGCTGATGGGCAAGGCGGGCACCGGCAAGACCCTGATGGCCATGGCCGCCGGTCTCAAGCGCACGGTGCTCGACCGGGAATACCGGCGCCTGATTGTCGCCCGTCCCACCATTTCCATGGGCAAGGAACTGGGCTTTCTGCCGGGCACGCTGGAGGAAAAACTGGACCCGTGGATGCAGCCGATTCATGACGCCCTGGAAATGCTCAACGACCTCAACATGGGCCATGAGCACCGCCGCACCAACGACCTGATGCGCTCCGGCAGCATCGTGGTGGAAGCGCTGAGCTACATCCGCGGGCGCAGCATCGCCAACCAGTTCATGGTGATTGATGAGGCGCAAAACCTGACCCCTCTGGAGGTGAAAACCATCATCACCCGCGTGGGCCACGGCACCAAGGTCATCTTCACCGGCGACCCGTACCAGATTGACAATCCGTACGTGGACTCCGCATCAAACGGCTTTAACTTCATTGTCAGCAAATTCCGGGAGCAAGCGATCGCGGCACACATCGAACTGCAAAAGGGCGAGCGATCAGAGCTGGCCGAGCTGGCCGCCAACATCCTGTAACCAACGGCTCAGTCCGAGTCGTCCGCCTTTTTCCTTGCGCTGGGCAACTGTCCGACATGCTGGACGCGCTTTTCGTTCCGTGCACCATTAGTCAATAGTAAGAACCGACCCCCGGGGTCGGTTCTTACTATTAACATATTAGAGGCTTTAACTTTATCGTTTCCACCATTTAAACTCCCCTGGAGGACACTTCTTTTTCACTTTCTTTTTGACGCATACCGGCAACCATGGCGGCATGCAAACACACCTTGGACGTCTCCATGCGCTGGCATTCGCGCTCTGGCTGGCCGGGGGCAGCCTCGCGACGGCAGCCATTCCCCACGCGGATGAGTTTGTGCGGGTCAGCCCCCGCGATCCCCGCTACCTTGAACTGACAGACGGCTCTCCCTACATTCCGGTGGGCCTGAACATGATTGCCCCCAACACCCGTCCGGAGGAGGGCCTGCAACGCATGGAGGAATGGCTCCAGAAACTCTCCTCCCAGGGCGGCAACTACGCCCGCATCTGGCTGAGCAGTCCGTTTTGGGACGTGGAACATGAGAAAAGCGGTGTTTATGATGCGGCAAAAGCACAACGCATTGACGCCTTGCTGGCACTGGCCCGCAAATACGGCATCCGCGTCAAACTGACCCTGGAACACTTTCGCACCCTGGATGGCGAACCGCGTCAGAAATGGGCGCACAAGCCGCTCCACCACGTCTCCCAAGGCGGCACAGCCACGAACATCGTGGACTATTTCGGCGGTGCGGCCAGCCGGGAGCGGTTCAAGCAGAAGCTGGACTGGTTCGCCCATCGGTATGGCAACAACCCCTCCATCTTCGGCTGGGAACTGTGGAATGAGATCAACGCCGTTCAAGGGGGGGATTACATGAGTTGGACCCCGTTGATGCTGGAGGAACTGCACCGTCGCTTTCCCATGAACATGGCCATGCAGAGCCTGGGCAGCTACGACCATGAACAGCGGCGCAGCCTCTATTGCCGCCACAGCCTGCTGCCGGGCAATAGCATTGCCCAAGTCCATCGGTATCTTGATCTCGGAGCAGACTGGGAGGTGTGCCATGGCCCCATGGACATCCTGGCAGCCGAGGCCATCCGGGAACTGAACCGCTGCCAGCCTGGCAAACCGATCATCCTGGCTGAAAGTGGAGCGGTGGAGCCCAACCACGCCGGCCCCTTCAAACTCTATGAAAAGGACCAGGCCGGCATGCTACTGCATGACGTTCTGTTCGCCCCGTTCTTTGCGGGGGCGGCGGGCGCGGGACAGATCTGGCACTGGGACCAGTATGTCGCCAAAAACAACCTGTGGCATCATTTCGGATACTTTGCGGAGGTGATTAAAGGTGTGGATCCCGTGGCGGAGCAATTCCAACCGGTGTACTCCGCCAACGCACGCCTGCGCATCTACGTGCTGAAAGGCCGCCAAACCTGTCTTATCTGGTGCCGCGACGCTGAAAACAACTGGCGCACAGAATTGGAGCAAGGCATCGCCCCGGCCACGGTGATCGGCATGAAAATCCATCTGGAAAGAGAACTGCAAGGATTCAAGACGGCCAAGGCCCGCACCTTCAACCCCTGGAAAGGCGGGTGGACACCAACGGAAACGGATCGCGGCTCGATCAATTTGCCGGCCTTCAGCCGCTCGGTGGTAATCAAATTGGAAGGTCGGCGGGAATAGACTCCCGCCCGGATCAGCGAGCCGGAGCCCGGATGCGTGTTCAAAGTGTTGGTGCGGAACTCGCTCAAATCGAGTGAAGGTGCCGCATTACTGCCCAAAAATCAGGTTACCAAGGCGACGGCAGACGCAATATATTCATGCGCAGGAGGCGAGCCTTGGGTGGCTTTGGAAAAAGTTCCGGTGAAATCGGACTGAATGAATCCACCTCCGCCAACGTCGGTGAACAGAGTACTTATGGCGTTTTTACGGCGATACATCTACCTGTTGAGCTTCCTCGGAGTGCTGGTTTTCAGCAGCATCATGGTGCTGCGCCAGATCAATCTGAACCGCGAACAGCATGTCAACCTGCGGGAAGCCATGGTGATGCTGCAAACCCGGGGCTATACGAACGAGGCTAATCACTTATACCGCAAGTTGTTGGGAAATGTTTTCAAACTCTCAAACCGCCAATTGATGGATGATTTCCAACGCACCCTGATTGTCATTGATCCCGGGGTGCGCAATCCCGATAATCCGATCTGGTGTTATCACTGGTACATCAGCAATGAACTGGAAAAGCGGTCGGAAAGCACCCTGAAACAGGCCTTGAAGCTGGCGGAGATGCCGTAGGGCAGAAACAGCGATCAGCGGGGCGTGGTTTGGCCCGCAGATTGCTGGTAATCACCGGACTCCAAAAAAATGGAGCAGCGCGAAAGCGGTCGTTGACACTCCTTGGGTATGTGTTTAGGCTTCGCGTAACAACTCAATAGAGTACGATCATGTTAGTACGCATTTGTTTAATCATTGCCATCCTGGCCGGCATTTCCGCCACGGTGGTGGGCATTGTGAAGGTCAAACCGGCCATCCTGGCGTTGCAGGAGGACCGCGATAAAGAGAAGAAGATGAAGGAGGAACAGACCTCACGCGCCGTGAAGGCCGAGAAGAATTATTCCGACGAGCAAGCCAAGTTGAAACGGGAAAAATCCGAGCACGACGCCACCCGTGCCGCACTCGGTGAAGCCAACAATTCCTTGGCGGATGCCCGTCGTCGCGGCGATCAACTGACTGCCGATCTGGACAAGGCCAAGACTGAAAAGATCAAGGCGCAGCAAGAACTCTCCGCCTACCTTTCCACTGGCAAGAGCCCGGAAGCCATCGGAGCGATGATTGTTCAGGTGAAATTGCAGGAAGAGAAGATCAAGGTCACCGAGACGGAACGTGACACTTTCCGCAAGAAACTGGTCCAGACCGAAGCCCGTCTTAAGGAACTGCTCGACCCATCCGACTCCGAACAAATTGTCCCGCTGCCTCCCGGCCTGAAGGGCAAAGTGCTGGCGGTGGATCCGAAGTGGGATTTCGTCGTGCTGGATATTGGTGAGAACCAGGGGGCCGCACAAAACGGCGTCATGCTCGTCAATCGTGGGGGCCATCTGATCGCCAAAGTGAAGCTGAAAAAAGTGGAGGCTGATCGCAGCATCGCCAACGTGCTTCCGACCTGGAAGTTGCAGGATGTGGTGGAAGGCGACCAGGTCATGCACTAAGCCGGAGACGATCCATGCGGCACCCCATCACGCGTTTTATCGGCAAAGCAGTTGCTGTGCTGTTACTTGGCACCATGATGTTCATGTTAACCGGGTGCGGCACCGTTGAAGGCGACTCCAAGAATTCCTCGTCCCGCCCGTGGAACACCCCCAAACAATGGGAAGGTGGTTTGCCAGGTGGTTTGATGGAAGGCCGCTGACGCGGCCAGTGGGTCCACCAATCTCCTGAAGCCGTCTTCGTTTGAAGGCGGCTTTTTTGTGCCCGTTTTCCCGTCACCTTCCATTTTCTGCGGCAACGATAGTGTAGCCAAGCGCCCCACTCTGGGATAAAGTACCGGCACATGTCGTTTGTGCGCATTCTCGTGGATGGTTACAGCCTGCTGCACAACTGGCCCGAACTGGCCCCGGGCCGGGCCCCCTATTGCGCCGAGGCCCGCGAGCAACTGGTCAACTACCTGACGCAGTACCACGATGCCACCGGCACCCCCATCACCGTGTTTTTCGATGGCTCAGGACGCCACACCAGCGCCTGTGCCACCCGGTCCACCGCGTCCGTCGAAATCCTTTATTCACGCCAGGGCCAAACGGCAGACCAACTGATCGAGCGCACGGTGTACCGCATGGTGCCCCATGGAATGGTGCTGGTGGTGACGGATGACCACGCCGAACGGGACACGGTTGTCAATCTAGGCGGCATGACCGCCTCCAGCCTGCATTTCATCTCAATGATCCAGCAGGCACTCAACGATGTAAACCACGACATCAAGCACTATAACCGCCGCGAAACACGCCAGTTTAATCGCCCACGATGAAGCCTCCATTATCCCTCTTGTTCCGCCTGGCAGGGTTGTTACTGCTGACCCTGACCTCGCACCTCTCCGCCGCCGAACCGGTGGCACCCGCCCCGAACAAATACCTGTTCGTGGTGGAAACCAGCCGTGCACAAAGCCAGAACGCGGAAAGGATCGGCCTGGCGGTGGCGGATCTCATCCAGCATGGCCTGCATGGCCGGATGCAGCCTGGCGACCGATTCACCATCTGGACCTACAACGAAAAAACCGACATCCCCAGCTTCCCGACGGAAACCTGGGACCCAGCCGAGGCGCGCCCGATCAGCAACCGGGCTTTCTACCATCTGTTCCGCCACAAGTACGAAAAGAAATCCGTTCTGACGGTGGCCCTGCAAAGCATGCTGGCAGCCTTGCAGAACAATCCCAATCTCTCCATTTACCTCGTCTTTGACGGTTCCCAGCCAATCGTGTCTTTTCCTTTCGCAGCGGAAATCAATACGGTTTTGCGCACGAACTTTGCCTCCTGGCGCACCAACAAAACCCCCTGTGTCGTCGCCCTGGCGGTGGAACAGCACAAATTTGTGAATTGGGCCGTGGGTATCTGCGACCCGCCCCATCCCATCCAGATGGTGGCCAAGATGCCGGAACCCGAACCCGTCCCCCCGGCCCCGCCCGTCACTCCTGCACCGGAAAAAGTGGTGACCAAGCCAGTCCCCACCCCGCCCAAGACCATTCCCAAGCCAGTCGCGCCCGCTGTGGGGGAAAAGAAATCCACCGCCTTGCCCAATACCGCTGTGGTCCATATGCCCCCTCCACCGCCCCCGGTACCGCTAACACCAACCCCCATCGTCACTCCTCCAGCACCCATCGCGGTTCCCCCGCCCACCGCCATCCCCACTCCCCAACCGCCCACTCCGCCACCCACCCCAGCCGTGGTAAAACCGATCCCCACCCCTCCCAGCACACCTTCCATTGTCGTCCCCAAACCGGTGCCACCGCTAGACGGGACGCCGCGTGAGGACACGCGGCCTACACCCATTGTGGCCCCCAAACCGGTGCCATCGCCAGACCCAATGGTTTCCCCGGCCAC
Organism: uncultured Verrucomicrobiota bacterium; assembly: GCA_903930345.1. Lineage (GTDB taxonomy): Bacteria > Verrucomicrobiota > Verrucomicrobiia > Limisphaerales > CAIYYI01 > CAIYYI01. The sequence goes on from CAIYYI010000035.1 coordinate 9,764, forward strand.
CGTTTCAACAACCGTAGTGGCCCCTGCCACCCCTCCTCCAGAAGCGAAACCAGCCGTCGTCCCACAAAACACCATTGCGGTCACCCCGAAAGCCGCAACGGTCCTCGCCGCGACCATCAAAACTTCACCGGTGGCAGCCGCGAATCCGGTTCGCGAAAAAACCAATGCGGCTGCACTGCCGCTGGCCATCACGCCGGTTCCTCCCGGCAACAATTGGCTGCTCTACTCAGGCATCGTGGTTCTAATGATTGCGGCCTTCGGTTTAGGTTGGCTGAAGCGGGCCACAACGCCCCCAAAACCAAGCCTGATCACCAAGGGTATGGATGAGGATGAGAAACCATAGCGAAGGATATTGAGCTGATCATCCTCTGGATATTCGATTGTAACGCATTGATTAGCAGTATAGATCCCGGTTTTACCACTGACTCAGGTTTCGCAGACATTTATTGTTGACATATAAACAATAGCGGGATAAACATTAACTCATGGTTGCCACCGTCTTGCCACCAGTTCCAGGCCCGCACTATTCGGCTTTGCTGCAATTGCTGCGCACCGCCGAAACCCTGTGGAATGCCAGTCGTGTGTTTTTTGCCCGCTGGGAATTGAGCCCCAGCCAATTCAACCTGCTGAACCTTCTGTACGAAACCGCGTCGCCACTGACCCAATCCGCCCTGTCGCGGCAACTCATCATGCACCGCTCGAATGTGACCGGCCTGGTTGATCGGCTGGAACAACGCACCTTGGTTCAACGCGAGGCCTCGGCGGCGGATCGCCGCACCTGGCAAGTCAGCCTGACTCCGCAAGGGCGTCGGTTGGTGGAGCAAATCCGCCCCGCCTTCTTTCAACTGGCGGAGGAAGTCTGGACCGGCCTACCGGAGGGCCGGGCGAGCCAACTGACCAGTGACTTATCGGTGATCAGCAACAACGCACAACGGCTGGCGGATCATCTGGAGGGCACCCCGGTATGAATCGACGACGCGATTACCACCTCTTGCTGACCGGGCAGTTCCTGGGAGCGTTCGGGGACAACTTTTTCCTGTGGCTGATCATCGGTCCCCTGACCTACCAGCAGGAAACCGGTCGGATCACCGCGCAACAACTGGGGGTGGCCAACGCCCTTTACACCTGTCTGCTGTACGCCCCTTACGTTTTGCTGGCACCGCTGGCCGGCTACCTGAATGATCGCTACTCCAAGACCCGCTGGCTGCTGGGTGGCAACCTGATCAAAGTCCTTGGTGCCCTGGTGGCCATGCTCAGTTTGACAGGGGCAGCCTGGAGCCAGGGGGTGGGTTACTTCATCATCGGCATCGGCGCCTGCATTTTCTCGCCGGCCAAATACGGGATCCTGCCGGAACTGCTGCCTCAGGAACGGCTGGTCAAGGCCAACGGCACCGTGGAATTCCTGACCATCCTGGCAATTCTCTCGGGCATGCTGGGTGGCGCGCTGGCGGTGGATAACCTCTCCCCCCTGACCTGCCACTTCTGCGTCCTGGGCATTTATGCCTTCTCCGCGCTGCTGTGCGCACTGATGCGCCCCACGCCGTTCAACACGGCGGTGCGCCTGCGGGAGAGCACGCGGGAATTCTTCCAGCACACCCGCACGCTGTTTGCCTCGCCGCGAATGGCGCGGGTGCTGCTGGGCTGCGGCCTGTTCTGGGCCAGCGGAAGCATGTTAAAAATGAATTTCCAACCCTGGGGGCTGAAAGTGCTCGGGCTCAAGAGCAATTCGGAAATCTCAGCGCTTTCCCTGTGGCTGGCCATCGGGGTGGTGGCGGGCAGCATCCTGGCCGGCCAACTGCACAAGGTGGGCGATCTGCGCATCACCCGCCGTTACGGCTGGATGATGGCGCTGCTGATTCTCCTGCTCTTTCCCGTGGCTGGGGACACCTCCCGGATTTTGGTAATCATCACTTTGGTGCTGGCCGGCACCGCCGCCGGCCTGTACCTGATCCCGCTCAACGCGGCATTGCAGGCGGAAAGCAATCCCCACCGACTGGGCAAGACCATCGCCACGCAGAACCTGGTGGACAATCTTGCCATGGTGGCTGGAGGCGCGTTTGTGCTGCTGCTGCTGAAATTGGGCAGCGGACCCGCCCTGCTCTTTCTGGCACAAGCCGTAGCCATCGCCCTGTTTGCCACACTGCTGCAACCGCCCGCCAAAACCACCGAACCCGCCTGAACTGTCATGCATAAACTGATTCAACTGCTGGCCCGGGCACTGCTGGCCATCTTCCACCAGATCAAGTCGTTCAACGCGGAGGTGCTGCGCACCCCCGGGCCCGTGCTGCTGGTGCCCAACCACCTGACCTGGATCGACTGGCTTTTCCTGCTGCCCCATCTGGACAAGGACTGGCGGTTCGTGACCTCCAGCGCCACCGCCAAAACCAGTTGGCTGCACAAACTGGTGATGGTCAATTCCCACACCTTTCCGATTGATCCCGCCTCGCCCTACGCCGTCAAACGGATGGCAGAATACCTCAAGGCGGGCGGGCGGCTGGTGCTGTTTGCGGAGGGGCGGATGTCACGCACCGGATCGTTGATGAAGCTGTATGACGGAACCGGCTTCCTGCTGCACACCACGGGGGCCAGGGTCATCACCTGTTTCCTGCGCGGTGCCGAGCGGGTGCGCTGGGCCAAACATCCGGGCTGGAAATTCTGGTTCACCCCGGTATCTCTGCATTTCAGCGCGGCACTGACCCCGCCACCGTGGCCCGCCGGGGGCAGCATGGCACAGACCCGCACCCGGGTGACCAACTGGCTGCGCGAGGAGATGGTGCGGCAACAGTTCGAGACGGAAATGGCGCACGGCCCCCAGACCGTGCTGGAAGCGGTGGCGCACATGGCCGCGCTACGCCCGGGCTTCACGGTGCTCCAGGATGTTTCCGATCAGGAGCTGAGCTACCGCCGACTGGTGATGGGCACAGATGTGCTGGCACAGGTGTGGCGCGAAACCCTGGCCGGCGAGGACCGGGTCGGCGTGCTGCTGCCCAACGTGAATGCCACACCGGTCACCCTCCTGAGCCTCTGGGCCGCCGGCAAAACCCCGGCCATCCTAAACTTTTCCACCGGCCCCACCATCATGCTGGCATGCGCCCAATTGGCGGGCCTGAAGAAAATCATCACCTCCCGTGCGTTTGTGGAAAAAGCCCGGCTCAAGCTGGACCCGCTGAAAGCGGCGGGCATCGAATTCCTGGAGTTGGAAACCGTGCGCCAGCAGGTGCCGAAAGCGGTCCGCCTGCGCGCGCTGGCGGCGCACACGCTCTTCCCGGGTGCGGCGCTGCGCAACCCGTTCACCGACCCGGCGCGCACCGCCGTGGTGCTGTTCACCAGCGGGTCCGAGGGGGTGCCCAAAGGCGTGGAGCTTACCCACACCAACCTGCTGGCGAACCTGCGGCAGATGATGGCCATGGTGGACATCCAGGATAGCGACCGCTTTTTCACGTGTCTGCCCCTGTTCCACAGTTTCGGCCTCACCGTTGGCACCCTGATGCCACTGGTGCGCGGAGTCTATTGCTTCCTTTACCCCTCCCCGCTGCATTACCGCCTCGTGCCCGTGGTCTGCTACGAACGCGATTGCACCATTCTGCTGGCCACCAACACCTTCCTCAACGGCTACGCCCGCAAGGCGCACCCGTACGATTTCCGCAGTGTGCGCTATCTGTTTGCGGGCGCGGAAAAAATCCAGGAAGCCACGGCCACGCTGTTCCAGCAACGGTTCGGAGTGCGCATCCTGGAAGGCTATGGCGCGACGGAATGCAGCCCGGTGATCAGCGTCAACTCGCCGTTGTCTCCGCACTTCGGGACCACCGGCCAGTTGATGCCCGGCATGGAATGGCGACTGGAACCGGTGGAAGGAATGGAGCCGGCAACAGGTGGCCGCCTGTTCGTGCGCGGCCCCAATGTGATGAAGGGTTATCTGAACCCGGAGGCCAACGACGCATTCAAGGCGCTGGACGGCTGGTACGACACCGGAGATATCGTCCAGGTCTCCGCAGACAAGGTGGTGCAAATCCTGGGCCGCCAAAAACGCTTTGCTAAAATCAGCGGTGAAATGGTCAGCCTTACCGCCGTGGAAGACGCCCTGGCGGGGGCCTTTCCGCAATACGGATTGCGGTGCCAGGTCGCGATGCTAAGCCGTCCCGATCCGGACAAGGGCGAGGCTCTGGTGGCCGTGACGAACGAAGCCCGCATGACCCTGGAGGAAATCCGCACCGTGCTGCGCGGCAAGGGCCTGCCAAACCTGGCCGCACCCAAAGAGATCCTGGCGGTGAAGGAAATCCCCAAGCTGGGCACCGGCAAGGTGAACCACCGGGAATTGCAACAACTCCTCAAATCCTGAGTCAATGACCAATCTGCCCCGCACCGGTGAACTCGAGATGCGCATCCACGGCTCCCCGGGACTGCCCGTGCTCATTTACCTGCCGGGACTGCACGGAGACTGGACCCTGTTGGGCGGCTTCCGCAAGCTCGTGGCGGAGCAGGTGCGCCTGGTGGAATTCACCTATCCACGCCGCACCGATTGGACCGTGGACGACTACGCCGATGCCATCCTGGCCAAGCTGGCTGAGGCGCAGATTGGGGAAGGCATCCTATTGGCGGAATCGTTTGGCTCCCAAGTGGCGTGGGGGGTGACCCATCACGGGCGCAGCTTCCAAGTGCAAGGAATCATCCTGGCGGGCGGCTTTGTGCGGCACCCGGTGCAACCCGGGGTGCTGGTGGCCCAATGGCTCAACCGGCATTCCCCCCTGCGCCTGATCAAACACCTCCTGCGAACTTATATTTGCGGGGTAAAACGCGGATGCAAACCCACGCCGAACGGCGCGCCCTGGCTGGAAGAATTCTTCGCCCGCCGGATGGAGCCAGGCGACCGGGAGGCGATTGTCCACCGGTACACCCTCATCCGCCAGCACGACTGGCGACCCGTGGCACGCGCGGTGAAATTTCCCGTGTACTATCTCACGGGGTATTGGGATCCCATTGTGCCCTGGCAATTGGTGCGCCCCTGGCTGCGGCGCAACTGCCCGGGTTTCCGGGAATGCCACATCATCCGGCAGGGGGAGCACGGGGTGCTCTCCAGCGCCCCCCACGACTCCGCTCGGCAGATCACCACCTGGGTGCGCGCCATCCGGGCGGGGCACCAAAGGTGAACGGTGTTCTGTTACGGCTTCCTGGCCGGGGCCGTGATCCCGGCACCGGGCTCCCTGAGCTTCAGTTCTTCGGCCAGCACTTCCACCCCGGCCTCCTTTTTAAGGCGGGCAAAAAACGCGGGCATCTGCTTTTGCATCTCCTCCCGCTGCATGAACTGCCGGATCACCTCCCGCACCTCGGTGTAGCCGCGCTTTTGGACCGGGGTTTTCTCCAACGATTTGAGGATGAAAAAGCCGGTGACGGTGGTGACAATATCGCTGATCTTTCCGGGCTGGAGTGAAAAGGCCGCCGCCTCCACCTCCGGGCGCATGGCCCGGGCCGGATCATCCACCGAGCGGGTGATGCGGTACTCCCCCCCCTTGTTCTTGGAATCCAGATCCTCGGAAAACTCCTTGACCAGGCTGATAAAATCCTCCCCCTTGCGCGCCCGGGCCAGCACGCTTTCTGCCAGCTTGCGCTTGGTTTGGCGCTGCTCCTCGCTCAGCTCTGGCGCCACCGCCCGATCCGGGCTGGCGGGCTGGCGGGTGGAGAAAAAGATGCAGGAGAGCTTCACCATTTCCGGGTCGCTGAACTCCTTGGGGTTGCTTTCGTAAAAGGCGCGGATGTTATCCTCGGGCACCACGACTTTGGAAACCAGCTCCCGCTCCAGCACCTCCTTGCTGAGGGTGTCATCCATCAGGTTGGCCAGGAACTGATCCGAGTTCATGCCCATGGCCTTGAGCTGGGAAAGCAGCAGATCCGTGGAATTGTTCTTGCGCTTGGCGTCCTGCCAATAGGTGTCCACTTTCATCTTTGCTGTCATCCGGTCATGGTCGGTGGCGCGCTGAACCAGCAGACGGGTGCCCACCATGCTATCCAGCAGGCGAGCCTGCAACCTGAGCCGGTCCTCATCCGCCAATGGTCGACCGGCGGCGGTGTAGTTTGCCTGCACCAGCATGAACATGGCGTCCAGTTGGCTGCGCTTGATTTCAAATCCCTTGCCGCGCGCCAGAACGGCATCCTCAAACAGTTCCGGGGCTTTGGCAGCGGCTGGGGCAGGATTGGTGACGGTCGCAACAGCCGGCTTATCCGCCCCACCCACCAGGGTGGTGGCGAGCAGACTGCCGGTCAGGACAGGAGCAAAGAATCGTTTCATGCGCATAAAAGGGTGTCCCGGCGGGAGGCCCGCCGAGACGATATTCCACCGTATCCGCTTGGGCGGACCGGCACTTACAGTTTGACCACCCGAACATTGCTGATGTTCGGATCGTTTTGCAATTCTTCCAGCACAGCCTGCGGCGGCACGCTGTCAAGGTTCAGCACGGTCAGAGCCTGCCCGCCCGCGATATCGCGATTGAGGCTCATGCTGGCAATGTTGACATGCTGCTTGGCCATCAGGGTGCCGATCTGGCCCACAATGCCGGGCTTATCCTTGTTATTCAGCAGCAACAGGACGCCCTCAGGAACGATCTCCACCGGCTGGCCACACAGGCGCACAATACGGGGCACCTGGCGTTTGCCCAGAATGGTGCCACCGACGGACACCCGCTGATCGCCCGAATAGGCGGCCAGGTGCAGCCACTCGTTGTAATCGGTTTCCTCGCTCGATTTGATTTCCTCGGTCAGCAAACCCAAAGAGGCCGCCATGGTCCGGACATTCACCGGGTTCACCTCGGTGCCGCCGGCGGACTTGAGGAAGCCCATGAGCGCGAAGCGGGTGACCGGATCGGTCGGCAGTTCGGTGGCCCGGCCACCGTACGTGATGACCAGCCGATCGCAGCGCTTGGGGCCGGTTTGGGCGAGCAGCCGACCAAGCTTCTCCGCCAGGTTGAGGAACGGTTTGACGGTCTGGTAGGTCTTGGCATCCAGATTGGGCAGGTTGACAGCGTTGCGGACCGTGCCGTTGAGCAGGTAATCGGTGATGGCCTCGGCCACTTCAATGCCCACATTATCCTGCGCCTCTTCGGTGCTGGCACCCAGATGGGGCGTCATGATCACCTGGGGCAGGCCACGCAGGGGAGAATCCTTCGGCAACGGTTCGGCCTCGTACACGTCGAGAGCCGCTCCCGCCACCCTGCCCTCTTTGACCGCGAGCAGCAGGTCGGCCTCGTTGATGATGCCACCGCGGGCGCAGTTGAGCACGCGCACCCCGGGCTTCATCTTGGCAAAGGCCTGGGTGTTGAGCATGCCCCGGGTCTCATCCGTCATCGGCATGTGCACGGTGATGAAGTCGGCCCGGCTGTAAATCTCGTCCAGCTCGGCCATCTCCACCTGCAACGCCTTGGCGCGGGCGAGGGTCAGGTAAGGGTCGTAGGCCAGCACAGTCATGCCGAAGGCGATAGCCCGTTTGGCCACTTCGCCGCCGAGGCGCCCCATGCCCAGGATGCCGAGGGTCTTGCCGTAAAGTTCAATGCCGGAAAAAGCCTTGCGGTTCCACTCACCCGCCTTCATGGAGGCATTGGCTTGCGGAATGTTGCGCGCCAGAGCCATCAGCATGGAGAAGGTCAGTTCAGCGGTGGAGATGGTGTTGCCACCGGGAGTGTTCATGACCACGATGCCATGCTGCGTGGCGGCATCCACGTCCACATTGTCAACTCCCACACCAGCGCGTCCCACCACCCGCAACTTCGGAGCGGCCTCGATGACCTTGCGGGTCACCTTGGTTTCGGAACGCACCACCAGAGCGACGGCATCTGCCACCAGCGGAATCAATTCCGCTTCCGGCAGCCGCTGCTTGAGCACCACCACTTCAAATTCCTTGCGCTGCTGCAACAAGGCTATCCCTTTGGGCGATACAGGATCGCAAACAATAATCTTCATAAGATCAGAGGCGCAGGAGTCTATGAAAATGTTCGCCTCGGGTCAATGCCTCTGTCAAAAACACTTCGGGCACGATTGACAGAGGGGGAATGACCGCTGGATACTGCGCCCGTGGCGCGGGTTTACGATCTAGTCAAGACACACAGCCTGGACGCGGATGATCTCCTCATTCACCGCATCCCGGGACGGGTTGCGGCAGCCTGCGAATGCCGACCTTTCCGGGTGGAACCGCTACGGGGGAGAACCCATTCAACGGGAATCCCCAAAGCCCGCCCAGACTGAGCCGTTTTGTGTTATGACCTCCCCATCTGCCATCCGCCCCCCCATGCGACTGCAAGCCCGGCAGTTTGAGTTCATTTTCCCGCGTCCGGCACTGGTCATGGGCATCCTCAATGTGACCCCGGACTCCTTCTCGGACGGCGGGCTCTATCTGAACCCGGCGGCGGCGGTTGAACACGCCCTGGAAATGCTGGCGGAAGGGGCTGAACTGATTGATGTGGGCGGGGAATCCACCCGCCCGCATGCCGAACCGGTCAGCGAGGCGGAGGAACTGCGCCGGGTGATCCCGGTCATCCAGGAATTGTCCGGTCGGCTGCCGATTCCGATTTCGATCGACACCCAAAAACCGGCCGTCGCCCGGGCCGCCCTGGCAGCCGGGGCAGCCATCATCAACGATATCGGGGCCAGCCGCATCGGTGACGAGATGGCCCGCCTGGTCGCCGCCTCCGGGTGTGGCTATGTGGCGATGCACATGCAGGGCACGCCCCTCACCATGCAGCAGAACCCGGTTTACGCGGATATCCTCCAGGACGTGGAGTCCTTTTTTGAGGCGCGCATGGACCACCTTTGCCGCCAGGGTGTGCGCACCGAACAAATCGTTTTGGATGTCGGCATCGGCTTCGGAAAAACCGTGGAACATAATTTGCAGTTGCTCCGGGGATTATCTGGCTTTACAAAGAGGAACCGGCCGCTCCTGTTGGGGGTGTCGCGAAAGTCCTTCATCGGGAAATTGCTGGGGATTGATCTGGCCGGGGCGCGCATGCCGGCCGGGCTGGCCTGTGCCTGTCATGCGGTCCGGGCGGGGGCGCAAATCATCCGCACCCACGATGTGGGGGCCACGGTTCAGGCATTGCGCATGATGGAAGCCATTCAGAATCAGCGGGAATGATTGACATCCTTCTCAGAATTTGGCGGCCAGTGGTGGAGATCATCATCCTCACCATCGGCATCTATTATGCCTTTAACTTCCTGCGCCGCACCCGGGGCTGGCCGGTGGTGATCGGATTTTTTGTGTTGCTGGCCCTGACCATTGTCACCACCCTGCTCGAATTCCAAATCCTGAGCTGGCTGTTGCAGGCCTTTTTCGCCTTTTCCGCCTTTGCCGTGCTGGTCATTTTTCAACCGGAGCTGCGGCGCATGCTGGCCGAGATTGGAAACCTCCAAATGTTCGGCACGGCACGCGAACAACGGGAAAACATTGAGGTCATCATCCAGACCGTGGAGCGCCTGGGGGAAGTCAGAATTGGCGCCCTGATCGCAATCGAGCAGGCCATGCCCCTGGCCGAGTTGGTGGAGACCGGCGTGGTGGTGGATTGTGAAGCCACCCCGGAAATGTTGGAGACCATCTTTTTCCCGAATAACGCCATCCATGATGGCGGGGTGATCATCCGGGCCAACCGCATCATGCACGCGGCCTGCATCTTCCCCCTCACGCAACGGCTGGATCTCAGCAAGTCCATGGGGACCCGCCACCGCGCCGCCATTGGTCTGAGCGAGGAGACGGATGCGGTCGTTGTGGTGGTTTCCGAGGAAAACGGGGCCATTTCCTACGCTTACAAGGGGCAATTGACCCGCGGGATATCCCTGGAGAATCTGCGCTCCTTCCTGACTTCCATACTGGTTAAAAACCGCAAACCCCGCTCCCTGCTGGACACCCTCCGTTTGCGCCTGCGCGCCCGCAACTGGCGGCACAGCCTGGCAGAAATAGAGCACCCGGATTAACCCCATGTCCCTTCGCGATTCCATCCTGCACAATTTCTGGTTGAAGTTGCTCTCCCTGGTGCTTGCCATCATGACGTGGTTCACCATTTTCGCCATCCAGCGCAATGTCCGTCTCAATGAAACCGGGGGCACCGGCACCCGCACCTTCAACAACCACCTGATCACGGTCATGAAATCGGCCGCCGATGTCCACGGTTTTCGGGTGGTGCCGAATGCGGTGAATGTCACCGTCACCGGGGCCAACCGCATCCTGTCCACCCTGTCCCCCAAGGATGTCGATGTGTTCATCAATTTGACCGATGCCGAGCTGACGGAGGGTCTGACCAGAAAAGTGCAGGTGTTTCTGCCGGATGGGGTGGACCTCGTCAATGTCACCCCGCCCTTTGTGCGCATTGTGCGCCTGCCGGAAGGGCCGGGCACTCCCGCTCCCTGATTTGATTTTACCATGAGCCAACCCAAGAAAATCTTCGGAACAGACGGTGTCCGCGGCACCGCCAACATTGAACCGGTCACAGCGGAAACAGCCTTGAAACTCGGACGGGCTGCCGCCCATGTTTTTAAAAACATGGAACTCCAGTCGCGTGGCCGTGGAAAACACAAAATCGTGGTCGGCAAGGATACGCGCCTCTCAGGTTACATGCTGGAGAATGCCATCTCCTCCGGCATTCTCTCCATGGGGGTGGATGTCCTGTTTATCGGGCCGCTCCCCACCCCCGGGGTGGCCTATATCACGCGCAGCCTCCGCGCGGATGCCGGCATCGTCATCACCGCTTCCCACAATCCCTACGATGACAACGGCATCAAGTTCTTCCGGGCGGACGGCTACAAGCTGGATGATGAGATCGAAGGCCAGATCGAGGGCCTGGTGTTCAGCGGAGACATCGAAACCATCCGCCCCACCGCCAACGAAATCGGGAAAGCGGTGCGTATTGATGACGCCTTGGGCCGTTACATCGAGTTCACCAAGGCCTCGCTGCCCAAGGGGTTGACCCTAGACGGGCTGCGGGTGGTGGCTGATTGTGCCAACGGGGCCGCCTACAAGTCCACTCCCTGCGTGCTGCGAGAACTGGGGGCGGAAGTGTTCGTGTATGGCACCACCCCGGACGGCCTGAACATCAACCGCGGCTGCGGCTCCATGCACCCCGAGGAGATGTGCCGCAAAGTCCGCGAGCACGGTGCCCACCTCGGGATCGCCCACGATGGCGATGCGGACCGCGTGCTGCTCTGCGATGAAAACGGCAAAATGATCGATGGTGACGACATCATGGCCATCGCCGCCTTGGAAATGCTGGCTGAAGGCACCCTGGTGGACAAAACCCTGGTCACCACCGTGATGAGCAACGCCGGCCTGGATGCCGCCATCAAAGCTGCCGGAGGCAATGCCTTGCGCACACCGGTTGGCGACAAGCATGTGATTGATATGATGTTGCGCCACGGCTACAACTTCGGCGGCGAACAAAGCGGGCACCTGATTTTCCGAGATTTCAGCACCACCGGCGATGGCCTGGTGGCGGCCCTCCAAATCCTCCGCATCATGAAGTCCAAATCCCAACCGTTGTCGCGCCTGCGCCGATGCTGGACCCGGTTCCCCCAGTTGGTCACCAACGTGCGGGTGAGGGAAAAGAAGCCTTTGGAGGCATTGGTGGGCGTGCTGGATCTGGTCAAACAGGCTGAGGCGGAGGTCTCCCCCCAAGGGGGACGCGTGCTGCTGCGTTATTCGGGCACCGAGCCCAAAGCCCGGTTGCTCATCGAAGGCAAGGATGCCGCCGTGCTGGAGCGCTGGTCGCGCCAGATCATTGAAAGCATCCGCCGACAAGTGGGGGAAGACCCTACCCCGTAAGAAGATACGGGGCTGGTGGAGGCGGGGGGAGTCGAACCCCCGTCCCTGACAAACAAACCAGTGGCGACTACATGCTTAGCCCGAAGTAAAATTCGGCGACTGGATAACCTTCGGACACGAATCCAGTCTGCCTAGTCTGCAGAAATATCTCGGCCGCCGTCGCGCAGTCTCCGCCGACGACCATGCCTGCAATAGCGTTCATCCAACCTAGCAGGTTTCAGCCGGTGAACGTCACAGCCTTAGGCTGCGAGGGCCAGTTCAGTATTGGCAGTTACTTTTTTGACCCGATGATTTACGAGGCCAACGGATCATCCTCGGCATGCCGCCCCAGGCGCATCTCTCAGGTCGAAACCAGTACGCCCCCAGAACAACCAGTCCCGGAACTATCGGACCGGCCAGGACAAAACACAACAGGTATTTTCCCTAAGAATCGCCGCGCGGAAATGCTCTGGACACTCTGTGCGGTCTCACTATGCTGTGGAGCAAGCCGTTGAGTTAACCAATAATGACTGTCATGAACCGCACCGGATGGATCCTCGGAATCGCCCTGGCCTGGACTTTGATGGGAACCGCGCCGCTGCCCGCGCAACCTATGGTGGCTGATCAGCAGACCCTGCCCGATCTGCGCGCCAAGGCCCTGAAAAACGAGGCCAAAGCCATGAACGAATTGGGGGAGGTGTTTGCCCTCGGCAAACTGGGGGTGACCAAGGACTATACGGAAGCCTACAAATGGTGGACGCTGGCCGGAGACAAGGGCCATACCGGCGCCAGGGGCTCCGCCACGGATCTCGCGGTTCTGATGACGCCGCAGCAGATTGCCGACGGGGATAAACGGGTCAAGGAATACAAGCTCCAACAAGCCATGATCGTCGCCACCGCCCCACCCGTTCCACTAACCTCCAGCGCCAGCATCACCCCTCCTCCCGCCGTGGAACGAAAAGCCCAGCCCAATGAACCGGACACCGAGATCGTGGCGGGCTTGCGGACCAAGGCGGGCCAAGGCGACGCCCAGTCCATGTACGAAATAGGACGGGCTTTTCTGGATGGCACGTACGGCAAGAACAAGGATGCCGCAGAGGCGGCGGCCTGGTTTCAGCGGGCGGCCGACCAGGGCCACGCCCGGGCCCAGTGCGCCTTGGGCCGGTGCTATGCGGAAGGCCAGGGGGTCGAGGCCAGCTATTCGGAAGCCACCCGTTGGTACCGCAAGGCCGCCGACCAAAGTTTTCCCAAGGCCCAGTTCAACCTGGGAGCCTGTTACGCCAAAGGCCAGGGGGTGGGCAAAGACCGGGTGGAAGCTTACAAGTGGATTCTCCTCGCCTCCATGAATGGGGACCCGATGGCCAAGGAGGCGCTGCCGCAATTGCAACAAGGCCTGTCACCACAACAACTGATGGATGGACAACGCCGCGTCCAAGCCTATAAGCCACGCGTGCAACCGGAACGACGCAGCCTCTTCTGATTCCAACCGGCGGAATGAATCCATCCGCCCATCGGCGATCAACGCACGGGCTGATGACTGCGTTTGGCGGGAGCGGTTTTCGTGGTGGAGGGGACGGTCAGCGTCGGTCTCGGGGATTTGTCCGGGTACAGTGGCGAGGGCTGGCCGGTGTGCATGTCGGCCTTGGCAGCCTCCAATTCCCGCGCATCCAGTTTGCCATCGCCGTTGAGGTCGTACTTTTCGAAGAAATCGCGGCTGTTGGGATTCCGTGGCCGCACCGGAGCGTTCACCAATTCGCGCGGCACGGTAATCGAACCCTCGTTGGTGGTGGAAAACCTGGGCTGCTCCACCCGCATTTGGGAACGCACGGCGGCAATCTCCTGATCGTCCAGCTTGCCATCCCCATTCTTGTCATACTTTTTCACCAGCTCATCGTAGGCCACCGGCTGGGCCGGTTTACCCTGGACGGTCTCGCGACGAACCTGGGGCGCGGTTTCCGAAGGACGCAGCTCGGCCCCCTGGGCACAGCACAGGGCCAAGGCGCTGACCAGCATCGGACAAACCAACCTCGAACGGGTGCCATTCATGCTTCAACCATGCCGGTTTCCCGGGAAAAATCAAGCCATGAAAATGCCGCTATGGCGGGGTGCGGGCGCTTTTCCGGAGCCGGCTCATCGCCCGGCTGGCCAGTTCGTCGCAGCGTTCGTTGTCACGGTGGCCGGCGTGTCCCTTCAGCCACTGCCAGCTCACTTTGTGCCGCTGGATTTGGGCGTCGAGGGCCTGCCACAACTCCTGGTTCTTCACCGGCTCGCGCTGGGAGGTGCGCCAGCCGTTGCGTTTCCAGCCGTGTATCCATTGGGTGATGCCGTTGCGGAGGTACTGGGAATCCGTCCACATCTCCACCTGGCACGGCACCCGCAGACTTTCCAGCGCGCTGATGGCGGCCTGCATCTCCATCCGGTTGTTGGTGGTCTCCGGGTCGCCGCCGGAGATCTCCAGGCACTGTCTTCGATAATACAGCACCGCGCCCCAACCGCCCGGACCCGGATTGCCCAGGCAACCGCCATCGGTGTAAATCCGCACCTGGGGAAGTGACTCGCTCATACCTGGGGCCGCCATTTGGCGAGCACGGCAGCCGTCACTTCCTGGGTGGTCAGGCCGAGCAGGCAGGCGAAGTCCGCCGGACACTCCCGCAAAAAGCAGGGGCTGCACGGGACCGGGCGACGGAGCAGCGCATGCCGGTCAACGCCGGGCAGGCCGGGGCCAGTCAATTCGGGGGAGGTGCTGCCGAACAGGGCCACCAACGGGGTGCCGACCGCCGCCCCCAGGTGCATGGGGCCGGTATCGTTGGTGAGCAGGACCCGGCAGGCTTTCAAGGCCGCGCACAACTCGCGCAAATTGGTTTGCCCGGCCAGCACGGTCACCGCGTCACCAGCGCCCTCCCGCGACAATGCCGCCGCGATTTCCCGGGCCACCGGCACATCCCCTGCCCCGCCAAAAATCCAGAGGCGACACCCCGTCTGCTGGCGCACCGCGCGGGCGGCGGCAGCAAAGCGCTCGGCGGGCCAGCGCTTGGCCGGACCGTATTCGGCACCCGGATTGATCCCCAGGACCGCCTGGCCGTCAGACACGCCAAAACGTTGCCGCAGGGCGGCCACTTCCGCTGCGGAAACCCGGATGGTGGGCGGCAAAGGATCGGCCTTGGCCCCCAGCGCCGCCACCAGGTGCAGGTAATGGTGCAACTGGTGCGATTCAGGAGGGATTGCCACCGGTGCCACGCCCCCCGCCTGAAGCAACGCGCGAACCTCCGCCGGGGTACGTTTGCGCATGACCACCAGGCCGGCACGCGCGGGAATGGCCCGGGTCAACAGCCCGTTGCGCCAGGGGCGGGCCACCCCGATCCGCTCCGGCACCCGCCCCAGCCATAACTCCAGGGCCGAGCGGGGCGAATTCGGGAAAAGCAGGCCCAGGTCGGCCCGGGCGGAGCGCACCTGCCGGGCGACGGAGAGCAAACCCGCGCCCGGCTCAAAGGCCAGCACGGCATCCAGGGCGGGATGGCCGGTCCACAACCCGGCCAGCTTGGCCGGCGTCAGCAAGGTGATCCGGATTTGGGGAAAGGCCTCCCGCAACCGCATCAGGGCCGGAGTGGTCATGATGGCATCCCCTAGCCAGTTGACGCCACGCACCAGGATGTGTTGCGGCGGATTCATGGCTCAGGAACATCCTCCGAAGCCGGGACGGACGCTGTCACCGCCGGGCGGCGAACCGGTTTCCAGCGATTATGCACCCAGAACCAGTTGGCGGGATCCTTGCGGATGGCCCGCTCAAACGTCTGGTTGACCTCCAGCATGACCTCCTCGGGGGAGCGGGCTTTGCCGTCCTGCCAGAGCGGGATGTCGTTCCCCACCTCCACCCGCCAGCGGGCCAGCCCCACGCGGTAGCAAATGGATGTATAGACGGGGCATTCGTAGCGTTGGGCCAGGACGACCGGCGCAGCGCTGGTGCTGCAATCCCGGCCGAGGAAAGGCAGGCGCAAGCCTTTGTCCCCCGCATGTTGATCTGCCAGCAAGCCGAGCATGACACACTCCGTGCTCATGGCCAGTTTGAGGGCGGCGGCATCACGGCGGCGCTCAAAGTACCGGCACCCGGTCTTGGCGCGCAGATCCTGAAGCAAGCGATCCAGGGCGGGCTGCCGCAGCCCCCGGTAAGTGGTGGCGGGCTGGTAGCCGTTCACCGTCAGGCCCACCCGGGCGTAGAGTTCAAAGTTGCCAAAGTGGCCAATCACCATCACCAGGCCGTGGGTGCCCGCACCTTGGGGCAGCTTCTCCAACCCCACCAACTCCATGTGGTTGAACAGCTCCGCATTGGACATGGAGAAGGTTTTGACAGCGGAGGCGTAATTCTCCCCGATGCGCCGGAAATTCTCCCGGGCCAGCGCCTGAATTTCCCGGGGCGGAAGCTCCGTTCCGAACGCGGCGGTCAGATTACTGATGGCCACGCGCCGATGGCGGGCATCCAGCCAGTACGCCAACTGCCCGCCACAGCGGCCCAGCCGCGCCACCCAGCGCAACGGAAGCGCCTGCAGGAAGGCGATGACCGCCCGGGCCGCCCAATATAGGAGTGAATCAATCATGACCAGCACCCAGCCATTCTCGCGCTGCCTCACCGGAAACAAATGCGCCGCACCACATCCTGAAAATCGTTGGCTCCGCTCAGAATCTTGATCTCAACGCGGATGAAATAAATCGGGAGATCGCGCCGGTTCAGCTTCGGCATGCGCACGGCGTCCTTCTGGGTGGTGATGATCAGCGAGGCCTGGCGCTTCTTGCCCCGGTTGATGGCATTCAGGATCTCCTGCTGGGTGAAGCGGTGGTGATCGGCAAACCGTTTGGAATAGACCAGCTCCGCCCCCAGCTTTCCCAGGCTGCCCTCAAAGCTTTCCGGCTGAGCGATGCCGCTCAGGGTGGCGACCTTCTTATCCCTGACCAGGCTCAGGTCGTGGCGCTCGCCCGTGAAGACATCCTCGAAATACAGCGGGTGATGCACGCACTCGATGATCGGGGCGGTGGGATTGTAGCGGGCAATCCGGGCACGCAAGGCGGACGTGTCGCCCGCGCTTTTGGTGATGAAGATCGTGCTCGCCCGGGCCAGGTGCGAGGGGGGTTCGCGCAGGGTGCCTCGGGGGAGCATGTGCTCGTTGCCAAACGGCTGCTGGCAATCGATCAGCACCACATCCAGGCGGCGTCCGCGCAGCTTCCAATACTGGAAACCATCATCCAGCAGCAGGGTGTCGCACCCTAGAACCTCGGTGGCGTAGCGGCCGGCCTTCACGCGGTCCTTGTCCACCAGCACCACCACGTCCTGAAGATTGGAGGCCAGCATGTGCGGTTCATCCCCTGCCGTTTCCGAGTCCAGCAGCAGGGATTTGCCATCGGACACCACCCGGGGCGGGGTGTGGTCCTCGCGCAGGAGCAGCTTGTTGATCATGCGCTGGCCCAGCGGCGGAGGCTTGGAACGATAACCGCGGGACAGAATGGCCACGTGCCGCCCCTGGTCCTGCAATTCGCGGGCGAATTTTTCCACCACCGGCGTCTTGCCGGTGCCCCCGGCCGTGATGTTGCCGATGGCGATGACCTGCACACCCAGGGTCGTATCCCGCAAAATCCGGACGCTGTAGAGGAATTGGCGCACCTTGACCGCCAGACCGAACACCTTGGACAGCACGAGCAGCACGGAGCGCAAAATGGCCTCCCGTTTGCCCCGGCGCTCATCAAAAATGACCGCCAGCACAAACGTTTCCACCACTTCCGTCCACGCTCGAATGGTTTCGCGCATCCGGCGCGGAGTCTGCCCTACTCACACCCCCGTAGGCAAGCGGCGATCACGGGCCATGATAAAACCCACCCCAAGGCCGTCCGTCTCTGGCCTGAGGATTCGTGTCGCCCAGCCAAACCGCCGCCATGGATCTGCCCTCCGGGAGATGCAGGCCAAAGATTTGGCTTTCCATCGACCTGGGATTTGCTTTGCTGGGAAGCATGACTGGACTGGCTGATTATCACATGCACACGCCGCTCTGCCGGCACGCCCGGGGCAACCCCATTGATCTCGCCGCCCAGGCGATGCGGCTGGGCCTGCCCGAAATCGGCTTCTCCGATCACTCCCCCATGGCACGGGATGATTTTGATGACTGGCGCATGCGCGACGACCAATTGTCCGAATACGTGGCCCTGGTCAACGCCGCCCGGCAGGCCTTCCCCAACCTCGTCATCCGCCTGGCCCTAGAGGTGGATTACCTGCCCGGGCACGAGGAGTGGATTCGCGCCCTGGCGGCCCGCCACCCCTGGGATTACCTGATCGGATCCGTGCATTACGTGACCGACACCTGGGACGTGGACAACCCCCACCGGATCAGCGAATGGAGGAAACGCCAGCCGGACGAGGTTTGGACTGCCTACTTTGAACGGCTGATCCAGGCGGTGGATTCCGGTCTGTTTGACATCGTCGGGCACGCGGATCTGCCCAAAAAGTTCGGCTTTTACCCGGAGCGGGATTTTGGCGACTGGCACGAACGCCTGGCCCGGGCGGCGGCAGCACGCAAAATCACGGTGGAACTTAACACCGCCGGCCTGCGCAAGGATTGCCGGGAGATTTACCCCTGCCGCCCACTGCTGGAAAAACTGCACCGCCACGCGGTCCCGATCTGCTTCGGCTCGGACGCCCATGCCCCGGAGGAGGTGGGAATGAATTTTGCCGAGGCGGTATCCCTGGCCCGGGCGGTGGGATACCGCACCCGGTCCAGCTTTGCCGGGCGGCAGTGTGCGCAGGTGCCGCTGTGAATCGCCCGGGCCGGATCAATCCCCGATGATCCATCGCCGCCAGGCCGGAACCGGGTTGGCAGGCAGCAGCGTTTCCAGCGCCACCTCACGCAGCCGGGTTTTGACAATGCGCTGGGTCAGCATGAGCCAGAACACATTCACACTCACGCTCAGGAAAAACCAGAACAGGATGATCGCGCCTTCATCCAAAACCGGACGGCTCGGCCCGCTGATCATCATCAAACCCCAGAGCACGCTCAGCAGCACGAACAGGAACGGGGCCGTCACGACCACGTAGGCAAACGTCTCACCGCCTGCGTTGACCGGTTTGCGGCAGCTCAGCGAGCGCCACAGGCCCACCCAGACCATGGTGTGGCAATCAAACAACAGGTTCAAAATGGCCACCAGCCAAATGAATGGCAGATGGTGCTCCGGCCTGCTCTGACGCAAGGAGACCAGGAGCAGCAAAACGTCCAGCACCACGGTCGCCACCAGGGGCCGGAGGAAAACCCGCCGGGCATGGGTAAAAACGCCCTGAATGATATCGTGGTTGGACAATCGGGTGCCCAGGATCATGCCCAGAGTGCCCTCGGTGCGCTCTTTGGCCAGGGTTGCCGTCACCTCGTTGGCCAGCACCAGGCGCAGGACCCCGTGCCAGCAGATCATGAACATCAGGGAGACCCCGAATTCCAGCCAGTCACGCTTCAGGCTGATCCAACCCCACAGCCAGAAGACGGTCACCACGGCCAGCACCAGACTGAGATACCACGGTTTCCAACGGTCGCGGGCGCTCAGCCAGACGATGGGGTTCAACGCCAGCAACCGCTCCCGGTGGGCGCGGCGCTGCGCGGCATTCCCCTGCACCCGGTCCCGCCACCATTCCTTCAAGGTGGACCGTTTGCGGCCGGCCGGCCGATCCTGCCAGCGGTGTGGCACAATCCTGCCAGCCAGCAACAGCATGCCCCAGCTGAGGCCCTGGACCACCAGCCCGGAAACGGCAAAGCGTCCCCAGGCAAACTTGGTTCCCCAGGTTTGCACGGCGATCGCATTGCGGGTGGGAGAGGCCAGTACCAGTGTGTCATACCAGGCCTCGCGCTCCGTCCGGGTCAGCTCCGGCAGGGCATTCTCAGTGTAGATGAGCGCCCCGATCGGATAGACCATGGTGAAAACCAGGACCAGGAAGAGGCCGAAGCCGGCCGAGTTCTGCTGTTTGCGAAAGAGCGCCGAACCGAGCATGCCCGCCGCGAGCGCGAACAGGAGGGCGTTCAGAATGGTGAGCGCCCCGGCCACCACCTGTGCCGGCGTCACCCCGCCGTAAATCAGGGAGAGCGCCAGCATCGGCAAAGTGGCGAAAACCACCAGAAAAACGTTCAGGGAACTCGCCGCCAGCTTGCCCAGCACCACGTCCAGCCCCCGCAGGTCGGTCAAAAACAGCAGGCCGAGGGTGCCCTCCCTTTTCTCCCCGCTGAGGCAATCCCCCGTCTGTGTCAGCCCCATGCCCACGCTGTTCACGAGCATCAGCCAAAACAGTGCGTAAAAGATGGAACGGCCAGCCATTTCCATGGCGCGGGCCTCACCCACCGCCACCAGGAGAAAACAGACCACCACAAAAGCCACTCCTGCAGCAGAGATCCGCGTCCAGTACGTCGCATTCTTGCGCGACGCCTGGCGCAGCTCCCGCTCCACGATGGCCCGGAGGATCATGCGCACGCAGTATGGCCCCCCCGGGGCCGAATGCAAACCCGCAAACCGTAGCGGCGGGCATCCTTGCCTGCCGTATCACCCGGCTTCCAGCCGGGTGCCCTGGAGCAGGGATGGCATTGGGACGGGGGCGGCAGAGCTGCGCCGGTCTGCCAGAGCAGTGCGGACAGAGCCCCCGCCTGTACCGGAAGGTGGCATCGCTGGTTTGTCAGAGGCGGATTTCAAATCAGCTTGTCCACAGCCCATCGGCATTTATTTTGAACCCCGTCTCAACGGAATCGGCGGTGGAGGCGTTCGTAGATTTCAACGACGGGGTAGATCCAGCGGAAGGCTTGGATGGGGTATTCCAGGGGGGTGTAGTCCGGGTTGATGCTCTCCAGCCGGATCACGCAGCCGTCTTTGCCGGTGCGCCGGAATTTCTTGAAGATGACGCCGCCGCTTTCCTGGATGCGCGCCACTACCAGGTTGCCGTTGCGGGCTTCGCTGTTGGGCTCGGCGATGATGCGGCAGCCGGCAGGGAAACGCGGTTCCATGGAATCCCCCTCCAGGATGAGGGCGAAGGAGTTGGGGTCCTTCGTGGCGCCCGGGATGGTTTCGTTGATCTGGCCGTCGAGGTCGCCGTAGCTGAACCAACGAGAATGAAAGACCGCCACGAGCAACAACCAAAGCACATTTTGTTCAGCGCAGCAGCGGGCGGCTTTCAACTCCGTTCTTTCCATCGTGGCCGCTCAGGGCGCATGCTCTCCGCCAATGAAACGCTGGGCTGCGCTGACAGTGGCGCTTTACGCCGTCGGTTTGCTGGTGATGACCATTCCGCTGGGGCAGTTCATTCTGCTGGGCTGGAGCACAGAAGCGCACCCATGGTATGGGTACCAACCCTCGGTCACAAATAACCCAGGTGATGTGCTGGAAATCTTTCACCTGCCCGGCTACTGGATCATCCTGGGCTTTTTGGCCGTCTGCCAAGCCCTGCTGCTGTTCGTTCCGGTGCAGATCGAGGCGGGGCGCCCGTTGAGCCGCCGCAAGCTCTGGCTACCGGTCGTGCTGACGGCTTTTTTCATGGGCCTGCTCACGCTCGGGCTACTGAACGTTCTGCTCTGCGGCTTTGGCGGGGATAAAGGCATGGAGCTATTTGTCCTGGCCGGCAATTGGGGCTACAGCAGCCCGGAGCGGAACCCGGTTTTCAGCGCCTTCACACAGGCCACCGGGGTGCCCGTAACGGTGGAGTTCACCGCGATGAGTTGCGTGGGGTTCACCCTGCTGTTGTGCTGGCTGGGCTGGGGATTTCTCTTTCACCGCCACGCCCGCAACGGCCCTGCTGATGGCCTGGTGGGACGACTGCTGGCCTGGGTGTTGCGTGGCAGCATCCTGGAATTCCTGATCGCGGTGCCCTGCCACGTGGTGGTGCGCGAACGCAATGATTGCTGCGCCCCGGCGGGCACAATGATGGGCTTGGCCACCGGCCTGGCCCTCATGCTGATCAGCTTTGGCCCCGGGGTTTTCTTCCTCTTCACAGCCCGCGCCCGACGCCTGCGGCCCCGACCGGTGGTGGAGCCGTAGCCACACCCGCTCATTGGAATCAGGCCGTCATGGCTGGAACCGTCGGCAGCGATGGCGCCTGCAGGCAGGCGATGAACGTCTGTTTCAAATGGGCCTTGAACGTGGCCGTATCCAAGGGATTGCACAAGCCACCCGTGCTCACCTGGATGTTGCGGGGGTTGCAGAGATTGAAAGCCAGGGCACCCCAGAGGAATTCGATCCGCCAGAGCAGATCCACCAGCGGGAGATGCGGCAGGCTGCGTTTGAACGCCTCCAGGAAGGCCTGCCGGAATGGCAGGTCGTGCTCGCTGAAAAACTTTTGCGTCTGCGCGTTCGGATCGGTGATGAGGCGTCCCACCAACCGCATCACCATCTGGTTGTTGGGCTGGTCCAAAGCCATGCGCAAGGGCGGTGCGAGCATGGCTTCCAGGATCTCTGAGACAGGGATCGGCTGCTCACCATACTGCTGCCGCAGCAAAAGGAGCGAATCCAAACCCTCCTGACGCAACGGCTCAAAACGACGACGCAGGACGGCATCCATCAGCCCTTCCTTGGACCCAAAGTAGTAATAGACGGTGGCGAGGTTGACCCCGGCATCCAGCACAATATGGCGCAAGGAAGCCCCTTCAAAACCGAAATCGGCGAAGGCATTTTCGGCGGCTTCAAGGATGCGTTCTTTTCTTCCAGATTCGGATTTGGCTTGCATATACTAAACGTTAGTTTGATACCCGGTTTTCAGTGCCCTGTCAAACAGCGTTTTGCGTTTTCCGCAGACGATGGGCCAGCCTGCCAAGAACGCATTGACGCTGCCAGTTTCTCCGGTAGCTTATCCCCATGACTGAAGTGACTGATCCGCAGCCCGCGCTGGTCGATTGTGTGGAAGCCCGTCCGCCGCTCTCGCCGGAGCGTTGCGATGCCCTGACCCGCGACATTTTGCGCGTGAAAAAGCAGGTCAACGCGGTCATCCTGGCCCACAATTACCAGGTGGCGGAGATTCAGGATGTGGCGGATTACGTGGGTGATTCGCTGGGGCTGGCCCAGCAGGCGGCGCGCACCACGGCTGATGTGATCGTTTTTGCCGGGGTCCACTTCATGGCGGAAACCGCCAAAATCCTCAACCCGAACAAGATCGTGGTGCTGCCGGACAAAGACGCGGGGTGTTCCTTGGAAGAAAGCTGCCCGGGGCCCAAGCTGAAAGAGTTGCAGGAGACCAATCCCAATTTTTACACCATCAGCTACATCAATTGCAGTGCGGCGGTGAAGGCGCTGAGCGACGTCATCTGCACCAGCGGCAACGCGGTCAAGATCGTCAATCACTCTCCCAAAGACCGCGATTTGCTGTTTGTGCCCGATGAAAACCTCGGGGCCTGGGTGATGGAGCAGACCGGGCGCAAGATGCATTTGTGGAAGGGCAACTGCTACGCCCACATGGAATTCACCCACGCCAATGTGACGCGCATCCGACGGTTGCACCCACAGGCCCCGCTGGTGGCCCACCCGGAATGCACCCAGGCGGTGCGCATGCTGGCGGACGTGGTTTGCTCCACGGAGCGGATGATTGATTACTGCAAAAAGAGCCCGGCTTCGGCGTTTATCATTGTCACAGAAGCCGACATGGTCCACCGGTTGCGCAAGGAATGCCCAGGCAAGGAATTCATCCGGGTGGCTCTCTCCAACTGCGCCTGCAATGAGTGCAAATTCATGAAAATGAACACACTGGAAAAGCTGTATGAGTGCATGGCCAACCTGCATCCTCGCGTGGAAATGAGCCCGGAAATCATCGCGCGGGCGCGCCTGCCCATTGAACGGATGCTGGAAATCTCCGCCCGGGCCTGAGATCAACGAGCCTTCAAGCCGAGCCGAATTCGCTGGTTTTTTGGGCCGCTGGCGTGGTTGCTCGCCCGTCACCGATTCTCCGGGGTGGACAATAGTTTGCGATTGTTCTCCCGTTGGGCGAGGTTTACGGGTAAATTTGCTTCGAGTCAAATCGACTCTGCCATGACACCTAAACTTTTTTCCGAACTGGGCCTGTCCCCCGAACTGCTGAAAGCCATTGATAAACTGGGCTTTGAGCAGGCATCGCCCATTCAAGCGCAAACCATTCCCCTGCTGTTGCAAGGCAAGGATCTGGTGGGCCAATCCCAAACCGGCTCCGGCAAAACCATTGCGTTTGCGGCCCCCGCCATCGAAAAAGTGAACCCGCAAAAGCGGGAAACCCAGGTGCTAATCCTCTGCCCCACCCGCGAACTGGCCGTGCAGGTTTCGGAGGAAGTGCATAAATTGACCACCTTTAAACGGGGCATCCACGCGCTGCCCATCTACGGGGGGCAATCGTATGAGCGCCAATTGCTGGGGTTGCGTCAGGGGGCACATATTGTCATCGGCACGCCGGGCCGCGTGATGGACCACATGCAACGGGGCACCATGCGCCTGAACACGGTGAAGATGGTGATCCTGGATGAGGCGGACGTCATGTTGAACATGGGCTTCCGGGAGGATATCGAGTTCATTCTGAAGGCGGTGCCCACCGAGCGGCAAACCGTCTTTTTCTGCGCCACCATGCCGCGGGCCATCCTGGATTTGATCCAGACCTTCGCCCGCGAACCGCAGAGTGTGCGCATCCAGCAAACCGCCCTCACCACCCCCACCATCGAGCAGGTGTATTACGAGGTCATGGGGCGCTACAAGGTGGAATTGCTCACCCGGCTGATCGATCTGCACGACTTCAAGTTTGGCATCATCTTTTGCAACACCAAGCGCATGGTGGACGATCTGGTGGATCACCTGGAGGCGCAGGGTTACTCCGCCGACCGCCTGCACGGCGACATGAGCCAGCAGATGCGCGACCGGGTGATGAACCGCTTCCGCAAATCCGGCTTGGAATTCCTGGTCGCCACGGACGTGGCCGCACGCGGCATTGACGTGGACGACGTGGAGGTGGTCTTCAATTATGACCTGCCCTACGATGTGGAGGATTACGTGCACCGGATCGGCCGGACCGGGCGGGCGGGGCGCAGCGGCATGGCGATCTCTTTCGTGGCGGGACGGGAACTGTTTCAGATCAGTTCCATTGAGCGCTATTCCCGCCAACGCATCCGTCGCGGCCGTCCCCCCACCGCCCAAGAGGTGATGGATGCGCGCGCCGGCCAGTTTCTGGACACAATCCGCGAGGTGCTGCAAGGCAAAAAATTCCAGCCGCAGGATCACCTGATTGAGCATCTGCTGGAAGAGGGATTCTCCTCCACGGACATCTCCTCGGCGCTGATCCACATGTTACGCGGCGGCAATGAAAATCCCGCCACGGCCAAGCCCGCACCCAAAGAGGGTGTGGCAAGGCCCGGGCCGACAACCGAACGCCGCGACCGCGATGAACGACCTGACATGCGACCCGAGGCACGGCCCGTCCGCGCCCCCGCCGCCCAGGCACTTCCCGCCCCGATCAGGCCGCGCAAGGAGATCGTGATGACGCCGAGGCCGTTGGCACCCAAACCGGCGGCACCGAAGCCGGCCCCCACGCCCAAGCGGGCCGCCGAACCGGTAGCGACCACGGAAGCTAGGCCATCCGCTCCGGCGGCCACCAGTCCGGTGCCGCCCCCGGCACCATCCGTACCAGCCCCAGCCCCGGTTACTGCCCCGGTGAAGCCAGCGCCCGAAAAGCCGATCCCAGAGGCGGTGGAGCGCCTGTTGCGGAATGCGGATAAGCGCATGGCGCCGACATCTGATGATGCCCCGGCAACCCCTCCCGCACCGGAGCGTCCGCCCAAAAAAGTGGTGCCACCCCAGGATCCAAACGCCCGCCTCCATATCAACATCGGTTCAGAAATGGGTGTGGAGGCCAGCGATGTGATATCCGCCATCATGGGTGAAACCGGTTTGCCTGCCAAAGTCATCGGCCCGGTGGACCTGCGAGAACGGCATCTTTTTGTGGTGGTGGCAACGGAACACGCCAACGCCATCACCTCCCGCCTGAACCGCGCCACGATCAAGGGGCGCAAAGTGAAGGTCAAACTGGCCTAATTCCAATGAACCTTCAAGATTAGCCTAATTCGCTAGTTTTTTAGGCCGCTGGTGTTGTTGCTCGCTCGTTACAGATCGCTGAGGATATGCGCCTCGCTCGCGCCTATCCAGCGGCCCAAAACCCGGCGCGCCTTTGTCTTATCTTGAACGCTCGTTGGAATAAAACCGGCCGGTTGTGTCCGGCGGATCAACCTGAACCGTCTCGCGTTACGGCGAGACGGTGGGCATTGGGGTGCGCACGCGCAGGAAACGGATAGGGTTACCAGCAGGCTCCCACCAGAGCGTCTCCCAGCGATTGGTGCCACGGGGATAGAGCTTTTGCCAAGGCTGCCAGGTTTGAAAATCGCCGCTGACCTCGAGCAGGTAGCTGCGGTTGGATATGGCTTGGAAGGAAAGCGGCCCTGCCAGCACGGGCAACGGGGCCAGGCGCAAGCAACTGTCGGGATCCAACGGGTCCGTGCCGGCCAGGTATTCCGCCAGGTTGGACAGGCCATCTCCATCCGCGTCCAACGAGGCATCAGCCACGTTATTGGTGCCCAACCCGTACTGCGCTTCCCAGGCATCCGCCATGCGATCCTGGTCATTGTCCGGCAGCACCTTGATGTAGAAGGAGCTGCTCAACGTCAGATAACCGTACGCCTCATTCGTCACCAGCACCCGATGCACGATGGTTGCGCCGGGCTGGAGATTGGAGAGGGTGATCGAACAGAAGTCATTGCTCGTGTAAATGTTGGTCAACACCAAGGAAGAGCGCCGCCATTGAAACAGGTACGGAGCCGGGTTGCCTCGCACCCGAACGTGGAG
The DNA here is from genome assembly GCA_903930345.1 of uncultured Verrucomicrobiota bacterium. Lineage (GTDB taxonomy): Bacteria > Verrucomicrobiota > Verrucomicrobiia > Limisphaerales > CAIYYI01 > CAIYYI01. The sequence continues at coordinate 36,366 of CAIYYI010000035.1, forward strand.
CGTCAAGTCCGCCCCGGCAGTGACCCAGTTGGTGAGAGGCGGCGCCTCCGTGATCACAGGGATGATCAGGACGGCCAGGCGCGCGGTGCGGCTGCTCACGGACGCCACCGCATCCCTCACCTGCACGTCGTAGTCACCTTCGTGGGCGAGCGTAACATTGGTGACGGTCAGCACGCTGTTGGTGGCTTCGGGAATGGGGACCCCATTGAATCCCCACTGGTAAGACAAGGGAGTGGAACTGGAGGCCACAACGGAAAACACGGCGTTGCTGCCGCTATAGCCATAGTTGGTGAGGCTGCTGGAGGCGCGGTGCTTCACATCTTGCGGCTGCTGCTGAATGGCGGCAGGGTTCAAAACCGTGAGCCGGATGTCCTCGCTCTGACTCACCCCGTCACCACTGAGCACCAAGACGCGATAAAGGCCGGCCTGGGAAGGTTGCACGTTGGTCAGCACCAGGGTGTTGTTGGTGGCTCCGGACAGAGTCACCCCCTGATGCCGCCACTGATAATGGAGCGGTGTCGCTCCCGTGGCCTGCACTTGCAGCATAACCGTCTGGTTGGAAATAACCGTTTGGGACGGAGTCAGCACCACAATGGTGGGTGGCTGCGAATTGACCCCCTGCCCGCGACCGGGCGTGGGCCAGCCGGCCTCCCAGGAAAGCAGTTCCGAACCAAACCATCCACCCGGCTTGCGCTGGAGTGAAGCACCCAACCCATCGGCCGCCTCCGGCCACGGGGCGACATCCTGATACGCCACCAGGTCGGTTATCTGAAAAGCCCAGTTGCCACCGCTGCTCATGCCCAAGGGACGACGCAAGGCGATGGTTTCACCACCGTTGCTCAACTGACC
>CAIYYI010000036.1 GCA_903930345.1 uncultured Verrucomicrobiota bacterium
CCCCCAGGCGGCAGAGTATCTCCGCCCACCCGTTCACCCGGTCCGTATTCGCGCACCGCAGCTTGTACCCTTGCCGCCCGTACTGGTCCGCCACCGTCGTCCCATCCGCCTGCCGCCCGAACACATCCGCCCCCGCCACGAACCGCGCCAGATCCCCCGTCACGATCCCATGCCGGTTCACCATCGCCCGGATGGCCGCGCCGTGCCGCTGCGGCACCCACAGCCGCTCCGCATGCTCATCCACAATGAACAGATTGCCATCCCCGTCCTTGCACCCCAGCAGACACACCGTGTAATGCGTGAACCCATAATCCAACGCCGCGAACCACTCCACCGCCCGGCGGTCGTCAAAATCCTCGATGACATGGACCTCCCGCCGGAACGTCGTGAAAAACTGTCCGGCGGCAATATCCCAGTCGCCATCCAGCCACGCCTTTTTCTGCCACCCGTTCAACCCCTCCAGCACCTTCCGATACTCCGGGTTGTTGTACTGGTTATCATCCACCTTGGCCGGGACAAATCGGGTCTCCGTCTCCCGCCGCTCCAGGAACGGCGCCACGAACTTCGCCCGATACCAAGCATGCCCGATGCCCCCCGGATTCGTAGTGGAGTAAATCCTTGGCCGCCAATGCCGCCCATCCGCCAGCACCTTGGACGAGCGGCAGCAAGTCGTGATGTCCTGGTGCTTCCGGTAAGACAATGTCGTCGCCTCCTCGATCCCAATCACGTCATATTCCAACCCCAGGTAAGCGTCGATATCCTTCTCCGCCTGGAAATGCCCCGCCACGATTCTCGACCCATTGGCGAACGTCAGCAACCCCCGGTGGGCGGAAAACTCGTGCTTCAGCTTCCCGAACAACCGTTGCCGCAGATCCTCAAAATGCTCCACGTTCGCCTTGCCCACCTTCCGGAGCAGCAGGCATTTCAGGCCTGGCACCCGCTGGCAGTCATCCGCCCCCATCTGCGCCAGCAGCCAGTGCGATTTGCCCCCGCCACGGGCCCCGCCGTATCCGACCGCCGTCGGACCGTCCGGCAGATCGCACGACCGCGCCGCCGCGCTCGCCGCCAACTGCCGGGGTTGCAGGTAAACCTTGGCCGCCAGAAAATTGCGCATCTGATCTTCCTGGCACCCCGCCGCCACCGCCCATTCCAGGAATACTTCCCGCTCATCCATATTCATCGTTTCTCCTCCCGGTTCGTTTCGCGGACCACTTCCGCGTCAATCGTCTTGGGTGGCGGCTGTCTGCCGTACACCTTTTTCAGCGCCATCTCCCATTCCACATCCAGCGCCACCGTCACCTCCGCCGCCACCTCGGTGCGGTCAGACGGCATCCCGCTCGCCAGCCGCCCCAGCTTGCTGGCCAGCTCCAGCATCCGGGCGATCCCCGCCAGCGACCCGCACTGGTTGGTATTCGCCTTCCATCGCCGCAGCGCCTCGCGCCCGGCCTCCAGCAGTTCGCCGCGCACCCGCCACTCCTCGTCCCGGTGCTCGCACTGTCGCGTCAGCCACTCCGCCGCCTTGCTGCGCAGCGCGGACTCCGTCGCCTGCCGCTCCACCAGCGCCAGGTGCGCCCCATGCGCCTGCACCCTCGCCGTCCACCCATGCCGTGCGGACCACCGCCGGATGAGCTGCACACTCTTCGCCAAACGCTTCGCCACCGCTGCCAGAGACCGTTCCGGCCCCATGTTCAGGTAGATGCTGAACGCGGCAAACGCCTTGGCTGATTCCCGTGGTAACTGTTCAAACTCCATCGGCATACTTTTCCTTTCATTTTGTACCAACCCAACGGCAGTGAGGGAAGGACCACCCGACCCCAAGGAGGGTGGTTCCTTCCCCTCTGCCTGTTTTGCTGGTGTAGTCCACATTCTATTTAAGGGATGCTGGACTGCTGGACTTCCACTCACTTGGAGCCCAGTAGAGTCCCCCCGAAGTCCTGATTAAGCCATTGTCGGTCAACCGCTTCAGATAAACTGCCGTAGTGCTCCGGCTCATTTTCAGGGTGTCCTTGGCCTCACTCACGATCTTGGCGAAGGATTTGGCCTCGCTACCCATCACCCCATCCATGAATTCCTTGTCCGAACACACCTTGTTTTTGGCCTGGGGCCGGCGCAGGGCTTCGGGATTCAGGTCGCTGGCGACCCGCATCAGGGGGTACTCCCAGGCCACCACGAACTCCGGCACCTGGGGCAGGTTGCGCAGGATGCTGGTGACGGTGAAGCAGTCCGGTTCCTCGTGGGGCGTCAGCACCATGATGCTGTCCGGATCCCGGGCCCAGGCACCGGCCCCGCTCATCCGGTCGATGGCGCTCTTGGCGGTGCTGTCGCCCTTGGCGAAATGGTGGGCCACCACGATGGCTGCCCCGGACGACTGGGCCAGGGCCTCAAACTCGTTCATCAGGTTGGCGATCTCGCCGTTGGCGTTCTCGTCCCGATCCCCCAGCAACTTGTAAGCAGGATCCAGAATGATCAGACCAAACTTGTGCTTGGCGAGTTGTTCCTCGAGTTTGGGCCGGAGCAAACTCATGTCCGCATTCCGGCCGCGCAAGTTCCAAAGCGCGAGATTGTCGCCCAAGCCCTTGCATTCTGGGCGGGCAGCGCATAGCGCTGCTATGCGTTGCGCAATCGCCCACCGTTGCAGCTCGAAGTTGATATACACCACCGGCGTCTTGGTGCATTGCCGTCCCCACCATTTCTGTCCGCTGGCCACCGAAATGGCCAAATCGAGCAGGCTCCAGCTTTTATTGCTCTTGCTGGTGCCGCCGAGGATCATCTTGTCACCCTGGTGCAGGGTACCCTCAATGATATGTGGTGGCGGACTCGGTAGGTTCGTGGCGAAGTCGCGCAGGAACTCAATATCCGGCAGCGGCGGCGGCACCGCCCCCAGGTCCACGGCGGGCTCAACCTGTTCAATCGGGGAGAATTCCTTGATATCCATGTTCAGTAGTGTCCATCCATCAGGACTTTAGCCAGATCAGCCGTTGCATCTTTCCATTCCGGTACGCGCCGGGCACCCGCACCGGCTGGGAATAGGTGAAAAGTTTCGGGTCGCAGCCGAAGACCGTCAGCGTCGCCTTGAGCTGGGCCTCGATCCGCCCGCTGCGCGGCGCATCGAACCCCCCATGCAGACTCTTGCCCGCGGTATCAATCACCGCGTGCAGGTTGAAGTGCAGCCGCTGGTTCAGGTAGGCGAACACCGCCCCCACCTCATCCTTTGCCAGGGAGTCCGACTCCACCACCAGAAACCGGGTGCCGTCGCAATTCGCATTGCTCCGGCTGAAACTTCCCGGCTTGAAGGCCGACCCGCAGGTGTAATTCCCCATCACCGGCCCGATCTGGTACCAGTCCGACACCGGGCGGAAGTGCGTCCGGTGCTCCGGCTTGCCGGAGCTGTACACATCCCCGATCCAGACATGGCAATGCGCCGGCCACAGCTTCAGCCAGGTGCGGAATTGGTCCTCCGGGTCGCGGCCCGCCACTTGCAGTGGCGAGTCCGCCAAAATCCTGTCATAGGGCCAGTGGAAAGTTTCCAGCAGGTCCGGGCGGCACCGTTCCGCCAGCGCACGGACGGTTTCCACCACCAGCCGCTCGCCGCCTTGCTCATAGCTCCACGTTCTGGCACCCCGGCGCGAAGCACCGTGGCCCTGCGCTAGCAGTTCCCGCCGCAGCACCTCGCCGCCGTGCTGCAGCACGTCGCCATTGCGCAGCACCCGCCCGCCCGGCAGGGCGATTTCCCATTCGTGGCAGTCCGCTAGGACCCGCCGCAGCCGCCGGTTCACCTCACTCACTGCCGCAATGCACGACGAGTGAAAGCAGAACACCGTGGGAGCCCCATCCACACTCACCCGGCAATCCTTTTTGCCATTGCCGTGGGTGTGCAGGCTCTCTCCAGGACACTGGCAGAATCCGGATACCTCATTCTGCCAGTCAATGGCCCCGAGGATTCTGCTGGCGATAGTACGCGGGTCACTCATTGGTGTTTTTGTTTTGCCCTCAACTCTCAACGAAGTAATTTCTGCGGTTCCGCATTATTTTTCTGCCCCGTATTTTTCTGCCTTTTCCGCTTTTCCTTCGTGACTTCGTGTCTTCGTGTGAGATTTCTGCTTTGCCCAACCATCAACCATTCCCCAAATTGGTTCTCTTCTACCCCTCCGGATCATGCTTCCGGACAAACGCCCGGATGCAGTGCGCCTTGTGCCGGTAAGGCCCCACCACCACCAGGTCTTGGTCCCGGTCAATCACCG
>CAIYYI010000037.1 GCA_903930345.1 uncultured Verrucomicrobiota bacterium
ACGGGATTGGAAGTTGCGGGTGGTGGAAATACTGCTGTTGGTCAGAATTTAGAGGCTCACCGCTTCAGAATTGCCTCCCCAAGTGCCCTAGGATGCGTTCTGATTGGGTGGCCGGTATGCTGACACCCCCCCGGAAATAGGACGGCTCAGGAGGCAGCCAGCGAGGTCAGGTGCTCCGGCTCCCCTTTAGCTTGTTGGTGCTGGGGGAAAACGAAGGGGCTGACATGAACATCTGCAACCAACTTCCGTCAACTACCTGCGTCCATGTCAGCCAAACCAATATCGCCCAGGTTTTCAGGATGTCAAATGGGGTGGTGCTGGTGGTTTTCGGGGTGGGGTCGGAAAGGGGGTGATTGGTGGCGAGGAGATCACGCCAATTGCTCAGGTGTTTCGGGGCCATATTTTTTAGCTGCCTGGGGATGTTTGGGGGCCGGAACATTGAAAAGTGCGGGGATGGGGGCTTGCCGTCTGCAGCGAGACCCCCCAGAAGAATTTGCTGAAACAGGGGCGCGAGAGATCCACAGAAACCGGCTCGTTGACACCAATGAACAGCCTAGAACGTGGTTGAATTGTTTTGGTGTTGTTATGCGCAGGTGTTATGCATTTCAAGTAATGGCTCACGATGTAATTGAGAAACCATTGATTCTATTGGGTGGGAGTGAAGTGGAGCGGGTGATGGGAATCGAACCCACGTTTCGATCCCACCCCAGCAATTAACGAGTTTCTTAGCAAATATAGCATGTGTGAACACCCTTGACAGCCTTGTCCGCTAGCAGTACGCTAGCACCTATGGCGAGTGTTTTCAAACGACCGAAATCAAAGTACTGGCACGCCGGATGGCGAAGCGGTGATGGCCGATTCCACCTGCGATCTACCAAGCAGCGTGACCGAGCCAAATCGCTCACCATCGCTTTGGAATGGGAGCGGATCGATAAGAAGGTTGGAACCGGCGGAATGGTCGAAAGCCAAGTTCGGCAGGTCATCAATGACATTCTTGAGCGCGTGGGTGAACCGACCATTTCCGTTCCGATCACAGATGGATGGTTGCGGGAATGGGTGGCCGATAAGGAAACCGGCAAGTCGGGCAGGACGGTCGAACGATACCGAAAGACAATCGAGGATTTTATAACGCATCTGGGAGACCGCGCCTCGAAGCCGATTACGGTTATCACTCCCCGTGACATCCAATCGCTCATTGCAAAACGCCAGAAACTTGGGCTTTCGACGGCGACCGTTAATATTGATGCCAAAATCCTCCGGGCGGCGTTCAATCGGGCCAGGCGACAAGGGATCATTCAAACGAATCCGGCCGAAGCGGTGGACCTGCCGGAAAAGCACAGCATCGAACGCGGGGTCTTCACGTCCGCGGAAGTCAAGATGCTGGTGGACCAAGCGAAGGACACCGAGTGGCAGTCGGTCATCATGTTCGGATACTATACCGGTGCGAGGTTGGGAGATTGCACTAAAATGGAATGGGCCAATGTTGATCTGCTGAACGGCTCCATCAAATTCTCCGACAGCAAGAACCAGAAATGGATAACGATCCCTCTTCACTCCGATTTACAAGAGCACCTCTCCCGATTGGCTTCCATCGACAAGCCCCAGAAATACATCACACCTCACATGGCAGGACTGGGGCCGGGCGGCAGGCATGGATTGTCGGAGGGATTCAAGCGTATCATGCACAACGTCGGCATTGACCCACAAACCGTCAAGGGTGGGGGCATTCGTAAAGTTTCCAAGCGAACATTTCATGCGCTCCGCCATTCTTTCACCAGTGCCCTCGCCAATGCCGGTGTTTCCCCTGAATTGAGGATGAAGCTGACCGGCCACAAGTCGGCTGAGATCCATCGCGGTTATACGCACTTGGAGATGGACACGCTAAAGGAGGCCATCAAGAAGCTCCCGGGGTTGAACGGTGAACAGCCAGGCCCCAGGAAAAGCGCTAACGCGCAATAAAACACCTGGTGACACCGTGTCAACCGGGCTGTGTGGAAGAATCTGTGGGCCAACATGGCACATTTGCTGGGCATAACTCACACCTCCAGTGTGTGCCAGGTTGGCACAGTAAGCCGCTGCCTGCGGGATCAGTTTTTCGCTTTGGACTGTGGTTTGTAGGGACATCCGCAAGAGCAGAACCGAGTGGTGACCAGACGCGGACACTCCTCTCAGGCTCTTCTTGGGCCGGAAAGCCGGACCTTTCCCATGCCCCGGGCCAACCGGTTACCCGCAAATTGTTCGGACCAGGCGTCAACCGTTTGCAGTCGCAGCTTTGTTGCAATCGGAAAAACGCAGCCCGAATGGCTTCAAGTACTTGACGATTCGGTCAGAGTCGTTTGATTTCGCGTGACGAGTCGCCCCAAACAGTTTCCTGCCTGCTTCCGCTGCGGATCTGGATTCCCGGCACGACTGGATCACGCCAGAGAGCTGAATCCGGTCAAT
>CAIYYI010000038.1 GCA_903930345.1 uncultured Verrucomicrobiota bacterium
CTTTGGGAAACTTCCGACCGGTTCAATCCGCAGGCGATCATCCGCTCATTCAAGCACTGGGGCCGCCGGCTCCACATCAACGAGATGGTCGCAAACATGCCCGAGATCCGCTTCGACGGGCCTGGCGATTTTCAGCTTTCCCTCCGCGAGCAGCTCTTCCAAATCCACGGCATGGATGAACGCATGACGTTGGGCTGGCATGTGGACAGCAATCTATGCAAGCGGATGTTCCTGCTCAACGGGCAGACTCGCTCTTTGCTCGACAAGGTTTGGGCCTATCATTGCGACCACACCCGGCTTAACACGCCTTACCACAGCGTCGGCGAAAGCACGCAGAACGACCTGCGAAAGTTCTTTTACGACGTGAAATCCTCCGGTGTGCCCGAACAAGCCAGGTCTTGGGGAATGCCCACTGAGCAGGTCGAGGATTTTCAGCTCACTGACGCGAGGACCGAACGTTATGCCCGCACCTTGGAGCAATTGGTTCCCGGGTTAAGGGAACTCATGATCCAGGACGCCATGGTCGATGGATCGTTCAATCACGGACTGCTCTATGACAACCAACACGTGCTAGCCTATGTCACCGACCACCTGACCATGATGTCGCCAGCGACCGACATCGGCTACTTCGGTGGCAATGTGGAGTTGTTACGGTTGGTGGCGGCATTCCGTCATGGCTATGGGCACACCGGACGCATTCTGTTCGATGAGGCGATGCTCATTACCGCCCAAGCACAAAGCGTGGACAACCTGCCACCCACCTGTCAGGCCGCCCGTGCGGATCAGATTATCAGTCAGGCCGGTCTTTGCTGTTTTGACGCTTGGATGGGCCATTTTCCGATTCATACCAATCCGCAGGGCTACACCGTGCCCGTGCCCTCCCTCGCTGCGGCAGACTTCGGGATCCAGTTGTTGCAGCGGTGCGTGGAGTTCGCCCGGGTGGAGAAGGGCCGTTGCGAATTGACCGGCGTTCTCCCGCGCAAGTCACTCTTCTTCGGCACCCAACATACATGGTTCGAGGGCGCTCCCGCGCAACTGTTCGGCCTGGTGATGACGCCGTTTAGCTCCTATGTGCGCCACGGTTTCGTGCGCCGGGATGCCCTGGCCAAGCCTTTCGAGCCACTCCACGGGATGGGCTTGCTGTTCCGCACCGGAGAACCAGCCGAGCGACTGGAAGTAGCACGTAAGTTGCTCCCGCAGACCACGGAGACAACGCTCCTGCAAGCGGAAATGCTGGCACGACGCATCGCAGCGGATCTGAGCCATCCTTCCGGTGGCCTCGAGGAAGCCTTTGAAGAGCCAGGGGTCACGTTGGCGCATTGTGTCTTTCTGGAGTTGGAACTTAAGCTGGCGTACCTGGGGGGGGAGTTGACCAAGGCTGACAGGATCGAGCGGGTGCTCGACCACTGGCGCCGACGGACCCGACCGCTGGACGAAAGGTCAGAAACGCCAGTTCCGGCCGTTCCCACGGCCAGAGTTTTCCGCCGAAATCGGCAGATTACGGTGGGGGTGGATGCCCGCACATTTTTCTTCACCGATTCAGTCTCCCGGGGTATTGGCCACTATGCCCTGAATCATCTTAAGCACCTCATTCCATTGCGCCCGGACTGGCAGTTTCTCCTGCTGGTTGAGAACGACCGTCCGGTGCCTGCGCTAAAAACGCTGGCGTCCGCTTCTAACGTGCGGATTTGCCGCTTGGAGGAGTGTGCGGCGGCGGATTTGGATTTGCTGCACATCCCGGACCCGATGAACCTCAGCGTCGGGTTTGACTCTCCGATGCGCCTGTTTCCAGGAGTTCCGGTCACGGCGATATTCTATGATCTGACGCCGTTGCGCCACTACTGGAACACCTGGCCGGACGCGGTGCGTCAGACCTATCTGCTGCGTTTGCGGCAACTCCAGCACGGCGGCCTGCATCTGCTGGCCATATCGGAATACACGCGTCAAGATTTGCTGCGAGCCACCACCTTTCCGCCGGATCGAGCCGTGGTCATCATGGCTGGCTTGAACCGGTCCGAGCACCCTGTGGAGGTGACTTCCAAGCTGGCAGCCGAAATCAGGCAGAAGTACCAACTCACGAAACCGTTCTTCCTTCATGTGGGCGCGTTGGACCCCCACAAGAATTTTGAGGCCGTGATCGGGGCGTTGGGTCGACTCCGCAGCAAAGAGGGCTGCCAACTGGTCGTCGTGGGCGAGATGGACCACTTCCTCCGGCAGGTTGCCGACCATTGCGCGCAGCAGAAGACCAAGGACATCTTTTTCCCCGGTTACATCCCGCGACTGGATTTGGAGGTGCTTTACCACGAAGCCGTCGCGCTCTTGTTCCTTTCGCGCTATGAAGGGTTTGGCTTTCCCGTGTTGGAGGCGATGGCTCAGGGATGTCCAGTGATCACGACCAACGTCACCTCAATCCCCGAGGTTGCCGGCGACGCTGCCCTGCTGTTTGGGCCCGATGACCATGCGGCCATTGCCCAGGGCATGCAGCAGCTACTTACCGATCGCAAGCTGCGGGAGTCGCTCAGAGCCAAAGGCCGGGCTCAGGCCGCGAAGTTCCCGTGGGCCAAGCCGGCGCAGAAAACCATCGAGGTCTGGGAGCAAATCCTCGGAGTGACCGGGAGTGGACTGTCGGCCGAACCGGTGGAACCTACCGGGGACCACACGGGGCCGGAGCCTAGAGCACAACAGCCAAACAACGCCTCCCCTCCCAGCCTCGCAAAAGAGAAAACTGGTGCCGTTGACTCTGCCGTCCAAACTGCCGTCCTGCACATCGGCCCTGACAAACCCGACCCCGCTGCGTCGGTGCAGAGCCTGCCCGCATCAAGTACAGCTTCGCCCACTGCGGTTGCTCAGGAGGTTGGTGCGCTCGTACCGTCGGTTCCGCACGTCAGCCTGCCAGGACTGATCTGGTTTGCCCCCTGGCAAAACCCGAGCGGTTATGGCAGTGAAGCCCTCACCTTTGCCCAAGCCCTCGCATCGTCGGTGCCGCTCCAACTCCTGGATGTGGCCAGGGTCAAGTCCCCGGCCTTTGTCGCCGGCCTGCCCGCGAACTTGCGGCAACTCCTGCAAGACCACCTGAAGACCTCTGTCGACACCACCAACCAGTTCTGTCTCTCGCATTTCCCGGCGAGCGGCTTTGCACCGCTGCCAAACGCCGCTTGGAACATTGGGCGAACCATGTATGAGACTGATCGGCTGCCCCAGGACTGGGTCACGCGCTGCAACCAGATGGATGAGGTTTGGGTGCCCAGCCAGTTCAATTTGGAGACTTTCGCTCAAAGCGGCGTGGAACGGGACAAACTACAGGTCATTCCCGGGGCTGTTGATCCGGACCAGTTTGACCCCGCACGCCACACGCCGTTGCCATTGGCCAACCGCGCCGCCTTCAACTTCCTCGCCGTCTTCGAGTGGTCGCTCCGCAAAGGCTGGGATGTGTTGCTCGCCGCTTATCTGCGCGAGTTTTCCGCACTCGACGACGTATGTCTCTACCTGCGGACGTACTTGGTGAACCAGCCCGACTCTGACCCGGCGAAGGTGGTTCAGCAGTTAGTACGTGAATACTCCGCAACCCTGAATTTGGGGGACAAGTCATTGCCGCGTATCGAAATCCTCGCCCAACAAATCCCCAGTGCGGACCTGCCGGGGCTGTATCGAGCGGTGGATTGCCTTGTCGCGCCGAGCCGTGGCGAGGGCTGGGGCCGTCCACACCACGAGGCAATGCTGATGGAGTTACCAGTCATCGCCACAAACTGGAGCGGTAATACCGAATTCATGACGGCTGACAATTCGCTCCCGCTCGAATTCGAGTTGGTGGACGTGAAAGTGGGGCCGGATTTGCGGCACTACCAGGGACATCGCTGGGCGGAACCGAGCGAAACCCACTTGCGCGAGTTGATGCGCCGGGTGCAACAAGACCCGGATGCAGCGCGCGAAATCGGCCGTCGTGCCCGCGTCAGCGTGGGCGAGCGGTTCAACCCGGCCGCAGTCACCCAAAAGATCCGTCAGCGTTTGGCCGCGCTTCTGCAGCGCCTCACCACCCCGATGCTGCCAGCCGCCATTGCACGGACCCTGCCGGCGGGCGCCGCAGTGCCGGGAGCCCAGATTCCGCCGATCTCTGTGGCCTGGGATGGGTCTTTTCTGGATTTTGGCAGTCTCTCGCACGTCAACCGCGAATTCACCCGCCAACTCGCCAGTCAATCTGGCATCCAACTGACGTGCGTCAGCCCCAAAGAAGCGCGTGACGACGGTGCTCGACTCGCAGACGGGCAAGCCACCTCAGGACGATTAAAGCGCCAGGCTCCGCGCCAAACTCAAGTCACGATCCGCCACGCTTGGCCCCCGAATTGGGCTCGGCCGGAGTTTGGGGCCTGGGTGCTCATGCAGCCCTGGGAATTTGGGGTGCTCCCCGCTGACTGGGTCGCGCAAATCGAGAAAGTGGACGAAGTCTGGGCCTACTCCGAATACGTGCGGCGGGTCTATGTGGACTCCGGGGTTCCCCCAGGAAAAGTAAAGGTTGTGCCGTTGGGCATTGATCCAAAACAGTTCCATCCCCAAGCCAAACCAATGACCTTGGCGACCACCAAGTCGTTCAAGTTCCTGTTTGTTGGCGGTACGATTGGCCGAAAAGGTCCAGATCTTTTGTTGCAGTCCTTCCTGGAAACCTTCTCGTCTAGCGACGACGTCTGCCTGGTAATCAAAGACTTTGGCGGGAAAAGCGTCTATGCCGGCCAAACCATGGCGGCTCAGGTTGCGGCGGCCCAAGCCAGGCCCAACACCCCGGAAATTCTTTATCTCAATCAAGAGTGGGCACCGGAGGTAATGCCAGGCCTTTACACCGCCTGCGATTGTCTGGTGCATCCCTATCGTGGTGAAGGCTTCGGCCTGCCCGTGATCGAGGCGATGGCGTGCGGCTTGCCTGTGATTGTCACCGGGGGCGGGGCCACCGACGATTTCGCATCCGATGAGTACGCCTACCGCGTTGCAGCCCGACGGCAGGCGCTGGGCGTTGAAATCGGTGGGCTGAAATTGGGTAAACGAGGCTGGTGGCTAGAGCCTGATATCCGTGTTTTGGCCGACCAGATGCGGTGGATTTGGGAACACCAGGAGCAAGCCCGCGCCAAGGGTCTCGCGGCCAGCGAATACATCTGCCGAGAATGGACTTGGGAACGGACGGCCTCAGTTGCCGGAGTCAGACTGCGCGAACTCATTGCCCGGGCGGAAGCGATTGCCCATAAGCCCGCAGAGCATAAACTCCGACCGACGGCACCGATAGTTCTGCCACCCTGCGCCCTGATCGGGAACTTGGGGGAAGCCAGCGCGCTCCTCCGTCAGAAGAAACTCCCCGCCGCCTGGGCTGCGGCTTGCGCCGCCCTGCAACTCCGCCCCTTCCATCCGGATGCCTGCCTGCTGCTGGGGGAGATCGCGCTGGCGGCAGGGGACTCCGTCTCCGCCCGGGCCTGTGCGCAGCACGCCCGTACACTCGCGCCGGAGTTTCGTCCGATCAAAAAGTTTCTCAAGGGCAATCTGCGCGGTAATTCACATCCGGAATGGCTGGTTCTGCCCAAGGAAATCGGGAAGCAGAAGACGGCCGGAAGTCACCGGATTTCCGTATGTCTGATTGTCAAGAACGAGGAGCGATTTCTGGGGCAGTGTCTGACTTCGGTCAAAGGCCTGGCGGACCAGGTGGTGGTCGTGGACACCGGTTCCACCGATCGCACGGTGGAGATCGCCACGCAGCATGGCGCGGAGGTTCACACCTTCGCCTGGTGTGATGATTTCAGTGCGGCGCGCAATGCCGCCCTGGAGCACGCCACGGGGGATTGGGTGTTGGTGCTGGATGCAGACGAGGAGTTGCCTCCGGACCAGCATGAGGCGTTGCGCAAGTTGCTGTGCGCCGAGGCGGTGATCGCGTGGCGTCTGCCGCTTCAGGATGCGGGGCGTGAGGCCGAGGGGTGCAGCTATGTGCCGCGTCTGTTCCGCAACGCGCCTGGTTTGTTCTTTGTCGGTCGTGTGCATGAACAGGTGTTCAGCAGCCTCGAAGTTCGCCGTCAGGAATGGGGTCTCGTGACCCGTCTGGGTGACGCCATGCTGCGTCATTACGGTTATACCAAGGAACTGACCCTGGAGCGGGACAAGGTGGGGCGCAATCTGCGCCTGCTGGAGCAAGCCATAATAGAAATGCCGGGCGAAACCAACCTGCTGATGAACTACGGTTTGGAATTGGCACGCTCGGGCCGACCGGAGGAGAGCCTGCGACAGTATCGTGCCGCATTCGAGGCAATGGCGGGCGAACCTGTCTCCCAAGTGGTGCCGGAATCCCGTGAAATGTTGCTCAACCAGTTCTGCTCGCAGCTCATGGCCGCCAAGCAGTATGCGGAGACCGTCACCGTTCTGACCGGGCCGTTGGCCAAGCTGTGTGGCGGCCTGACGGCATCGTTGCACTTTTCGCTGGGTCTGGCGCTGATGGAATTAAAGCGTTTTGCTGAGGCAGCGGAGCAGATGCGCCAGTGTCTTGACAAGCGCGAACGTCCGGCGTTGACGCCGGTGAATCTGGAGATTCACAAAGCGGGGCCAAGGCATTGTCTGGCCCAGTGCCTGGCCAGAGAGAAGGAAACGGGTGCTGCGGAACGTGAATATAAGCTCGCTCTCCAGGAGGATTCAGCCTCTCTGGCTGTGCCGCTGGATTATGCGCGGTTCCTCCATAATCAAGGCCAATCAATCAATGCGCTGCAATTGCTTCATGAACTCATCGCAAAGAATCCAGAGGTGGCACCGATCTGGCTAGAGGGGGGCAGCATAGCCCTGAGTCAGCCCGAGTTTCTTGAGGTGGCGGTGGACTGGACCGCTGAGGCGCTCCGGCATTTCCCCAACGATGCCGGAATACAGAGCCTGCGTGCCGAGGCATTGATGCTGGCAGGCCAACCAGAAAGTGCCATGCTGCTCTGGCGCCAAACTGCCAACGAGGGGAAGTCATCTTGGCTGGCGGCACTCATTCTCTGTGAGACCGCAGTCGGCACCCACGTGTGTGTCCCGCCACCGGAGCTGGAGCCTGCCGTGAGTCAGGAATTCGTGCGTTGGTATCGGCGTCTGCTGGAGTTCCGCGTGGAGCCACTGGTGTTGCGTGTCAATGCCGGAGTGGCTGGTTTGGAACGGGTCCTGCCGCACGCCGCAGAAATACTGAGGGCGGTCATTGAGGAGGTCAGCGCTCCTGGTTCACCAAACTGACCGATGAGAATATCCGTGCCCATTCAAATATTGGTTCTCGAAGACCGGGAAGCGGATTACGAGCTGATCGTGAGCGAATTGCAGCGGGGAGAACTGGAGTTCGAAGTCTGGCGCGTCGAAACCGAGACCCAATTTGACCAGCAGTTAAGAGAGTTCACCCCGGATCTAATCCTTGCCGACCAACAGGTGGCGGGTTTCAGCGGGCTGGCAGCTTTGAAGTTGGCGCGGCAAGAATGTCCGGAAGTGCCATTTATCCTTCTCTCCGGCGCAGTGGGAGCGGAGGAGGTGATCGCGGCCTTCAACCACGGTGTGACGGACTTTGTGCTGAAAGACCGCTTGGAGCGGCTGGAACCTTCTGTTCGCTGTGCCGTTCGCGAAGCTGTGGAGGTTCGCCAGCGCCTGGCGGCAGAAGTGACGATCCAGGAAAGAGAGGAGCAATTTCGGGTCATGGTCACAGCAGCGTTGGATGCCTTCGTCATGATGGATGGCTCCGGAGGCATTCACTACTTCAACCCGGCGGCGGAAAAAATGTTCGGCTATTCGGCGGCAGAAGTGCAGGGACGCAACCTGCACGATTTGCTGGCCCCCTCCCGTTTTCACCCTGCCCACCATGCGGCCTACCCTCACTTTCAGGCCACTGGGCAAGGGGTGGCCATGGGGCGGACGCTGGTGGTGGCGGCGCTGCGGAAAGATGGTGCCGAAATTCCTGTGGAGTTAGCCATTGCATCGATTCATCACCATGGCGAGTGGCAGTCCGTTGGGATCATCCGCGACTTGACTGAGCGACATCAGGCCGAGGCAGCGCTACGGCTGCGGGATACTGCCTTGCAGGCTGCCGCCAACGTCATCGTGATAACAGACCGACAGGGCGACATCATCTGGGTAAACGCGGCTTTCACGCGAATGACTGGTTACACGGCGGCGGAAGCACTCGGTGCCAGCCCTCGTATTCTCAAGTCTGGCCAGCACAATGACGACTTTTACCGGAAACTCTGGGAGACGATCCTGGATGGCCAGGTGTGGCAGGGTGAAATCATCAACCGTCGCAAGGATGGCAGCCTTTTTACTGAGGAGGCCACCGTTACCCCGGTGCGTGACCACGGCGGGAACATCAGTCACTTCATCTCCGTCAAACAGGATATCACTGAGCGCAAGCAATCCGAACTATTGCTGAAGCAGACGGCGGTGGCGCTTGAGGATACCAATGCCCAACTTGAGGGGGCCATTGCGCGCGCCAACCAGTTGGCTCTGCAGGCTGAGATGGCCAACTGTGCCAAGAGCGAGTTTCTGGCCACCATGAGTCATGAAATCCGTACCCCCATGAATGGGGTCTTGGGCATGGTTGGATTGCTGCTCGACAGCAACTTGGCACCCAATCAACGCGAGTTTGCCGAACTGGCTCACAAGAGTGGGGAAGCACTGATGACCATCATCAATGACATCCTGGATTTCTCCAAAATTGAAGCCAACAAGCTCAACCTTGAAATTCTTGATTTCGATCTCCAGGCTAGCCTTGACGAATTCGCCAACCTGCTTGCCCACCGTGCGCAGGCGAAGGGATTGGAATTGACCTGCCTGGTCGCTCCCAACGTGCCAAGAAAACTTCGGGGCGATGTTGTCCGGCTGCGTCAGATTCTTATGAATCTGGGAGGCAACGCAGTTAAATTCACTCCCCAAGGGGAGGTGGCCATACGAGTCGATCGGGAGGCTGAAGATGAACGGACGGTCACGCTTCGGTTCACCGTCACTGACACCGGGATCGGCATCCCCCAGGCCCGGATCAACGCGCTCTTCGCTCCCTTCACCCAGGTGGATTCCTCCACCACGAGAAAATTTGGCGGCACGGGGTTGGGACTGGCGATTTCTAAACGGTTGGTGGAACTGATGGGGGGACGAATCGGCATCGAAAGTGTTGAGGGTAAGGGCTCCACCTTCTGGTTCTCCGTACCTTTGGCGAAGCCGCTGGTCGCCGAGGTGGAAATCGTGGAGCCGGCGGCTGCTTTGGGGGGCGTGAACGTGCTGATCGTGGATGATAACGCCACGAACCGGCTGGTGGTGGGCACATTGCTGAAAACCTGGGGCTGCCGCCACGCCGAAGCCGCAGATGGTGAGGCTGCCCTGACTGCGCTCCGTGCGGCAGTGCAGGCAGGCGAACCATTCCAGATAGCCCTGGTGGACCAGCAAATGCCTGGTATGGACGGCGAGGAACTGGCCCGCCAGATCAAGCAAGATCCAAAGCTGCAGCCGACCATACTCATCAAGCTCACCTCGCTGACTCAGGTTGGGGCCTCAGTCATGACGTTAGCCCCCTGGTTTGTCGGTTGCCTGTCCAAGCCAATTCAACAAAGCCAATTGCATAATTTCATGGTGCGGGCACTCGTGCCAACGACTGCCCCT
Source organism: uncultured Verrucomicrobiota bacterium (assembly GCA_903930345.1). Taxonomy (GTDB): domain Bacteria; phylum Verrucomicrobiota; class Verrucomicrobiia; order Limisphaerales; family CAIYYI01; genus CAIYYI01. Next base: position 9,619 of record CAIYYI010000038.1, read on the forward strand.
GCAGCCCTCCCAATCAGGTCTGAAACGACCTTGGCCACGTCCACCCGAAAAGCCCCTCGAAGTTCGCAGCGCCTCCTTCTGGCCGAAGACAATCCCATCAATCAACGGGTTGCCCTCACCATTCTGAAACGCCTAGGATACTGTGTTGATGCGGTGGCCAATGGTCTGGAAGTGCTTGCTGCCCTGCAACAGACCCCCTACGATCTTATCCTGATGGACTGCCAGATGCCCAAGATGGATGGTTACGAGGCGACCCGGCAGATAAGAATGGCTGAAAGCCGAAGCCCAATGGCGGTTGGTGTGGTAAATGAGGATCCTGCATCCTGGCGACTGCACCCCTCTACCGTTCCTCGCATTCCCATTATCGCCATGACGGCCCATGCCATGCAGGGCGACCGTGAGAAGTGCCTGAACTCCGGCATGGATGACTATCTGTCGAAGCCGGTTCAACCGGCTTTACTGGCAGCCGCACTGGAGCGCTGGCTGTTCCGACCGGAGGAACCATGCGTGGGAACGGCCTCCGCAGCCAATGTTCAGCCTTTATCACCGCCTACGGCTTTGCCCAGCGATATTTTCAACTCGACTGAGTTGCTGAAGAGACTCTTGGACGATGCCGACATAGCCAGAATCATTCTGGCCGGATTTCTCGGTGACATTCCAAAACAGTTGCACCTTCTGAAAGGGTATGTTGATGAGGCTTTACTGTCTGATGTGACCCGTCAGGCCCACACCATCAAAGGCGCCTCTGCCACAGTTGGAGCAAACGCTTTGGCGGCGGTTGCCTTCGAGATGGAGACGGCGGCAAAACAGGGTGAAGTGGCCCGCGTTGGCACTCTGCTGCCCCGTTTGGTTGGTCAATTTGAGCAATTCCAAACCTTCTTGAAACAAACCGGCTGGGCGTAGTCGGTTAATCCGGTAAGGTCCCCACAAAAGGTAGTGATGTCGCAGGCAAGGACATCAATCCCGTCACCAATGGAATTGCGCCGGACAGGATTAATTCACTCGCTCCGCAAGCACAGCCTGAACTGCTTGCAGCAAGTCGGCCTCAAGGAACGGCTTTGCCAGGGCGCGCATCACTCCCAGGTGTGAGGCGATACGGAGGTAAAGTTCTGTGTCGCCGCCCCAGCCGCCCGACATCGCAATGATTCTCACCATTGGATTCAGTTTCTTCAGTTCTACGATAGTCCCAAGGCCATCCTTGTCTGGCATGACCAGATCGGTGATCACCAGGTCGATGTGGACTTGGGCAAAGAGTCGCAATGCTTCTGAGCCGTTTCCGGCATCATGAACCTCGTGGCCCGCCCGTTCCAACATTCGATGGATCAAGCGGCGAAGGACATCGTCGTCTTCAACAAGCAGGATGGCTGCCATGTTCGGTGTCTTTCCAGGTAAACAATTTCACAAGCCCTATTAACCATTTTGAGGAGATATCAACAAACGGAGGACCCTCAGGCTAGCGTAAAAAATCCATGAGTGAGGTGTTCAAAAGATTGGCTCCGCTTTGGAGGGCGGCACGGTAGGCGGTCTGGGTGGAGGTGAGTTCGACCAACGTTTGTGCCAGGTCAGCATCGGTTTCGCGCGAGATGGATTCGCGCAATTCGCTGGCCCGGCTGGTGGTCGTGGTGCTGGCGGCTTCGAGGCGACCGAGCGCGGCACCGGTGTTCGCGAGGTGGTAGATGACGTTATCCTCGTCCTTGCCCAGGGCGCTGCGATCAGTTGCGGCGATGGCGGCGGTATCCCCGGCGGCCAGATGCTGGCGCAGGGAGACCAGATGGGCAAAGACATCGGCGCCGGTGCGGCTGTCGGTGAGGAAACCATGCGGCCCGGTCCCATTGGTGTTCGCGCCCGGAATCTGCACGGAAAGGGGTGTGCCCTCGGCAATTTCCAGTTCCGCAGAATCAGTGTTGCCCTGATAGGTCACAGCGGTGACTTCATGGTCCGCATTTTCTGTCAGCACAAAAGGTGGTTGGTTGGTGAGCGTGCCGCCGAAAATGTAGTCGCCGCGATTTTGCCGGTTGCTGGCAGTGACCGCCTGCCGGATCAACTGGTCCACTTCGCCGGCGTAGGCGCTGAGTTCCTGCGGGGATTTGGTGCCATCCGCCAGGGTGGCGATCTCGCCGGCTCGGTCCAGCACGGTCTGGACGCTGCGGATGGCGCTCAACGAGGTTGTGGTCCGCTCCTTGAGGAAATCAATGTTCTTGCCGTACTGGCTGTTGGTGCGGCTGGCGGACTGTAACTCAAGCGCACGCTGCATGGCTGCAGGATCATCTTCGGCCCATTGCACGCGCTGACCGGTGGCGGCCTGGTTCTGCAACCGGTTCTGACGGGTGTTGAGCTGGTTTAATTGGTTGATTAGCGAGCTGGGGAAGGCATTGGTCGGGACGCGCATAATGGGCAAAGAGTGTTGGGTGGGCTATGATTATCGCTTCAGGTTGATGACTTCATTCAGCATTTCGTCCACGGTGGAGATGATCCGGGCGGAGGCTTGGAAAGCTTTCTGGTATTTGACAAGGTCGGTCATCTCCTCGTCAATGGAAACACCACTGACCGAGCTGCGCTGGCTTTGCAGCATGCTCTGCACCAGTTGCTGGTCCTCCACCTGGCCGTTGGCTGTCGCCAACGCCTCGCCCACGCTGGTCACGGTGCGGGCATAGCCGACGGCAAATGTCTGCCCGCCCAACGCGGTGATCGGTTTGTCTGCGAGGCTGGCCAGGGCCAAGGCGGTCCGGTTGTCGCCCACGGCAGTGGCGTTGCCGCTGGCTTGGACCAGGTCTGGATTTCCCACCAGGGCGGCGTTGACCTGGAGATTCGCCGCGCTGGTGCCGGTGAAGAAGTCGGCACCCGTTCCGCCGCTCAGGTTGAACCCTGCCTGATGTACGGCGTTGACCTCCGTGACGAGCGTTTTGGCCAGCGTGTCAAGTCCGCCACGAAGGGTGGCCAGCGTGACGTCACGGGCATCAATTGTGCCCTGGATGGAGCCGGCACTTATCGTCAGGGCTTCGCCAGTGCTGGTGCGGACCATCTGGTGCCCGCCTCCCGCATCGTACGTTTCGAGGGTGGCAAGCACGTTTTTCCCCGACACGAGCAGATTACCGCTGATGGAAATGTTGATCTGTCCGTCCGGATCCTCAGCGGTTTCCACGTTGGTCAATCCGGCGAGGGCCTCGATTTTCTGCTGGCGGAGATCGCGCAGATCGTTGGCCGAACCGCTGGCCCCCAATTCAGCGCGCCGAATCTGCTCATTGAGGCTGGCGACGGAATTAAGGAGTTCTGAGGCCTGAGCCACGTCTGAGGTGACAGAGGTGTTCAACGTTTCCTGAAGGTCGGAGAGACGTCCATCCGTCTGGTTGAACTGCGCAGCAAGCCTTTGCGCCTGAGACAGAAGCATTCCACGTTGGGACCGAGAGGCGGGCGAAGCGGCGAGATTCTGGAACTCGTTGAACAGCCCGGCCAGATCAGTGGCGAGGGAGGATTGTGCGCCCACGGCACCAGTGCTGCTGGTACCATCTGAACTGGTGCTGCTGTTGAGCGCCTCTCCCAGGTTGGCCTGGGCATATTGCAAGGCGTTCTGTTGGGCGGTCCAGAAGCCGCTGACGCTGGTTTCCCCCTGGATCTGGCGGTCCAGCAGGGTGTTGTGCAATCGCTGGATGGCAACGGCGCTCACGCCGGTTCCCTGGGGGCCGAGCGCGGTGGGTAGCGTCGTGGTGGTTTGGACGAGCAACCGTTGCCGACTGTAAGCCGGATTATTGACGTTGGCGAGGTTTTGCCCTGCCACCGCCAGGCCTTGGCTTTGAGCCAGGATGGCGCGGGTGCCAAGGTTTAAAGTGCCATATAAGCCCATCATAAATGGCCTTAGCCGACGGCTTCGTAGAGGGATGCGCCGGTTTCACCCCCGGCCTGCAAACTGCCGGCGCCGTCATAGACCGGGGTTTTGGCCGGGCAGAACGAATTGATGAACTGGTCCAACAATTCAAGCGAGCGCCGGAGCAACACATGGTTTTGCTGGGCCCGCCGCTGGATGCGTTGCAGGAGGTGATTGTTTTCCTGCATGAGCGCATTGAGGAGCGGGCGGTAATCCGCCGGCACCAGCGGGGTCAGATGGGTGAGCGGCGCGTTCCTGCCCATGCGCAGCATTTCGGCCAGTTCCCGCTGGGCCTCCTCCCGCTGGTGGCGCACGGTCTGAATGGAGACACCCTGTTGGTTCACGGCGGCGGTGGCATCGAGCAATTCGTCATTGTGCCGCTGGATAATCCGGTCCTGCTGATCCTCCAGCAGGATCAGCATCTGGCCATATTGGCGGAGTTCCTCGCGGAGGGACTCAATCAACTTCTGCAGTTCATCATTCATGGTGGTACACCTTCAAATCGGGTTCGTGGAGAAAGTCTTTCAATTTTGGGCCGCTGCCCAAGGGTTTGCTCGCCCCGGGAACAGATGCGGTGGATGCCGCAGGGCTGTCGGTCGGAGCGGTGGCGGGACTGGCCTGGGGGCCCAGTTGGTGCTGCCACTGCTGTTCGAAGCTGCGGGCCAGGCCAAACTGGCCGGATCGGGCGATATTTTCCGCCAACTGGGTGGTAATGAGATCCCGGTACACCGCCGTGGAGGACGATTCCGTAGTCATCTCTGAGGAAATGACGGTTTTCTGCGCGCTTTCGAGAATCTGCCGGAGCAGGACGGCCTCAAAGGCCCGACTGGCCGCCTGGAGCTTTTCGTGCTTCGAAACGCTTTGGTTTGCCATCAGGCGGTCCAGTGGCAGATCCGCGGCTTTCACCTGGCGTTGAAATGGGGTGGTTTGCATGTCAGCGAATGAGCAGTTCAGCCTGGAGGGCGCCGGCTTGTTTCATGGCTTGGAAGATGGCCATCATGTCGCGCGGTGTGACGCCGAGGGTGTTGAGGGCGGTGGCCACTTTTTCCACCGTGGGCAGCTCAGGCAGGGCGATCATGTTCGCCTTGGGTTCGCTTACCCCGGTGTCCGTCCGTGGGGTCACCGTTGTCTGGCCACCGCTCAAGGCCTTGGGTTGCGAGACTTCAAGCGTGGAGGCGATGCTGATGATGAGGTTCCCCTGAGACACCGCACAATTTGAAATTTTGATGTCGGCCGTGGCCACGATCGTGCCGGTGCGCTCGTTGATGATGATCCGGGCCGGGATGTCCGGATTCACTTCGATCGCCTCCAGTCGGGCGATGAAATCAACGACCTGGTTCTCGGCCCCTTCGGGCAACCGGATCTTCACAGAGGTGGAATCCACCGCCTGGGCGTTTCCGGGAAATTTCGCATTGATGGCTGCCGCCAGGCGTGATGCCGAGGTGAATCCCGGCTCGCGCAGAAGCAGTTCGATGGAGTTGTCCTTCACCATGGTGGCCGGGATTTCACGCTCGACATTCGCACCATTGACGATGGTGCCCACCGTGGGGTGGTTCTTGGTCACAGTGGCGCCGCCCGGCCCGGCTGCGCCCGCCGAAAAGCCGCCCACGGCAATCGAGCCTTGCGCCAAGGCATAGACCTCGTCATCGGCACCCAGCATCTGGGTTTGCAGAAGCACGCCACCCTGGATCGACTTGGCATCTCCCAGCGAGGAAACCTGGACGTCGAGCTTTGCGCCGGGCTTGACGAAAGGGGGGATGTCCGCCGTCACCATGACGACGGCGATGTTCTTGGAGGAGAGGGTGGCTGCCGGAACGGTGAGGTTGAATCGTTGAAGCAGGTTGGCGAGTGTCTGCTTGGCGTAAAGGGGATCCTTGTCACCATCCCCAGCCAGTCCCACCACCAAGCCATACCCCACGAGCTGATTTTCCCGTGCACCGGCCAACATCGCCATGTCGCGCACCCTGACGCCAGTGCTTGCGATGGCAGTGATGGCAACCGACAAAAACAGCGGAACAAGATGGCGAGATGGTAGAAACATGGCAGGTGCAAAGTAGGGGCTTAAAACGGTGAGACCTTGTCAAAGACCCGGCTGAACCAGCCCTTTTTCTGTGAATCGCTGATAGAGCCCTTGGAAATGAACTTGATGGTGGCGTCCGCGATGCTGGAACTGGAGACACTGTTGGCGGAGCTGATGTCGTCACGCCGGACGACACCGCGAAGCACGATGGTTTGCTGCTCGCCGGAGAAGGCGGTTTCACGCGTGCCTTCAAAGACAAGATTGCCGTTGGGTAGCACGTCGGTGACGCGCACGGCAATGCGGGCAACGATTTGTTCCGAGTTGTTGATGGATCCGCCGCCGTCGAACTCGTTCTTGGAGCTGTATTTCAGCGCCGGCATCTGGCCGGCCTGGGTGAGCAGCTTGCTGGCGCCGGGACTATAGAGGAAGCTGGCAATGCTGGCATCCATGCCCGTGGACTTGGCGGTCTTGGTGTTCTTGTCCTTTGACGCGGAGTTGTTTTCCTGCACGATCACTGTGAGCAGATCACCCACACGGGTGGCGCGCTTATCAGCAAACATGGAGCGAGAAGTTTTGGGTTGCCAGAGTGAGTCACCCTGGGCGGATGGCAGTAGCAGAAGGCAGGACAAACCCACCCAGCCAAACAACGCCGCGCGCCGGGGGCACCCCGTCGGGGCTTGGACGTGCGACGGACAGGAACACTGCCCGGGCGACATGGGTTCAGAGGCAGACCAGGATGGTTTTTTCATTTTGGACCTTTCCCCGCAGTTCGCGGCGGGATAGAGGATTGCGGATTCGGATTATCTGACCCGGAGCACCGTCTTCCATCACTTCGACTTTCAAGACCATGTTCAACGCGCCGTCCTGCAGGATCGCCTCGGCAGTCTGGCCGCGATGTACCACCGGCCGGAGTCGCAGGTGGCGTTGATACAACGGTGTGCCTGCTTGGAGGCCTTCGGTGATTTCCAGTTCGGCCTCCGTTGCCGCAAGGTCTCCCAACGGTTCGCGCAGCGTCAGCACATCGCGCCGCTCGCGGACCAAATCGGTTTCGCTGATCACCTGGCCCCGGCGCAGCGGTGCATGGGTGACCCAGATTTCACGCCAGATGCGGACCTGCAGCACTACCTGCCAGCTCCCCACGGTTTCCGAACCGGACAGCAGTTCAAAGCGCACCAGCAAGAGCGGGCTGACGCCACTGGCGGGCAGGTTCAGCAGGCGGACCGTCAGCGGTTCGTCGGGAACGTTTACGGGCGTCCACCCCCGGTCCAGGCGCAGTTCCAGTTCGCCACGGTCTCGGACGCAGCTTTCCTGCAAGGACTTCGTGAGGAGATCTTTCACCTCGCCCTCACCCAGCATTCGGGGCCGACGGAGGATCCGAACACTCTCGGCACCGACCCAGTTGCTGACGATCATTCCGTGCTCTGGCTGGGCCACCAACTGCTGCAGGTTGGCGCGTGTCAATGTCAGAGGCGTTCCTAAACGCGGTGCGGGCAGCAGTCGGAGAACTGGCAAGGGGGAACCGTCGGTGGAACTGGCAACCTGTGCCAGAAACACTCCCTGGCCATCGACTTGGATCTCGCTGTTCAGCGTCAGACTCGCGAAGCTGACCGCCGTCGTCGTGGCACCGATGGCCTGATGCAGGCCGGCCAGGAGACACAGAATGAGGAAAGTTCGGTGCATGGCAGGGGTTAACGGCGCAGGTTGGATCCTTCGCGCAGCATTTCATCAGCCGCCTGGACAGCTTTGGAGTTCACCTCGTAGGCGCGCTGGGCCATGATCAGTTTGACCATTTCCTCAACCACCTTGACATTGGACATTTCGAGGAATCCCTGTTCAAGGCTGCCGAAGCCGTTCTCGCCGGGATTCCCGAGTTCAGCCTGGCCGGAGGACTGGGATTCCCGATACAGATTGCGTCCGATGCTCTCGAGCCCAGCCGGATTGATGAAGCGGGCGAGCTGGACTTGGAAGTTGGTCTTGCCGTTCGCGCCGGTCAGATTCACGTACCCATCGCCAGAAATTGTCACGTTGGTGGTGCCCACCGGAATCGGTTGGAATCCGCTGAGGACGGTGAGTCCTTCGCTGGTCTTGACGGTGCCATCAGAAGCCACCTTGAAGGCGCCGGCCCGAGAATAGGCCCGGGTGCCGTCGGGCATCTGAACCTCAAAGAAGCCATCGCCGTTGACCGCCACGTCCATGCGCTCCCCAGTCTGGGTGATTTCCCCGGTGGTAAAGACTCGTGAAGTGGCAGCCACGCGGGCTCCGTGGCCGATCTGAATGCCGGTGGGCAGGGTGTTGCCTCCTCCTTGCTGCGCTCCGGCGGCGCTGGAGGTTTGGTAAAGCAGATCCTGAAACTCGATTTTGGTTTTCTTAAAGCCGGTGGTGTTGACGTTGGCCAGATTGTTGGCAATCACATCGAGGTTCATCTGTTGGGCTTCCATGCCGGATGCGGAAGAATAGAGGGCGCGTAACATAAGATGCGAAGGTTGTTTGGCGGGTCTTAACTGGGATTCCCAAGATCGGCGATCATGCGACCCATACGCTCATCCTGGTTTTGGATGACTTTTTGGTTGGCCTCAAAGAGGCGAACCGAGCAGAGGAGGTTCGCCATTTCCGAAACCGTGGTGGTGTTGGCGGATTCAAGGTAGCCCTGATGCAGGTTCGCTTTGGTGACTGTGGTTGGGGAGAGTCCGGGCTGGCCAGCCAGAAAATAGCCGCTGCTTGCGCTTTGCAGTTGGCTGTAATCGTTGAAATCCACCACTTTCACCGTGCCGCGGAGGTTGCCGCCCTGGGACACCTCACCATTTGCGGACACCGTCACTGGTGAGGCGTTTTTGGCATCCAGTTGGATCGGCCCCCCGGCACCCTGGACGCGATAACCCTGCTTGGTGACCAATTGACCCTGGGCGTTGGCGCGAAACTCGCCGTCGCGGGTGTAGGCCTTCACCCCGTTTGGCATCTGCACCTCAAAGAAGCCACGTCCTTCGATGGCCAGATCCGTTGCGCCGCCGGTGGGCTTCAATTCGCCTGGCTGAAAGTCGGTGCTGACGGAACTGGAGGGTAGGGAGAAATGACGACTGCCTCCGTTGATGGTGGTCGAACTCGGGCCCATGAGGCCGGATTCAACCGCGCTGAAGGAGATGTTCTGGCGTTTAAACCCGGGGATGAAACTAGAGGAGAGATTCTCAGAAATCGTCTCCTGCCATCGGGCAGTTGCCTTCATCCCAGCGGCCGCTTGATACAAACTCACATTCATGTACCCAACCCTTAGCATTGACTGTGCCAGCGGCTAAACGGCGTTGAATTCGCTGAATGAGGTTCAGTAGTGGTGAGAGCATGGTAAAATGTGCCGGTCCTGGAGAAGAAATTACTGTTGTATCCAGAGAAATGAGACTTAGGTGCACCGACGAAAATTCTGGCAGCCTGGCTTGGGCGGGGCAGGGTGGACCGCCGTGCTTTAGTAAGTGCAGTTGAGTTCCAAGATCTGGCCGCAGGTGCATTGGATCTTGATGCGCGTAATGCAGTCGCCGTTACGTTCCAGTGTGATCTGGGGTTCCTTGGCGCAAGGGCTGGCACTGGCTCCCGGTGAACCAGGCTGCACGGCCAGGAAAGGCGCGGCCAGTTGGGATTGGGGCAGGACAGTGAGACGGAAACTCTCGCCGGCGGGACCGGTCTTGGAGGGGGCTTTGGCCAGGGGTACGAAAGGTTCACTCATGGTCGCGAGAGGATAGGGGTGCGGGCTGACGGCTTGTTCCCAACGCCGTCGGTACGAATCTTGAGCAATACGGTGACCCGGCGGTTTGATTCATGCGTGGACGGTACCCCGGTCATTGGATGGGTGTCGGCCAGACCGGCAACTTTGAAGATTTGCTTCTCGCCCACTCCATGCTCGACCAATTTGCGTCGGGTGGTGTTGGCGCGATCAGACGAGAGTTCCCACGCGGTGTAATCCGGCCCCCGGGATTTGGCGCCACTTTCGGTGTGGCCCTCCAGTTCGACCACAAAAGTCTGATAGCGTGCCATCACCCAGGCCATGGTCGAGAAGACCCAGCTTCCGTAAGGCGTTAACTGGGTGGTCTCCGGTTCGAAGAGGGGACGGTTCGAGCCGTCGAACACATTGATGCGCAGGCCTTCGGGCGTCATTTCGAGTTTCACCGTGCTTTGGTCCTCCTCATTGTTTTGCAGGAGTTTCGAGAGGTCTTCAGTGACCCGGCGCAGCAGTTCCAGTTGCACGGCGGAGGGCGAGTCAAAGTTGCCCCGCTCCTTATGGGTGGCCTGGGCGTCGTTGTTGGGAATGATGCCGACTGACTCTTTGGTGAGCGAGGAAAAGGGGTTCTTGAAGGATCGCTCAATGGCTTCCTTGATCTTGGTATCCTGTGCGGTCAGCCAAAGCACCAGGAAAAGGGCCATCATGGTGGTGATGAAGTCGGCGTAAGCCACCTTCCACGCGCCGCCATGATGGTGTTTGTGTTTCATGCTGGGAAGGATTGTTGATTACTTCTTGGACTGGCTGCCTATCCCTTTGAGTTGCGTTTCCAGTTCATCCGCTGTCCCGCAGAGGGAGCGTTCCAGCGTGCGGCGGCCAAATTCGATGGCCATCAGAGGGGCTTGCCCGTTGGCGAAACTCCCCACACACTCAGCGATACACCTGAGGTAGGCCAGTCGCGAGGCGTTGAGGAATTCAAGATTTGCCGCGAGCGGACTCATGAAGCCGTAGGCTATGAAAATGCCCAGGAAGGTGCCAACCAGCGCCGTTGCCACCTTTACGCCGATGGTCTCAATGGGGCCGGCGATGGCCTGCATGGTGATCACGATCCCCAGGACTGCGGCAACAATACCAAAGCCAGGCATTGAGTCCGCCGTACGCGCCAGCACGCCCACGGGCGCATGGGCTTCCTCTTCCACGCGCTCCAATTCCACCATCAGAAGGTGGTGCAACTGGTCGGGTTTGATGCGGCCGTCAATGATGGGTTTCAGTCCGCCGCAAAGGAACTCGATGGCCGGCTTATTACGCTGAAACTGAGGATAGCGTTGGAAAATCGAGCTGGACTGCGGACTCATCACGTGTTCCTCAAGGGCAACCATGCCATTGCGACGTCCCAGCACAAAGAGTTCATAGAGCGCCTTGAATAGTGCGTCGTAGTCGTCCCGTCCGTACGGTGCCCCCTTGAAAGAAGCGATTACCTGGTGTAAAAGTTCCATCAGGATCCGTTTTGGGGCCATGATCAGCATGGCTCCCAAACCGGCGCCACCAATGACGATAAACTCGGAGATATGCATCAGGTTCCCGATGTTGCCGCCGGACATCGTGAAACCTCCCAACACGGAGGCCAAAACAACAAAAGCGCCGAGGAGAATGATCATAACAGGGCGGGTGAGGCTTCGTAACGTGCCATGAATCCGCGAATGGCCAGAATGGCCTGTGTGTGGATTTGGGAGATGCGTGATTCGGTGAGTCCGCAAATAACGGCGATTTCCTTTATCCGCAGATCTTCCACATAATACAGGGAAAGCACCTGTTTTTGGATTTTGGGCAGTTGCTCCAAGCGCTCTTTGACCAACTGGATCAGCTCTCGCTTGGACGTGGTTTCCAGCGGGATTTCCTGCTGGTCATCCGGCAGGCACTCGTGGAGGGTGGTTTGGTCTTCGGTGTGGGGATGCAACAGGCTGTCCAGATGGACAAACGCCGCCGGCCGCACTTCATCAATCAATTCAAGATATTCCTCAATGGAGAGTCCGAGTGCTTGGGCCATCTCTACCTCGGTGGGCGGCCGTCCGAGTTTCTGCTCCAAACCCGACCGGGCCTTTTGAACCTTGCGGGCCTGGTCATGCACGGAACGCGGCACCCAGTCCATCCGGCGTAATTCGTCGAGAACCGCACCCCGGATACGAAACCGTGCGAAAGTTTCAAACGAGGCGACTCCGCCCGGACGGTAACTTCGCAGCGCCTGCAGCAGCCCCATCAGGCCCACGCTGTTCAAATCCTCAAGAGAAACATGGGCGGGCAGAGTCATAGCCAGGCGGCCCACCACGGTCTTTACAAGCGGCAGATAGTGCAAGACCAGTTCCTCTTCGGCCAGGGGATCTTCGTTTTTCCGGTAACGATTCCAAATCGCCGGACCACCGGATGGGTGTTCCGCCGAACTCACCTGAGTGGGCGGCAGGGGGGAAAGGGTTGAGTTCATGATTTGCTCGTTGAGGGGTTCTTGCTATCCTTTCGCTGCGCCATGAGCGCCGCAAAACGTTCCTGTTGGGCGGTGCGCAAGCATTGCACCCAACGCTGACCCCACCAGCGCAGCAGAATTCCAAACGCCAGCGAGGCAAAGGCGGACCGCCACAGGATCATGGGCCAACCGCTTTGATTGGCCAGGCCCAGCACGACACCCGTGAGAAATCCCACCAAGGCACCGATCAGCAGTAATAGTTTCATGGATTTCAAGTTCGTATCATGCTTAAGCAAATGGCTTGCCATAAACGGCCGCTGGCTTAGAAGACTCTAAATGGGCCGGTTTGCACTGAATAGTGAGGCACACAGCAACTCTGGTTGTGCCGCACACAAACGGCCTGGAATATTTTGCCCGACACTCAGGAGGCTGAGGGGAAAATTTGTCCCCAGTGCCAGATTCCAAAGTTTGCTCCAGGCAGTTTCTTCATCCAGGTGCGTCAGAATGAGGTCGGATACGGGCAGGGCGGCCGATGCCCTGATCTGATTGAGCAGAAGTGGGATGGTGTAGGCGGCGTTCAACACCAGATGCACTTGTGCGCTGGGAAACTGTCCCAACGCCTGCTTCAGGGCTGTCAGCGATGCTGCATCGTGAAACTCTGCGCCGGGCAGGTCCACAAAGCCAGTCCGGGACGGATCTTCACGGCCGTGCCAGTGTCGTTTCACCTGCACGCCGAGGATTTCGCCGTAGATGCTGACCAGCTCCGAGGCGTTGGCGGTGCGGCCATCCAACCGCCAGACATGCGCCTGCTGGCCTTCGAGCAGGACTGCTTTGGCCAGCCACTTGCACAGGACGGTGGACTTTCCGGAGCCATGAGGCCCGATGAACACGTGCAGAGGGGTTCCCCCGGGCGAGCGGGAAGGTTGCTGTTGCCGCCATAATTGCAGCAGCGCCGCGCGTGCCAGAGCCAGTTCCTGGGTCATGGATCCCGGGGGGGGGCGATCTGCGCCGTGCAACTCTTGCATCTGATTCAGCACCCGTTCCACATGCAGCGGGAGCAAGCCCAGACGATCCAGCACGGCCGCACACCGCCACGGGCTGGGACGCCGAGCGCCAGTGGAAAGTTCCGGCGAGAGCGCCGCCAACTCGATTGGAGCGGGAGTCGCCTCCACCGCTCCGGCGGCGGCATTGGTCTGCGCGTACCTCTGCATGGCCTCCTGGTGCGATACTCCTGCGTGAAATGTCTGGGGGGACGCTGTGGGGGCGGTTCGCACCGTGCGGGGGTTGGTTTCCGTGGGCGGCTCATCCTTGTCCGGCAAGCGGGCAAGCACTTCGATTCGGGGGTTCTGCCACAACCGGGCAATTCCCCGTGGCGGGAGTCGACGAATATCGAGAATCTCCGCATCTGGCCCGAGTTTGGCGCGGATTTCAGCCACAGCCCCCGCGATATCGCGGGCGATGAACGAGAGGGTTTCGGCCGGAGGGGGTGCCGCAACGGGGGTGTTCATGGTCATTCAGGCCTTACTCAGGACATGGGATCACGGCGGCGTTTTGCACTTCGATCCGGGGCGGGATTTCGGAATAGCAGAGGACGGATAGGTCGGTGAAGGTCGATTCGAAGAAGCGCTTGAATCCCAGGCGAAGCTGCGGCGAGCAAATCACCACCGGCGGCTGGCCGGCGGCCAGCATTTGCTGAACGGTCTTGGACAGCCATTGCAGAATGTGCTGCGCAAGACCTGGCTCCATCACCAGAGATAGCTCATTGGGTGTCTGCCGGACATTCTGCACCAGCAGTTGCTCCAGCCGCGGGTCCAGCGTGATGGCGCAAAGGCTGCCATTGGGCATCTGGAGCGGTTTGGCAATCTGGGCGCCCAACGCCCGCCGCGCGTGTTCGGACAATTCGTCGGGGTTTTTGGTGAACGTGGCGAAGTCGCTCACCTTTTCCAGTATGCCGGAGAGATTGCGGATGGAGATGCCTTCCGCCAGCAGGTTCTGCAGGACCCGCTGCACCTGGCCAACCGAAAGTTGCGCGGGTATCAGCTCGTTCACCACCGTCGGATGGGTCTGCTTCAGGTTGTCCAGCAACACTTGGACGTCCTGTCGGCTAAGGAGGGCGTGACAGTGCCGCTTGACGGTTTCGCTCAGGTGGGTGACCAGCACCGAAGCTGCGTCCACCAGGGTGTAACCACTGACTTCGGCGGTCTTACGTTCCACGTCGGCGATCCACGTGGCGGGCAGTCCGAAGACCGGTTCCACGGTGGGCACGCCTTTGAGGTTGATCTTGCTGTTGGTCACATTCATCGCCAACCAGTAGCCAGGCATGAGCTGGCCTTGGGCAACCGGGTGACCCTTGAGCAGGAAGCGGTATTCATTGGGTCCCAACTGGAGGTTGTCGCGCAGCCGGATGGGGGGCACGATGACCCCGATATCCTGAGCGAAAGTGCGTCGCACCCCGGTGACCCGGTCCAGCAGATCCCCGCCTTTCCGCTTGTCCGCCAAGGAGACCAATCCGTAACCGAGTTCGATTTGCAATGGATCCAGTGAGAGCAGTGTTTCCAGCTTGTCGAGCGCTTTGCCCTCGGACGACCGGGCACCATCGCCGTCGGGGGTGGGGCTTCCCCCATTCTTGGCGGCAGCGGTGCCGCTCGTTTTGACTACCCCGGCTGCTTCAGCTTCGTCGGTGGAGGACAGGCCTTGTTTATGGAGGGTGTAAGCCATGGCACCGGCCAGCCCACCCAAGAGCATGAACGGCAGCATGGGCAGCCCTGGAACCAGCCCGAACACCACCATCATCCCCGCCAGGATCGTCAGCGCCCGGGGGAAGGACGTGAGCTGCTTGCTCAACTCCTGGCCGAGATTGTTCTTCGAGGCTGCGCGAGTGACCAGAATGCCGGCGGCGGTGGAGATGATGAGGGCTGGTATTTGGGAGACCAGACCATCGCCGATGGACAGGATCGTGAATCGTTGCAGCGCTTCGGTCACGCTCATACCCTTCTGGGCGATCCCGACGGCGAAACCGCCGATGATATTGATCAGGGTGATGAGGATGGCGGCAATCGCGTCGCCCCGGACAAACTTGCTGGCCCCGTCCATGGCCCCGTAGAAATCGGCCTCCTGTTCAACGCCCCGCCGCCGGGCCCGGGCTTCGGCCTCGTTGATCAGCCCGGCGTTCAACTCGGCGTCAATGGCCATCTGCTTTCCGGGCATGGCATCCAGAGTGAATCGTGCCGCGACCTCGGCGATGCGGCCGGCACCCTTGGTGATGACGATGAAGTTGATCAGTACCAGGATGAGGAAGATGACCAACCCCACAATATAATTGCCGCGTACAACGAAGTTGCCGAATGCCTCAATGACGTGTCCCGCGTAGCCGTCAATGAGGATGAGGCGGGTGGAAGCGACGTTGAGTGAGAGACGGAAGAGGGTGACGAACAGCAGCAGCGTGGGGAACCCGGTGAAATCTGCCGGTCGGCGGACATACAAAATCACCAGCAACATGAGCAAAGACAGCGCAATGCTTAACGCCAGGAGGGCGTCCAGCAGGAACGGGGCAACCGGCAGGATCATCAGGAGCACCGTGCCGAAGAGGCCAACCACAAGCCAGATATCGCCCATGCGGAACAAAGTCCGCATATTGGATGTTAAGGTTTCCATAGCTTATCCATCTTACTGAGCAAAGTTTTCCGGTCTGGCCGGCATGTTTTTCCTGCCGATCTCCGGTCCCGCCCCGGGTTCGGTCTGGTTTCCCGCTGCATAATAGCGATAGGGGTTCGTTCGATAGACCCAGGCGAGCACTTCCGCGACCGCCACGTAGAGCTGAGCAGGAACCTCGCCACCCACTTTGCCATATTTGAAAAGCATCCGGGCGAGGGGCTTGTTTTCAAGGATTGGAACCTGGTGCTGCCGGGCGATTTCGCGGATGCGGGCGGCGTTCAGCCGGATGCCTTTGGCCAGGAGGCGGGGGGCCTTCATGGTTTTGCGGTCATAGCGGAGCGCGATCGCAAGATGGGTGGGGTTGGTGATGACCACATCCGCAGTGGGAACATCCGCCAGCATCTTGCGCTGGGACACGGACTGAAGTTTGCGCCGCCGGGCTTTCACCTGCTGATTGCCGTCCTGGCCTTTGGCTTCCTCCTTCACTTCCTCCATGGTCATCATCATGTCCTGCCAGGTCTGCCAGCACTGGTAACCGTAATCGGCCGCGCCGATGACGGCCAGCGCCAGCAGGACACGAGTGAATATCTTCACGCAGGAATCCGCCATGAATTCCACCAGGCGTGTCAGGCTGACGGTGCTGGTGAAGATGGGGTCACCCAGCACCCTTTCCACGGTGCCATAGGTCAGGAGTATGATGGCGGCCAGTTTGACAAATGCGACGCCAGTGGGGACAGCGGAGCGCATGGAGAACACCCGTTGCAGCCCCGCCGCCGGGTCCAGTCGCTCCCAATTGAGGTTGAGCGCCTCGGATGCTGTTTGAAAGCGGCTTTGCAAGCCGCCGGCGAGCAACCCTCCAATCATGCTACCCATGACGATCGGCCCCACACACACCAGCAGCAACAGCGTGCCTTGGATGGCGTAGCCCGGGAGTGACGAGGCCGTCAGGGGAGTGTCATGCAGATGCCCCAGGGTGGAGGTGAGGGCGCCGGCAAGCAACCTCCAGGTTTCGCCGCCAAAAAACATCAAACCCGTGAGCCCGCCGAGCAACACCAGGACGGTTTGCACTTCGGCGCTGCGGGCAAACTGTCCGCGTTTTAGGGCGTCCTCCAGCTTACGCTGTGTCGGTTGCTCTGTTTTTTCGGCGACTTCACTCATGACATTCGCCGTAAACTGTCGGAACCGGAGAGGCTTACGTCGGACCGAGGAACTGGGCCACCCGCATCATGTCTTCCGGCAGTCGGCGCAGGTAGTTGAGCAAGTGCTGGGCCATAATTTCCAAGCAGAGGCCAAACATCACCAATCCGCCAAGCGCGCGAACCGCAAAACTTTCCATGAAGGCACTCATCTGGGGCACGGCTCGGCCCAGGATCGAAAACGTCAGCACAATGATGAAGGACACCGCCATGAGTGGGGCGGCCATTTGCACTCCCACCACAAACACCCGGCCAGTGTGGGCGACAATGTTGTTGAACAGCGCCTCACGCAAGTGCGCAGCCCCCACCGGCAAGAGGGTATAGGTGTTTTGAAATCCAGCCAGCACCCAGTGATGAAGGTCGAGCGACATCAGCACGGCGGCGGAGAAGTAGAATAGAATCAAGCCCGGGGCCTGGGTGCTGCTGCCCGACATCGGATTGAACGTGCTCGCCATGTTCAGGCCCATCTCATTGGTGATCAACAGGCCGGCAAAATCACACACATAAAAAACCATCCGGGTCACGAATCCAATGGTGAGTCCGGCAAAGACTTCCACCAGGAATAAGCGTATCCATGCCAGAAAACTCTCAGGGTGGAGTGCGAAAGCTGGTAACCCGGGGGCAATCAGGAATGCGATCATCCCAGCCAGTGCCAGCCGGACCCGACGGGGAATGTTCGGTGCTGAAAAAATCGGCAGGACCAGCAGGAATGCACTCGCCCGAACAAACACCAGCATCCAGTTTATGGGATTGATTTCCATACGCAACCGCACGGCCCGCCGTGAAGACGGGCTAGTAAACCATCTGAGGCATCATTTCGATGACCTTGATCGTGAACTCAACCGTGGTCCGCACCAGCCAGGGCAGCAGCAGCAGCAGCAGCCCCAGAATGCCGAGGGCCTTGGGCACAAACGTCAGGGTTTGTTCGCTGATGCTCGTGACGGCCTGGAACAAACTGACCGCCAGTCCGATGAGCATGGCGGTGACGAGAAACGGCATCGAGATGGCCGCCGCCTGAAACATCAGATTCTTTAGCAGCTCAATGGCGAATTCGGGATTCATAGGTTGGCCATCTGACGGCGGCGGTCACATGTTGAAACTGCGGACAAGCGAGCGGATGATCAGTCCCAGCCATCCGCCAGGACAAACAGAA
>CAIYYI010000039.1 GCA_903930345.1 uncultured Verrucomicrobiota bacterium
CCCAGGAATGCCCCGGTGGAGCAGGTGAGCACCTTGCCCGCGATCACCGCCAGGGTGATGATCAGGATCGGCTGCCAGTGGACGAGCAGCAGGGCCGGATTGATCAGCAGGCCGATGGCCACAAAGAAGATGGCGCTGAACATGTCGCGCACCGGCTCCAGCAGCGCCTCCACGCGGTGGATCTCCCGGGCCTCGGCGATCACCGCGCCAATGATGAACGCCCCCAGCGCCACGCTGTAGCCCAGTTTCACCGCCAGCAGGGACACCCCGAAGCACAGGCCCAGCAGCGTGAGGATGAGCATCTCGTTGCTCTTGAACCGCGCCACGTAACCAATCAGGCGCGGCACGGTCAGCAGCCCCGCCACGAGCGTCACCACAAGGAAGATCCCCAGCTTGCCCAGCGTCAGCCCCACGTCCCCCAGGCTCAGGCTGCCCGTCATGGCGATGCCCGACAGCAGTGCGATCATGGCGATGCCCAGGATGTCCTCGATGATCAGGATGCCAAAGATGAGGTGGGCGAACTTCTCCTTCATCTTGCCCAGCTCCCCCAGCACCTTGATGATGATCGTGGTGGAGGACATGGAGAGCATGGCCCCGAGGAAGACGCGGTCGAGGGTGGGCCAGCCGAAGAAATGCCCAACCATGTAGCCCACCCAGAAGAGCAGCAGGATTTCCAGCAGGGCGGCGAGGAGGGCCGAGGCGCCCACCTGCTTGAGCTTCCGGAGGCTGAACTCCAGGCCCAGCGAGAACATCAGCAGGATCACGCCCAGTTCGGCGAGGGTGTTGATGGTGGCCTGATCATGGATGAAGGAGGCGGGCGGGGTGTGCGGCCCGATGAGGACACCCGCGATGATATAGCCCAGCACCACCGGCTGTTTCAGACGGTGGCAGATCACGGTGACCAGTCCGGCGGCGATCATCACCACCGCCAGGTCCTGCAGGAACATGACCGAATGCACGGCCCAATGTTGTGTACCCGGCTGTCGGCGTCAATCCCCGGTGTGGGTTCTCGCCGGGGGGTTACACCGAAGTTCCAGGAGGTTTATTGCTCCAGCCGGATGGAAAATCCAAACCCGGTGGGGCGAGGATTCTTCCGAGCCGCGTGGGATGACCGCCCACCCACCCCGATTCCCTGTGTCACAATCTTCCCCCTATCCCAAGCGGCTCGCCAGAGGCTCGCCCTACCGGCAACGGATTGACGGACATTTTTCCCGCCGGGGGTTACGCCGAAGTTCCGGGAGGTTTATTGCTCCAGCCGGATGGAAAATCCAAACCCGGTGGGGCGAGGATTCTTCCGAGCCGCGTGGGATGACCGCTCATCCACCCCGATTCCCTGTGTCACAATCTTCCCCCTATCCCAAGCGGTTCGGCAGGAGCCTCACCCCACCGGCAACGGGTTGGGGGGAAACCACAATCTGGTGGGCAGCGCAAAGCAGGATTACAAATCCTGCGCCCCGTTGTGTGGTCGATCACCACTTGGATTCCTAACCTTTTTAACGGTTTAAACGCTTCCATGAATCCGCACTCGGCGATCCCCTGCTCCGCGTTGGTTCAGGCTGGCAAGGGCCTCCGCCCTTTGCGACTCTGGACCTTATGCCCTTTGCGCTGGGTCTGTTCCCGGGGGCTGGCTTTCCGGGACGTGTGCCGAAGGATTGATACCCAGCCATTCCAGCAAACGATTCTCAATCAGCAACACTTGGGCCGCCGTAAGTTTGCCCAGATATTTCTCCGCCCGTTTGTGGGAGAGGGTGGCCGGGTTTTGCGCCAAAAAAGCGCCCGGTTTTAAGAACGGCAGCGGAATTATCACTTCAAACCGCGACCCGCGCAACTGCGTGGTGTGGGGAATGACGGTGATGAGGAGGCGGTCTTCAGACCCGCACGGGCCGCTTAAAACCAGCGCGGGCCGAACTTTTTCGGCCAGGCCCATGTCCACG
The DNA here is from genome assembly GCA_903930345.1 of uncultured Verrucomicrobiota bacterium. Taxonomy (GTDB): domain Bacteria; phylum Verrucomicrobiota; class Verrucomicrobiia; order Limisphaerales; family CAIYYI01; genus CAIYYI01. The sequence continues at coordinate 1,935 of CAIYYI010000039.1, forward strand.
AGCCAGATTTCACCTTTTTCCGGCACTGGCCTCTTCCTGGTCCAAGGCGGCAAAGGAAACGCGCGCCAATTCGTCGGCATCGGCCTCGGTCCACGGCTCCCCGTAAATCTCCGTTGACCGCCACTCCGCCAAGGCTTTGCAGACGGCCTCCTGTTCGGCGGGAGGCAGGCTTTGAACCAGGCCGATGATGTGCAACGCGATCGAACTCATGGGCCAAATGTAGCGGCGATTGAGCATAAACTCAAGTTGGAACCACGGAACCAACGCCAAGGGTTACGCCGAAGTTCCGGGAGGTTTATTGCTCCAGGCGGAGGGAAAACCCAAACCCGGTGGGGCGAGGATTCTTCCGAGCCGCGTGGGACGTCCGGCCAACCACACTGAATCCCTTTGTGACAGTTTTCCCCCTATCCCAAGCGGTTCGGCAGGAGCCTCACCCCACCGGCAACGGGTTGACGAACATTTTCCCCGGCGGGGGTTAGCCGAGTATCTGGGAGTTTTCTTGCTCCAGCCGGATGGAAAATCCAAACCCGGTGGGGCGAGGATTCTTCCGAGCCGCGTGGGATGACCGCTCATCCACCCCGATTCCCTTTGCGACAGTCTTCCCCCTATCCCAAGCGGTTCGGAAGAATCCTCGGTCAGGAATTGGGGGTGTTCAAGAATCCAGGCTGAGGGAAACCCAAAACATCCTTTTTTGCCTTTATTAGCGTTAATTGGCGTCCATTAGCGGTTGAACTAGGTTTCTGCGGAACCGGGGTGGAGGTTTGCCAACTGAAAGTTTGACCTGATCCCCGGTTTTTCGCAACCATTCCGGCCCAGTGCTGATGTCGCCGACCGTGGTCATGACCTGTATTGTCTGCTACTTCGCCATGCTCTTGGTGATTGCGTGGCGGACCGGTCGTCACGCGGGCAACGCGGCTTACTTCCTGGGCAACAAGGCCTCCCCCTGGTGGGCGGTGGCTTTCGGCCTGATTGGCGACAGCCTTTCCGGGGTGACGTTCATCTCCGTGCCTGGCCAGGTCGGCACCGCCCAGTTCTCCTACCTGCAAATGGTGTTCGGGTATGTGCTGGGTTACGTGGTGATTGCGGAGGTGCTGCTGCCGCTCTATTACCGGCTGAACCTCACCTCCATCTACACCTATCTGCTGGAGCGGTTGGGCCCCAACGCCCAACGGATGGGATCGCTCTTCTTCCTGCTCTCCCGCACGGTGGGGGCGGCGGCCCGGTTGTTCCTGGCCGCCGGGGTGTTGCACCAATTCGTTTTTGCCGCCTGGGGGATTCCCTTCTGGCTGACCGTCGCCATCATCATCGTGCTGATGCTCCTCTACACGTACCAGGGGGGCATTCGCACGCTGGTTTGGACCGACACGTTTCAATCGGCCTTTCTTTTGCTGGGTCTGATCATCTCGGTGATCATCATCGCGCAATCCGTCGGGGATGATGCCTGGCGGGGGGCCACCCGCGCCGGCCAGAGCCTCAGCCAGATTTTCTTCTGGGATTGGAAGGAAGACCGGTATTTTTGGAAGCAGTTGGTGGGGGGGGCATTCGTGGCGATCTGCATGACTGGTCTGGACCAGAACATGATGCAGAAAAACCTCAGTTGCCGCAGCCTGCGGGAGGCCAAGCGGAATATCCGGTGGTTTTCCGTGGCGGTGGTGCTGGTGAACCTGCTTTTCCTCTGGCTGGGCGCCCTGCTGTACCAGTATGCCGCCGTCAAACAGGTGGCGTTGCCCGCCCGGGCGGATCACCTGTTTCCCATGCTGGCCCTGCAGCACCTGGGTTGGGCGGCCGGGCTGGTGTTCATCATCGGCCTCACGGCGGCCACCTTCTCCAGCGCGGATTCCGTGCTGACCACCCTGACCACTTCCTTCTGCGTGGATCTGCTCCGCATGGATCGGGAGGAGGGGTGGACCGATGCGCGGCGCACCCGGGTGCGGCACGTGGTTCACATCGGCTTTGCCATCCTCCTGCTGGTGGTGATCCTGTTATTCTACCGTTTCACGAGCGATTCCGTCATTTCGCTCATTCTGAAACTGGCCAATTACACCTACGGGCCACTTTTGGGGTTGTTTGCGTTCAGCCTGGTCACACGGAGGCCGGTCAAAAATGCCTGGGTGCCGATGATTTGCCTGTGGCCCCCCGTTTTTTGCTGGGGCTTGGAAAGTCAGTCAATAGCGTGGTTCTCGGGGTACCGGTTTGGCAATGAACTGTTGATCATCAATGGCTTGCTGACCTTTGGCGGGCTGTGGCTGAGCAGTTTTTTTGTCCGTCGATAATTGCATGTATCCAGTTTATGGAGAGTCGCTTAGGTGTTTAAAAGAACCCTGGAATACAGGTTGGAAAGCAGTGGGGGGTTGCATCCGAATGGGGAACGTTGTACAATTCGCGGTCAAACTAGTAACCAACCAACAATAGAGGAACAATAGATGAAGTTAAATCCATGGACACTGGGTTTGGTCGCTCTCGGCGTGGTCAGCTTGGCCTCGGTCGTTCAGGCCGAGGAGAAGACCAGTCCGCTCGAGACCGCAATCTCCAAGACGATCATCAGCGGCTATGTCGATACTTCCGCCGTCTGGAAGCTCGGCAAGGATAGCAGCGGCGTAGCACCGGGTGCCAATCGCATCCTGGGCCGTTCGTTCGACAACAACAAGAACGACGGATTTAACCTGAATGTCGTCAAGATCTCCATTGAGAAGCCGCTGGATGACGCCCAATGGGCCGCCGGTTACAAAGCCGACCTGCTCTTTGGGCCTGACGCGGTGGGTTGGAATCCTTCGGTGTCCTCCGCCACGGGTGCGGCCGCCGCCAATTCTGACTTTGCGCTGAAGCAGGCCTACGTGGCGCTGCGCGCTCCGGTGGGCAATGGGTTGGACTTCAAGATGGGCGTGTTTGACAGTCCGCTCGGCTACGAGGTTTTTGAAGCGGGCAACAACCAGAACTACAGCCGTTCCTATGGGTATGGCATGGAGCCTTCCGAGCACACCGGGTTGCTGGCCAGCTATAAGATCAACGACATCGTCAGTGTGAGCGCGGGGGTGGCCAACACCATTACCACTGGCATCAATGATCGCGCTGTCCGAGGTGGTTTCTCGCCGACAGAGGCGGAAAAGACCTATATGGGCACCGTCACCCTGACGGCTCCGGAAAGCCTCGGTTTTCTGAAGGGCTCCACGCTGACGGCCGGTATCGTGAATGGTTTGGACGCCAATCCTGGCAAGCCGGTTGCCAACGAGCGTGACACCACCCATATCTATGTGGGCGGCACCTTCAACACCCCGGTGACCGGTTTGACGCTGGGAGCCGCCTGGGATTTCCGGGAAAAACAGGATCGTGACGGAGCCCTTGGCGCACGCTTCAGCCCGAATGTCACCGAGTACGCAGTGGCGGGATACATCGTTTACCAGGCGACGGAAAAGCTCAAGCTCGCCAACCGGGTTGACTTCTACAATGGTGATCAGAACGATCCGACCGTGGCGCAGTACACCCCGTCTGGAACAACCTATTCTTACCCGACCCACCAATGGGATGATGGCAACAAGCTGATGTCCGTGACCAGCACCGTGGACTACAGTCTGTGGGCCAATGTCGTTTCCCGCCTGGAATTCCGCTGGGATCACGACCTGACCGGGCAGAAGGGCACCATTCCGACGATCGCCGCACCGCCAGCCGGCCCGTTCGGGTATGACGACAACAACGCCTTCACGGTGGCGCTGAACGTCATCTACAAGTTCTAATCGGATTCTTTTAACGAAAAACCCTCCCGGGAAAACCGGGAGGGTTTTTTTTATGAGGAGGCCGCCCGCAACAGGCAACGACGGATCGGGTGTGCGAGCCCCCCCGAAAAGCGGTGGCACAAGCCCTATGGCAGGTTGCCATCAAAGTCGCGAAGCAGTCTTGGACTGCGGCCGCTTGCCGCCGCTTTGTGGGACAACCGATGTGCTGCAACTAAAAACAGAACAGCATCCAGCCCAAGCCATCACCCCCGTTCGTAGTACGGGCTTCAGCCCGCCACAACGGTGACCACTAATAAACGCAGCCTGGAAAAATCAGTTGAATTCGACAGCGGCAACTTGGAGAACGAAGAAAGAGCCACCTGCTCTTTTGTGGAAACGAAAAAACGTTGAAAAACCGGCGCGGTCGGCCTACTGTTTGCCTTGTGAAATCCTCTTGGAAAATCGGGGAAAAACGAGTGGGCAGGATGGGGGCCAGAAAAACCCTGAACTGGTAAAGAAAAAGTAAAGTTTTAGTAAACTTTCGTTCGAACCACTCGGCCGTTCTTTGACATTTATTCGTGCCGGGCTGCACCCCACATCCGGGAGCTTGTTTGTCCCAGCAGGTTGGAATACCAAAACCCGGTGGGGATTCCTCCGAGCCGTCCCTGTCTTCAAATCCGCAATCCACAATCCACAATTGTGTGAGCCGTCCCCGTTGCCATTCCGCCTTTCCAACCAAATTCATCTTCCAGTCACTTCCGGTCACCTTCAGTCACGTTTAGTCATCTTTGGTCACCCGTAATTCTACTTTGCCCCACGCTTTTCCATGCGCCGCCGCGAAACAGGGTGCCAAAAGGTGCCAAAAAGTGCCGGAAAGTGCCAGAAAGTGCCAGAAAACGGCATTCTGGCTTCCGCGCCGGGTATTGCGCCGAAGTTCCGCGAGATTCCTTGCTCCAGCCGGATGGAAAACCAAAACCCGGTGGGGCGAGGATTCTTCCGAGCCGCGTGGGGCGTTCGCGTATCCATCCCGATTCCCTTTGCCACAGTCTTCCCCCTATCCCAAGCGGTTCGGCAGGAGCCTCACCCCACCGGCAACGGGTTGGCGGACGTTTTCCCCGCCAGGGGTTACGCCGAGTATCCGGGAGTTTTCTTGCTCCAGCAGGATGGAAAACCCAAAACCCGGTGGGGCGAGGATTCTTCCGAGCCGCGTGGGGCGTTCGCGTATCCATCCCGATTCCCTTTGCCACAATCTTCCCCCTGTCCCAAGCGGTTCGGCAGGAGCCTTCCCCCACTGGCAACGGGTTGGGGGGACGTTTTGTCATCGGTCATTGGCTTCGGCCTTTCAACCCGTCCTCCATCCCTGCTCCACCGGATAACCAAAATTCCGTATGTAAACTTGACTTTAGATTCCTCGTCTTAATATAAAAGTCCATATGTTTGACCGCTGGTATGCCACGACGTTGCAGGAGAAGCTGGGGCGACCGTATGTCCACCTCATCTTCGGGGCGCGACAGACGGGCAAGTCCACCTTGTTGCGGTCCTTGCTGCCATCGGAGACGCTGGTGATGGACTTGGCCGACCCGCAGGAACGGACGCGGCATCTGGCCGATGCCGGAGCCTTTGCCCAGGACTGCCGTGCGCTTCCCTAGACCAAGAGGGGGCAGTTCGTGTTCGTGGACGAGGCGCAATCCGTGCCGTCGATTTTCGACGCGGTGCAGCACCTGTATGACGGGGACAAGAACCGGTGGCGGTTCGTGCTCTGCGGCAGCTCGGCGCGAAAGCTCCGGCGCATGGGGGCGAATCTTTTGCCGGGCCGAAGCTTTTATCACCGGATGCTGCCGCTGACGTTGGTGGAGCACCCGGCGGAGCAGCCGACGCTGCCGCACGCGGGGTCGCCGCTGGTGTTTGCCTGGAACAAAGGCGAGAAACACGAGCATCCATTCCCGGCCTCGGATTTGCTGACGCGGCTGACCTTCGGGGAATTGCCGGGCGTGGTGGTCGCGCCGAAAGCAGACCGGGCAGAACTGCTGCGGTCGTTCGCCTTCGTGCATCTGGAGGAGGAGATCCGGCGGGAGGCGCTGGTGAAGGACTGGGGCGCATTCGTGCGCTTCATGCACCTGGCGGCGGCGGAGTCGGGACAGATCGTGAACTTTGCCGCGATCTCGAAGGAGAGCGGCGTGTCCCAGCCGACGGTGAAGAGCCACTACCAGTTGCTGGAGGACATGTTCGTGGGTTTTCGCGTGGAAGCCTTTTCCCGGAGTCCGCGCAAGACCCTGCTCTCGACGCCGAAGTTTCTGTTCTTCGACCTGGGCGTCCGGCACGCCGCCGCCGGACTGACCGCAACGCCCGACGTGGTGAAGACCAATCCAGGGCCGTTCTTCGAGCAGTGGGTTGGCATCGAGTTGTGGAAGCGGCTGCAATATCTCGGCGAGGGGAAGTTGTATCACCTGCGAACCAAAGATGGAGCGGAAGTGGATTTCATCATCGAACGAGGCGGCATGCTGACGCCCATCGAGGTGAAGTGGAGCGAGAAGCCAACCGTGCAGGATGCGCGGCATCTGCTGACCTTCATGGACGAGCACCCCAAGCTGGCCAAACAGGCATACCTCGTGTGCCGCTGTCCGCGCCCGATGCAACTGCACGAGAAGGTCATGGCGCTGCCGTGGTTCTGCCTATGACTCTCCTTGACACCATCACCGATTCCCTGTGCCACAACCTTCCCCCTGTCCCAAGCGGTTCGGCAGGAGCCTCACCCCACCGGCAACGGATTGGGGGACGTTATCCCCGCCATTGGCAAACCATCATCCTCCAACTGCCCCCCGCTTCCGCAGAAAACTATTTTAACCGCGAATGGACGGGTAATGAACGCGAATAAAGGCAAAAAAAGAATATTCTCTGTTTTTGTATTAGTGTAGATTAGCGTCCATTAGTGGTTTATGCATTATCTGTCTGTTTTCACCGGTTGTCTTTATTCGCGTGCATTGGCGTCCATTAGCGGTTGATAAAAACAGGGCACGGATTTGTAATCCGCTTTTAACCCAATCGACACCGTCCGCCGCCCCTGAAAAATCCAACCGGCTTGGTGTTTTCGCGGGGTTTTATCTGATTATGCGATTTTTTTTGGCGGCTCGATAATCTGTTTAATAACCTTATCCATAGTTGTTTGTGGATAAGGAATTGGCCTTGAAACACAGTTGGAATCGTGGTGGGGGTTGCATCCGGTTGGTGATTGTTGTAGCCTCAGCCCCGTTGCGGTGCGTCATTCACGCAAAGATCTGGACTGGATAACCGCAGAGTTGGTGCGGGGCAAGCGGTTCGAATAAAAAAACTTGTTGTCAAACCGTTGGCTTTTAAATACTGTTCGGAAAAATGCACCGTAGTGGTGTGCGGGCAGACTCAGGTTTGCCCATTAATAAAAAGCAAAAAAGTAACAAACTAGCATCGGAGGAACAATAGATGAAGTTTAATAAATGGACACTGGGTTTGGCCGCTCTCGGCGTGGTCAGCTTGGCATCGGTGGTTCAGGCCGAGGAAAAGAGCGCAGTTGAAACCGCACTCTCGAAGACGACCATCAGCGGCTATGTTGATACGTCTGCGATCTGGAAGCTCGGCAACAACAGCAGCCGCGCGACGGCTGGTGCCAATGCCATCTTGGGTCGCTCGTTCGACAACAACAAGAACGACGGGTTCAACCTGAACGTTGTCAAGCTCACCATTGAGAAGGCGCTGGATGAAGCCCAGTGGGCCGCTGGTTACAAAGCGGACCTCCTCTTCGGGCCTGACGCCGTGGGTTGGAACAACGCCGTGTCATCCGCCACCGGTGTGGCCGCCGGCAATTCCGACTTCGCTCTGAAGCAGGCCTATGTGGCACTGCGCGCTCCGGTGGGCAATGGTTTGGACTTCAAGATGGGCGTGTTTGACACTCCGATCGGCTACGAAGTTTTCGAAGCCGGCAATAACCCGAACTACAGCCGTTCCTATGGATTCGGCATGGAACCCTCTCAGCACACCGGTTTGCTGGCCAGCTACAAGTTCAGCGAACTCATTAGCGTGAGCGGTGGCATCGCCAACACCACGAGCACAGGCATCAACGCCCGCGCTGCCCGCGGCGCCTTCCCGGCTCCCGAAGCCGAGAAGACCCTGATCGGTTTGGTCTCCCTGACCGCTCCGGAAAGCCTCGGATTCCTCAAGGGCTCCACCCTGACGGCTGGAATCGTGAACGGTTTGGCCGTTGGTGCTGGTGCCAACCAGCCTGACACCACCTCCCTGTACGTTGGTGGCACGCTGAACACCCCGGTGACCGGTTTGACCCTCGGCGCGTCCTGGGATTACAAGGAAATTCGTGACCGTGGCGCAGCCTTCGCCCCGGAAGTCACCGAATACGCTCTGGCTGGCTATGTTGCCTTCCAGGCCACTGAGAAGTTCAAGATCGCGACCCGTGCGGACTTCTACAACGGTCAGCCGTCCAATGCTGGTTTGGGTACCTTCGTTTACGCGACCGACCCCGCCCAGAACGACGACAACCAGTTGATGTCCCTCACCGGCACCTTCGACTACAGCCTGTGGGCCAATGTCATTTCCCGCGTGGAACTGCGTTGGGATCACGATCTGACCAGCCAGAAGAACGGTTTCGGACCTTACGGGTTTGACGACAACAACGCCTACACTGTGGCGCTGAACGTCATCTACAAGTTCTAATCGACTTGTCACACTTAAACCCCTCCTGGGAAAACCGGGAGGGGTTTTTTTCTTTATTTGCGGACTGAGTTGCCGTAAAGTCCCGCCCAACAGGTGCATGAATACCGCTGATTCCAATACCGGTTTCAAAGTGTGGGGCGTGGATAACATGGTTTATGGCCCCGTGGAACTTCCCACCTTGATCGAATGGGTCAAGGACGAACGGGTGACCCCCAACACCTGGATTTACTCGGAAACCGATGAGCAGTGGCGCAAAGCGCCCAAAGTGCCCGAGATCAGCCTTTTCTTCCGCCAGCGCACGGCGGCGGTCTCCGCCACGGAGGCTGCCAGCGGCTCCGAAGCCGCCCAGTTCACGACCGGGGCCTTGCGCCGGGTCAAAATCTTTTCCGAATTTGACGATCAACAGCTTACGCGATTTATTGCGTTCATGGAGGTGCTGCGGCTCCAGCAGTGGACGGAAATCGTGAAACAGGGGGATGAGGGCGATGCCATGTTCCTGATCCTGGAGGGGGAAGTGCGGGTGCGGCTGCTGATCGGGGGCAAGGAAACGACCCTGGCCACGCTGAATGCGGGGGAGTTTTTCGGCGAGATATCACTGTTTGACAGCGGCCCGCGCTCGGCGGATGCCGTGGCCAACCGGGATGTGGTTTTGTTGAAGATCACGGCGCAATCCTTTGAGCAGGTGGTGCATCAGGCTCCGGACCTGGCGGCCCCGTTCCTCTTCGCCATCGGCAAAACCCTGACGGCGCGCATCCGGGCAGACAACAAGCGGTATCGCGATTCGGTGGCCTTCGCGCGCACGGCCGGGGTGGCGAAGTAGGGGGGATGGGGGGGATTCTTTAACCGCTAATGGATGCGAATTCACGCTAATAGAGGGTGTTGCGAAAGCCAAAGTATGAGACCATGAATTCATTGGGAATTCTGTGGATTTGTGCCGGCCTTGGAAAAGAATGACGCAGGGGAATCGTCCTCCAGTTCCAGCGGCAGTTGGAATGGCATCAAGTTCAGCAGCGGCGGGCGTAGGGGTGGTCGTTCCAACAACGCTCGTGCGCGTAGCAACACCGCCGCATCCGCCAGCAGTGCCATTGTCCAGGTGAACCGCAGACTGTTGAAGAACACGTTGCCCAAGCCCAGCTGGTTCTTCTCGAACGACTGAGCCGGTTCAATCCATGGCGCACTTGCTGCAACACTTGCTGCGCCAGCCGGCTGGCCAGCGGCAGTCGGCCCAACAGCGTTTCGTGCTGCGCGGGCAGATACGCAAATTGCCGCGGGCAGCGGGCCGCCTCCCAACAACAACGGCACAGTTCGGGTTGGGCCCCAACGCCAAACCAGTGTTCTGCGGCCCTGCCATCGTAGCCCAACCACGTCGACGGTTCACCCTGCGGGCAGGCCGCCTGATCCCACGCCACATAGGGTGGCACCAGTTTCATGTCACTCCGCAGCTTGGTCAGGACAGCCACCTGCCAACGCTCCCGACATTGCTGTTTGGCTGCCGCCGCCAAATACCCCATGTCCGCCACGACCAACGGCGGACACCAATCCCATTGCTGTTGGCAATGGTGCAGGCTGGGAATCAACAACCCGCCCTCGGAAAAGTTGGCCGGCGTCACCCAACTGACGAGCGGCACCAACTGAACTCCGACTCGATAACGGTGCAGCCAGAGGCGGAGGGTGTGCTTTTTAAAGCCGACGAAACATCGGCTTTGTCTCATCTTGAGGGTTCGTCCACCCAGGGCCGCGCGTGCGGCAGAGTATTGCCCGGTGGTTTTTTTTAAAGCCGCCACAAGCGGCGGGCAGATCGGTTGCATCAATTAGCCCCACCGCCCACGGCTGCCAGGCATAAGCAGCGACCAGCGGGGCGAGCAGATGTTGGTTGACCTGCCGCAGCCCGGCCACGCCCACGCGGCAGCGGAACTCGTGCAAGGTCCGGACGCCGGGCACCAGAGTATGCCGACGGAGGTGGGCGAACTTTCGCCAAGCGCGTTGCTCCGGCAGCATTTTGACCAGCAAGTTCAAGGAATGCACTGGCGAGAGCAGACTCAGCAGGTGAACCCGGTACAGTTGTGCCGCGCTGTAATCGCGCCGCCTCCCACCGGTGGGACGAGTGGGCCAGCGTTCATTGAGGAAATCGTCAGGGATGAACGGATCCAAGAGTTCAAGCAAGGCGACCGTGCCGGTCGCCGGAAGGTTGGAATTCATGCGTCCAAACCTACCGTCTGAAACCTAACTCGCCAGCGCCAAAGACTCCACCCTGCATTTTTGGATGCATTCGACTGTTCCCGTGATGGTTACAAATACTTTCGCAACACCCTCTAATATGGAAGCAAACATGGCACAGTTGAGGCGTGAGTGAAGACCCTTGGGTGAAATCCGTTTTCATCGGTAGTCATTATTCGCGTTGATTGGTCCATTAGCGGTTGATGAATTCCGCGGAAATCTGGTTCAACCGCCAATGGACGGGTATGTGGTGGCGTTGGAGCCGGACGTGGCTAGGGTTTTTTCCAATGCCGAAACCGTGAATGAGTCGTTGCACGCACTTGCGGGCATCATCCGCCGCCAAAAGGTGGTGGCGAAACCATCGTGAGTGGCCTAACCCACACCGATCCATGCCCTGTGCCTGTCTTCTCGTTACCTTCGTTTGCTTCTGTGAGGTTCATCGGTCGTTTTCAGGTTGAAAGGGTTATCAATTATGGCACATTCGAGGCATGAGTGTGCTCTTCAGATGTCGTATTGAAAGGGAAACGCTTGACCGGGCAAACTGTCTGGCAGGTGAAAATGGCACATCCACAGGCGAGTTGGTGCGCATTTTTCTCACGCAGTTTGTCAAATCCGGCCAATGTAATCTTAAGTTGGTGGACAACAACCTGGTCAACCGGGAAGCCCGGGATAAAATGATGAGGAGTTTGGATGACACCGATTCCTGGTGAGGTTTAAATCGTTGATCTGGGCCTGAAAGGCAAAATGCGTCCGGTGGTGATTGTTTCCCGGGAGGATGCAGACTCGCCAAGGGCTTTGGTCATAGTCGTTCCCCTCACCACGGAAAATCGTGGGAGCAGATACGAGGTGGAAATGCCCAGAGTGCCATGGCTAAAGCATCAGGGCGTTGCCAACGTGCAGGCACTGGCAGCTTACGGTCACCATGAACTGCTGGAAAAACGAGGCCGTTTTGAGCCGCACATGTTGGACCGAATCAAACAAGCGACTGCCTGGGCACTTGATCTCTGATGCCAGTGCTGATGGTTGTTTCCCTCACGCGGTTTGGGAGTGGGAGGCCGGAGTTTTTTAACCGCCAATGGACCAATCAACGCGAATAGGAAAGTGGGGCAGGGGGATTTGAGCATCCAGATTTCATAGCGCGATTCAATTCCCCCACCGATTCTTTTCGGGCGCTGGAGAGCGGGGAAAAAATCTAAACCACGGAATATGCCGGTGTTATCGGTTGGGACAGGGGATTTTCTGCAACTCTGGCAGCCCACGATTTGCCAATTAGCACCTCATCCAACGTGGCCAGCCTGAGTCCATGGCGCTGGGCCAGCACCACAAGATGCGCATCGGTGGTGTCTTTGTAGCTCGACAGAACAGGCAGCAAAGCCGCCTCTACGTCATCGGACAGGAAACGGTGTCCAGACAGGGCGCGCAGCGTGGCGAGCGATTTCCGTGCATCGTCAAAGGTCGCCTGATAGGCGGTCGTCATACTGATTCGCACAAAGCCGGACTCGGTGATGGGACAAGTGGCCCAGTCGTTGGTTTGCACAAGCCACCTGAGCAAGCCCGCATGGTCAGCGTGGTTTTTCCACCCACAGCCAAGCAGCACGTTCACATCAAGCAACCAGCCTTTCACGGGAAATCTTCAAGCAGCCGCTTGATGTTTTCTGTGGTCATGGGTGGTGCGCCGGGAGGTGCCTCCAGCAACAGGGTGCCGTTTGGTCCCTCCACCAGCCTGGCCCGGCGGGAGGTCTCAATCGGAGCAAGCCGCAGGGTGAGAAAGCGAACCAGTTCCGCTTTTTGTTCCGGCGGCAACGCCTCCGATGCGGCTTCAATTTCGAGCAACGTGCTCATGCCCAAACTTTATCACGTGAGGGGTTCTGCGCAAATCTTTATTGTCTTGGAAGCGGGCGGACTTATGACGGTGCCGAAGGGGCTGCGACGGGCAGGGAAATGCTGACGGTGGTGCCCTCGCCCGGGCGGGATTTGATGCGGATGCGGCCCTGATGCGTTTCCACCACCCGCTTCACAATCGCCAGACCGAGCCCGGTGCCTTTGGGTTTGGTGGTGTTCAACAGGGAGGTGAAGGCCCGCTTCTTCTGCTCCTCCGTCAGCCCGGTGCCGGTGTCCCGGAATTCAATGGTGACATGCGTGGGCTCCGGGTGGGAGCGGGGCAACCGCAAAGTGCGGCCCACGACGGTGAGTTTTCCCCCCTCGGGCATGGCGTCCACCGCGTTCAGGATCAGGTTCAGAAACGCCTGCTCCAATTGGGTGCGATCCGCCTGGATGGGGGGCATGCCCGGCTCCAGTTTTCGCACCCATTGGATGTTCAGGTTGCGCAGTTTGTGCCGCGTCAGCAAACCGAGGTCATCCAGGATGCGATCCAGGCTGACGGGGGCCAGGCTCGGCTCCGTGCTCCGGGCAAAGGTCAGGATCTGCTCCACAATCCGGTTCAGGTGGTCCATTTTCTCGCCCATGATCTGGGCGTCCCGGGTGCGCGGATCGTTTTCCGGGAAGACGAGGTCCAGGGAGTGGTAGAGCATCTTCATCACCGTGAGCGGGTTGCGGATTTCGTGGGCGACTTCGGCCGCCAGCAGGCCCAGGGCGGAAAGTTTCTCGTTCTGCCGCAACTGCTCCTCCAGATCCACCACCCGCTCGTAGAGCCGCGCTTTTTCGATGGCCACCGCCGAGAGTTCCGCCAGCGCGGAGAGGATGCGGATTTCCTCGTTGGAAAACTGGTGGGGCTGCGCGGTATAGACGTTGAGGACGCCGATGGCGGCCTCGCCGTACAACAACGGCACGCTCAGCACGGAAACCAGGCCCTCGTGGCGGGCCACATCCACATTCTGGTAGCGGTGGGAGACCTGCACATTCTCAACCTGCACGGCTTTTTTGCGGCGCACGACAATGCCGATGAGGCTGTCCGCCACGCTGAGCCGGGGTTTGTTCAGATAGTCCGGCCCCGCCCCGTGGCTGGCGCGCAGGTCCAGCCATTCGCGGGTGTCATCCAGCAGCAGCAGCGAGGTCATTTTGGCGCCGATGAGGGCGTTGGTCTCGCGTGTGATGACCCGCAGGGCCTCATCCAGGTTGAGCTGGGAATTGATGGTGCGGCTGACGCTGGCGAGGGCCTCGAACAGCCGGGCCTTCAGGCGCAGTTGCTCATAGAGCCAGGTGTTGTGGATGACCACGGCGGCCTGCGCCGAGAGTTCCTCCAGCAGTTCCTGATCGGCCGCGCTGAAGGCATGGGGGCGATCCGAATCCACGTTGACCAACCCGCGCACCTCGCCTTCCACCAGCAGCGGCACGGCCAGCTCCGAGCGGACATTTTCCCGCAGCATGATGTAGCGGGGCTCCTGGCGCACATCGCCCACGCGCACCGGCAGGCCGTTGCTCACCACCCAGCCGGTGATCCCTTCGCCCGGGCGCAGGCGCAGGCGCGCGGCCTCCGGCGGCAGGCCTTGGGCGTCCTGGATTTCCAGGAAGCCGGTGGTGGGGTTCAGGAGGACCACGGAGCCGCTGCTGGCCCCGGTCAACCGCACGGCCTCGCCCAGGATCAGATTCAGGGCCTCTTGGGAATCCAGCGTGGAGTGGATGACCTTGCTGACTTGATACAGCAGGCTGACGCGCTCCAGGCGAGCACGCAGGCTGGCAACATCCGTGTCCGCCGCTGGAGGTGGTTCATGCATGGCCGGACTCATTTCACCCGGTAGGTGAGGTAAACGCCGGCGGCGCCAAACATCAGGTTGGGCAGCCAGCCGGCGAGCCAGGGCGAAAGGTGGCCTCCCATCCCGGCCGCCTCGCCAAAGCGTTGCACCACGAAGTAGGCAAAACAGATGAAGATGCTGCCGGCCACCCCCGCAAACACATTCCGCCGCCCGGGCAGCGCGCCAAAAGGCAGGGCGATGAGGGCCACCACCACGCAGGTGAAGGGGGCGCTCAGGCGCACGTGGTACTTGGTGGAGAGCATGGCCTCCTTGTCGGTCTCGCCCGGGTGCCACCGCCGGTACTCCCCGATTTCCCGCAGGGTGAGCTGCACGCCGCGCGCCTGTTTGAAGGTGGTGAGGCTGCTGATTTTGATCTCGCTCCGGATCTGGCTGGGAGTCTCCCTGAATTCCGGCGCCTGGAATTCGTTGGTGCTCCCCCGCCATGGGGCGATGTCGTTGGTGCGGTAAACGAGGAATTGCACCCCGTAAAAGGTCCATACGCCGTTGGTGAGGGCTCCGCGCTCCGCCGTCATGTGGATTTCGCCCTGATTGGTGGTGCCCCATTGCACGTAGGGCCGGATCATCTCGTGGGTCAGCAGGTCGAATTCGCCGATCTGCCAGATGCGGCCCGCCCGTTCGTTTTTGAAGGCGAGGTTTTTGCGGCGGTTCAAATCCGCGGCCGCCCCCGGCTGGTGGCTTTTCAGCAGGGCCTCCGCCTGGTCGGCGCTGTCGGGCATGAGCCATTCGCTGAGGGAAAACAGGAGCATGCCGGCGGTGGCGCAGACGGTGAGGTAGGGCAGGGCGATGCGCCAGAGGCTCAGGCCGGCCACGCGCATGGCGGTCAGCTCGTGGTGGCGGCAGTGCTGGTTGAGCGCGTAGAGCATGGCCAGCAGCAGGGCCAGGGGCACCACGCGGTTGAGCAGATCCGGCAGGATGATCAGGAAATACCGGATGATTTCCCACGTGGTGAGTCGCGCCCGCTGGAATTCATCCAGTTCCGAGAAGAGCTGGAAGGTGATCCAAAAGATGAGGAACCCGCCTAGGCAATAGCCCAGCGGTATCAGGAACTCGCGCAGTAGGTAGCGATCCAGCAGTCGCATTCGGGGGACCAAGCTAACGCATCCCGGCAAGGGTGGAAAGCCAAACCTCTGGGTTTGCCCTTGCAGGAGGGCCGGGCTTTTGGTAGGGTAACGCCATCGCTGGTGCAATGGCGTTCGGCCCTTCAGAGAGGCCGTCGGAAAGGCTTCCCTGGGGTAGGCGTTCGCAGTGCGGGCAAAAGGCAATCCCTATGCGCGTCGCCCGATGTTCATGCCGGTTGTTCGACAACCTTGAGGGCAGCCCCAAGGTCAGGCTGGCTTTCGTTTGTCCCGTTCCCTTCCCGCCCAGGTCCTCCACCTCACCCATCCCCATCCCATGAAAACCCAATCCTCCTGCTGGACGACGGTGCTCGTTCTGGTTTTGGTCAGCAATCTCGGCGCACAAACGTGGCCCTGCCGGGCGATCAAGAAATTTGGGGCGTCGCCCGCCTCCCTCATCCGGCCCAGCTCGGCCTTGATTGAGGGCCAGAATGGCGCTTTGTACGGCACCACCCAGGCGGGGGGCGGGGAGGATGCCGGGGCGGTTTACACCATCAATCGGGATGGCACCGGCTTTGCCGTCCTGCACGATTTCCAGGCTGCAACCGAGGGGCAAATGCCCGACAGCCTGACCTCCGGGAGCGATGGGTTGCTGTACGGCGTGACCACCGCCGGTGGCACCAACGGGAGTGGAGTGCTTTACCGGATGAACAAGGACGGCAGCGCCTTCCGAGTGTTGCGGCATCTGAAGCATGCCCAGGATGGCTCCAGCCCGGTGGGTGGGGTGATTGAGGGCCGGGATGGCCTCCTGTATGGCGTGGCCCAATACGGCGGCACCGGCGGGGGTGGGACGGTGTTCAGGCTGAACCGGGATGGCAGCGGCTTCCAGGTGCTCAAGCATTTCCAGACCTTTGCCGGAGAGGCGAACTACCCGCAGGCCCGGTTGGTGGAGGCGGGCGATGGGTTGCTGTACGGCACTACGTACTGGGGCGGGGTGAATGATTCCGGCACCGTGTTCCAGATCAACAAGGATGGCACCGGTTATCAGGTGCTCAAGCATTTTGGCAGCGCCAGCAACGACGGCACCTATCCCCAGGCCCCGCTCGTCGAGGGGCCAGGCGGGGCTTTGTACGGCACCACCTCCTCGGGCGGGCTGAATTACGGTGGCACCGTCTTCAAGCTCAACCCCAACGGCACCGGGTTCACCATCCTCCTCAATCTGGGTGGGGACTTGGGCGAGTCCTGCGTGACCCCGCTGGTGCCGGGGAGCAATGGGGTGCTGTATGGGACCAGCGGCAGCGACTACTACCCAAACGGCTTTCTGTTCGCCGTCCAGGCCGATGGCGGCGGGGTCACCAATCTGGCGTCCCTGGGCGCGGTCGGTGCCGCGCACCTGCTGGTGGGGGGCGACGGGCGGTTTTACCTGGCCTCTGCCGCCGGAGGTGGCACCGGCGGGGGGGCGGTGTTCAGCCTGGATAACGCGGGCTTCCGGACCGACCTTAAGAGCTTCCGCGACGATGGCGCCAAGCCGAAGGCGGCGGTGGTGGAGGGGCGGGATGGCTGGCTCTACGGCACCACCTATGCCGGCGGGTTCAGCAATGTCGGCACGGTCTATCGCCTCCGCAAGGACGGCACCGGCTACCAGATGCTCCACAGCTTTGCCGCCACCCGCAATGACGATGGAGGCTATCCCACCGCCGCGCTACTGGAGGGCGGCGACGGGATGCTGTACGGGGTCACGGGCGGCCATGTGATTTCTCCGCCGCCTTCCGGAGTGAGCTACTCCACCTATCCGGGCACTCTTTTCCGGCTGAACAAGGATGGCTCCGGGTATGCCCTGCTGCGGGTGTTCACCAACGCCAGCGAGGGGGTGAGACCGGAGGCGGCCCTCTGCGAGGGGCGGGATGGCTGGCTCTACGGCACCACCAGCGGGGGCGGCACCAACTATGGCAGCGGCGTGGTGTTCAAGGTCGGCCGGGATGGCACCGGTTACCAGGTGTTGCGGCATCTGGGGGCGGATGGCGGCGACAGCGCCGCGCCGCGGGCCGCCCTCATCCAGGCCAGCGATGGCGCATTTTACGGCACCAGTTCCCGAGGCGGATCCAGCAGTGCGGGGACACTGTTCAAGATCCAGGCCGATGGTTCGGGTTACACCATTCTCCTCACCTTCAACAGCGCCAACGGGGAGTATCCGGTGGCCAGTCTGCTGGAAGCCAGTGACGGGCTCCTGTACGGGGCCACCCGGCGGGGCGGCACCTATGGCATCGGCACCCTCTTCCGGATTGGCAAGGATGGCACCGGCCACACGGTGCTGCGGAATTGCTCCGGCTCGAGCAATGGCAAATACCCGGAGGCCGCCCTCATTGAAGGCCCGGATGGCACCCTTTACGGCACGATGTATGATGTTGTGCAGGGCAGCCTGCCGGGGGGTGTTTTCAAGATGGGCCGGGATGGCACCGGCTATGTGCTGCTGGCCGGCTTCTCCACCTCCACTGGCGTCAACCCGATGGGTCCGGTCATCCTGGGCAGCGATGGCAACCTGTATGGAACCGCTTCGGATTTGTCCCTGACATCCTATTATGGCTCGGTGTTCCGTCTGGTTCCGCCCACGTCGCTGCTGCCCTCCCTCACGGTGACGCGGACGGGCGGGGGAGTGACCCTGGCCTGGCGCACCAACAATGCGGTCGGCTTCAGTCCGCAATACGCCGGGCAGATCGGCGCGGCCCCGGCCTGGACCAACCTGGCGGCCACCATCCTCACCCAGGGCGGCACAAACCAGGTGACCATTTCCCCCGGTGCCAGCGCCCAGTTTTACCGGCTGAAGAAATAAGGGGCGGACGAGAAGCCGGGGTGAACAGAGGGAAATAAATGTCGGATCCCTCCCTCAGCCCTCGAATTGCACCTCCCGCCGGAGCTCCCGGCCGCTGGCCAGTTCGCGGGCCACGGCGATGGCTGTGTGCCGACCGGGGGCCAGGTCAGGCAGGGGCCATAGGTGCGAGGCGTCCGTGCGCACGCCCCGGTTGTTCCGGGGGGCCGTCAGGCTGCGGGCCACGGCTTCGCCGGACAGGATCCCCCGGCCATCCACCGCCAGGCTCACCAGTTCCGCCAGCGGATCCTTGGGTGCGCCCAGGTTGGTGGTTTGCCAGGCGCAACGCACACGCAATGTCACGCCCCTGGCTGGGCGTTCCGCCTCGAAGATGTCGCCAGGCCGGAGGGCCACCAGGGAGAGCAGGGGACGCCGGTTCTCCTCCGGCCGTTCACCCCACCATTGCCAATCCGCGCTCAGGGAGATCACCCGCTCCCGCACCCCGGGCGCACCGCCGTGCATCCAGGTCTGACCACTGCTGACGGGGTCGTGGCGGATGGCCATCACCCGGTTCAACCGCAACGCCTCCAGCCAGTGGTCCCAGGTCGGTTCCGGGGCCAGGAACACCGTGCGGAACCCGGCCAGCCGGTCACTCCACCACCAGGCCTCCCCGCCGTGGGCATCCTGCAACGCCACAAAGGGTATTTGCTGGCGGTAACGGAGCAGGAACGGCTGGCTGGTGGTGAAATCCGGGTTGCCAAAATGGAAGGTGCTGATGGCGCTGTAGCCGCCGCGGGCCAGGGAGTCATCCAGCAGCAGCCGCACGAACTCCTCATTCTCCCCGAACTGCCAGAACACCCGGCCACCGACCCGGTCCAGCGCCGGCAGGCGTTGGGCTCGGAATTGTTCCCAGGTGAGGTTTTTTTGCGCCGCCAGAGTGGTGCCCGGGTCTGCCCCGCCCGGGGCAAAGATGTCGCTGATATGGCTGTACCGGCCCAGGCCGGGCAGGGTGAAGAAGGTGCCGTATTCCTCATTGGCGATGAAAAACCGGGTGGGCACCTTTTGGGCCTCCGCCTGTTTCTGGCACTCAGCCACCCAGGCGGGAGTGGCGTTTTTCGTACCCCACAGGTGGATGCGCAGGTGCCGGGCCAGGTCCACCACCTCCGCCGGACTGCCCTGGCCTGGGGCCTCAAGCTGGAGGCTCCAGGCCCGCAGGTTGGCGGGCAATTCCGGTGGCGGTGGCGCCGTCTGTCGGACCAGCGGCACCGGAGGGGTCAGGGCCGCCAGGATGGCCAGGGCGGACAAGGCGTAATAGGTCGCCACCGGGTTGGGTTGCCAGCCAGGGCGGTCGCTGAAGCCGCCGGTGGGGTGCCAGAGCGACCACAGGTGGCGGCGGCAGGCGTCCACGTCCCGGGGTTGCGATCCCAAAAGTTGCAGGCTGTGTACAGCCGCCCAGGTGTAAGTCACATCCTCCATTCCCGCCAAGGCAGGCTTAGGCTGCCAGGTGAACCCGCCGTTGGGCAACTGGCACTGGCGCAGCCAATCCATCAGGGTCTGCGGCTGCCGGACCTCCTGACCCAGGGCCTGCCCAGCCTGCAAGGCCCACCAGGTCACCACGGCATGGCCATCCCCGCCCTCGGCTGCCGGGAGGTGGTTGAAGCTGCCGTTGGCGCGGCAGCGTTGCGCCAGGTAAGGTCCGTAGGCCGGGGTGGCATCGGCCAGCGGCAGGCCCAGGAGCGCGCGTCCGAGCACGGTTGACACAGTTTGTGGCAGGGGAGGGTTCCCGCCGGATTCGTACTGCCGGGGGTAATCAACCGGCCGGGTCCAGGCCTGGAACCGGGCGTGGAAATCCTCGGCCTTGTCCCCCAGCCACCGGAGGGTCTGCACCTGCTGGAAATCGAACTGTTGCAGGGCGTATTCCGGTTTGCGCCCCTGCTGCGGATGGCTGGCGCGCACGCAGACGGCCAGTGCTTCCGGGCGCGGCAGGGGGCGTTGGAACAATTGGTGGCAGCCCACCACCGCCCAGGTGGCGGTGAGATGTGAACGGTCCTGTTCCGGCCAGCCGTAGCCGCCATCCGGGCGGGCGAGGCTGGCGAGGTAATCAAACAGGGGCTGCGGCCAATCCTGAACCGGCGCCGACCAGGCAGGCAGGCCCGCCAGGCAGCCCAGAGCTCCGGCCGCACCCAGAAACTGGCGGCGGGACAGGCCATGGGATGGGGGTTGAGAACGCATGAACCGGGCGGCACTATCCCCCGCCTGGCCGGCCGGGTCGATTCAATTTTCACCGGGATTTTCACCCCGGGAAAAACCGCTGGAAAGACCACGTTTTCGGTTGCATTCGCCGGGTCCGACCTGTAATTAATTGTTGCGTCAGCAACTTTTTATAACAAGCAAACTTATGGCTCAAAACTGCTACCATTCCAGTATCGAAGGCGCGCAGCACGGCGCGAAATCCCTGGCCCAATTTTTGGATTACGCCAAGGCCTCCGGCGCCGCCGGCGCCCAGCCCTCCAACTACATGCTCCAGGGCGAAAAAGGCTTTAAGAAGGCCAAGGAAATCAAGGAAACCTTTGAGAGCCGCGGCATGCTGCTCGACGGCATCTCCTGCCATTGCCCCCTCTGGGTACACACCACCGCGTGGACCGGCAGCCCCTCCATACGCCCGTTCATCCCGGCGGATGTCGCCCAGAAATCACCGGCGGAAATCGAGAAGTGGGCGGAGAACTACCTGTTCAAGCTGATGGATCTGGCCGCCGAACTCGGCGTCAAGATCCTGCCCACCTTCTGGGGGGTGGCCTTCGGCTGGGAAGTCGCCTCCGGCTATCCCTGGGGTTTCTGGGCCGGTCCGGGCTTTGACCTGATCAAGGAAGGCCAGGAGCGCTTCGTGAAGAAGACCGCCAAGATCCGCGCCCACGCCAACAAGCTCGGCATCTATCTCGCCCACGAGATCCATCCCGGCACCGGCGCCATGTGCGCGGATGATTTCAACATGCTTGTGAGCATCTGCGACGGCGACAAGTGCCTGGCGGTGAATGCGGACCCCTCCCATTGCTGGGAAGGGGAGAGCTGGGAGACCCGGTTCCTCAAGGTGGCCCCGCGCGTCTATGCGGCCCACATCAAGAACTTTGTCATCCGCCCGAACATTCCGCTGCGCATGATGGACGGAACCTGGGGCAAGCGCGCCATGCAGTTCGTGGATCTGCCCTCCGGCGACATCAACATGCAGCGCTACGCGGAGCTGCTGATCCACATCGGATATCCGAGCCGCTACTGCCAGGTCATGGGCACCAAGAGCGCCCCGCTGGTGGTGGAGGCCGAGAGCGCCCACAAGGATCTGGATTACACCAGCGCCAACGGCGTCGCCTTTGTGCGCGACCACCTCTGCTGGCCGGCCGCCGCCGGCTCGTTCGAAGACGGCATGGGCGCATAGGCCCGCCGGGACGGATTTAAAGCACCAAAGGGCGCGGGCAACCGCGCCCTTTGTGCTGGGGAGCTCCTGCCGCACCCCAAGGGGTTGTTGGTTTGCGATGGGTGGGTGGTATGCGGAAGGGGGGCGTTCGGGAACAGAACGTCTTGCTTGTGCCGGGTGAATGGGTGTGACAAAGTGGCCCCAGCATGGATGACGCATAAGGTTTCAGAAAATGGCACCAGCCTCCGACGATAAAAATGTGGTGTTCGCTCCGTCAAACCTTTTGAAATCAACCGGAAAACCCTCGATAATTTCAAGGCTGCCTGAACGGTCTGTGAGGGATTGGAAACAGTGAACCGTTGGTTTCATATTGCGGCGCTGGTCGGGTGCCTGGCTGCCCTGCCTGCGGCCTGGTCGGGGGAGGCGGCTCCGGACTGGTTTGCCGCCGCCCAAATCACCGAGGTCCGGCTGACGATGGCCCCGGCGGATTGGGAGGCCCTGCGGCATGAGCACCAGGATCTGCTGGCGGTGCTGGGGCCGACCCGCTTTGACACACCCCCGCCGAAACCGTACCACACCTACCGGGCGGAGCTGGCGGTGGACGGGGTGAAGGTGGGGGCCATCGGCCTGCGCAAGCGGGGTTTTCTGGGCTCGTCCAGCTTCACCCGGCCCTCGCTGGGGCTGCGCCTGGATGAATATGAGCCCGCCCGCCGCTGGGCCGGGCTGAGGCGGCTGGCGCTGAACAACAATCAGCAGGATGCCTCCCAGATGCACCAGTGGCTGGCCTACCGCGTGTTTGCCGCCGCCGGGGTGCCCGCGCCGCGTTGCCGCCTGGTGCGCGTGACCCTGAACCAGACCAACCTCGGCCTCTACTCCGGCGTGGAGCCGGTGGAGGCGGAGTTCCTGAAGCGCCAGTTTGGCAGCGCGGAGGGCAATCTCTACGAGGGAGTGATGAGCGACTTCCGCCCGAACTGGGTGAACACCTTCGAACGCAAGAACCACCAAACCCGGTCCGACCGCAGCGACCTGGCGGCCGTGGTCAGCGCGCTGGAAAGCCCGGACGAACAATTGACGGCCAGACTGGAACCGGTGGTGGACCTGGACGCGTACCTCACCTTTTGGGCGGTGGAAACGCTCGTGGAGCACTGGGATTCCTATTCCAGCGATGGCAATAATTTCTTTGTTTACCGCGTCCCGGCCAAGGGCCGGTTTGTGTTTGTCCCCTGGGGCACGGACTCCGTGCTGGGCGACCCCGATCCTTTTGCTCCCGGCCCCCTGCCTGCCTCCGTGCGGGCGATGAGCCTGCTGCCGCGCCGCCTTTACCTGCTGCCCAAAACCCGGGAACAGTACCGGGCGCGTCTGCGCGAAGTGCTGAAGACCGCCTGGCGGGAGAAGGAGTTGCTGGCGGAGTTGGACCGCCTGGAGATCCTGCTGCGGCCGCACCTCACCCAGCCGCACACCTTTGAGCAGGGAGTGGCCAAGGTCCGCCGCTTCATCCGCGAGCGCCGCGCCGCCCTCAATGCCGAACTGGATGCGCCCGCTCCGGTCTGGCCGTATGCGCTGAAATCATCCGGCTGTCTGAAGAAAACCGGGACGCTGACCGCCGACTTCCAAACCCGGTGGCCCGCCGCCGGGGAGGATGCAGCCGAAGGCACCGCCAATCTCACGCTCATTCTGGACGGGGAAACGCGCAAGTTTCTCTTCACCAAGTCGCGGATGGAGGCCGCCACGGATCATCGCAGCCTGGGCTTTCCCACCCTGAGTCTGCCCGCGCTGGATCTCCGGTCCCTGCGCCTGCGGGTGCCCGCCTTCGTCATCACGCCGGAGCAGTATCAGGCCAGCCGGACGGTGGCGGTGGATGGGTTCAACGTGTTCGGCATGCTGCTGGAAATGGGCCTGGACACCGGCACCAAATTCGACGGCATGGTGATGGGCACCCTGCAACTGCGCGCGGCCGGGCGGCAGCCGGGGGAAAAAGTGAGCGGGCGCATCACCGCCGACGTTCACCAGTTCGCCCCGTAGCCATCCTGCCGGAGCGGATCAGCGCAGTTTGAGCTTCGCCAGGTAGATGCTGCTTTTGCCTTCGTGGGAGGAGTAGTAGCTGACCCACAGCAGGCCATCCTGCCACACCAGCCCCGGGTAGCTGCAATCCCCGCCGCTCGGCAGGGTGAGCTGCGGGGTCACGGATTGCCGGTCCATGCGGCCCACAAACGTTTTGGCGCCGGTCGGGGCCGGGTGATACTCGCGGCCGGAGGCGATCATGCCGCCCTCCGGCAGGATCAGGAAATTGGGGCCGCCGATCTGCATCCCGGCGGATTGCCACTGCCAATCCCGGTAGGGCGCGGAGCTGCGGCCGATCCAGGCCTCGCGCCCGGCGGCATTGGTGCCGCTGAAACCCTCGCGGCGTACCAGAGCCACGGCCTCGCCATTGGGGAGAAACCGGAGCGTGGCCTCGTTCGGATGGGCTGGCACCGCCAATGATGTCACGGTGCGAAAGTTCAGGCCATCCTCGACGGCCACCAGCCGCAGGCCCCAGTCAACGGGTCCCTTCTGCCCCGGCGGCGGGAGGGTGGGCGAGGTGTAAACAATGCCGTAGGCCCGGCCCTGGTGCCAGGTCACCCGCCAGAGCCAGTCCCCTTTCTCCCCCACCCGCTGCGGCGTTGTCCACTGGCGGCCATCCGGGGAGAACGCGGAGCGGGGCTGACGTTCCACCAGTTTCCGGTCCCGGTAAACCGAGCCGCCCAGAGTGAGCAGGAGCCGGTTGTCCGGGGTGACCGAAAGTTTGGGATCGCGCAGGTCGATGCCTTCCTCGCCCAGCAGGGCGGCGGACTGCCACTGCTCGCCCTCCGGGGAGACCAGCACCCGGATCCGGCCGTTGCCATTGACGTGGCCGTCGGCCTCGCGAAAGACGCAGAACCACTCGCCCTTATGCCGCAGCAGGTCGGTGAAGGCATTGTGGCCGGCCTCCGACCAGATTTTTTTCACCGAGACCAGCTCGGGCGGGGCGGGGTTCTGGGCTCCCGCCACCCCGGCCGACAGCAGGCCGAGGCAAAGCCATTGAAACAGATGACGCATGTGTTTTGGACGCCGGAAAAACAAAAACCTTCAACTCACTCGGCCGGCAGCATCGGAGTCACCACGCGGTAATACCGTTCCCCGGCCAGGATAGGCTCCAGGACGGTCTGCCGACCGGGGTTGGTCCGGGGCGGCACATCCACCAGCTTCCGCCATGGCCCACCCCAAAGATTGGTGGTGTACAGCACCGAATAGGAACGCCCGGCCACCGCCGCAAACTCAAAGCTCAACCAACCCGGATCGGCCCGCAACACACTTCCGGCCAGGGTGCTGGTGGCAGCTTGCGGGTCCGTGCCCGCCAGGAATTCCCGGGCGTTGCTCAGGCCATCGCCGTCCGCGTCCCCGGCTGCGTCGTCAGCCGAGCGCGGGTCGAGCCCGTGGGCCAGCTCCCAATCGTCCGGCAACCCATCGCCATCCGTGTCGGACAAAGGAGTGAGACCGGGGGTGGGCGCCAGCGCCTGCCAATGCGCGGGATCATCGGCATAGGCCGCCAGGGGGAAGCGATGGAGGGAGAGCCCCAGGCCATCGGCACTGGCGGGCCAGGGAAGGGCGTCCGCATAAGTCACGCTCTCCACGAGCAGGTAGGGCACTTCGCCATCGGGCTCCGGGGCATCCGGCCGGAGCAGTCTGACCTCCTCGGTGCGGTTGTCCAGCTTGCCCAGCCAGGGGCCGGCCAGGGGTAGGTTGGTGCCATGGGCGGCCTCAAAGCGGGCGCGCGCCGCGCCATCGCCCACGGGATCAAACCCCACCACCACCAGGGTGCCGCCCGGAGGCAGCCACTGGTTGGTGGCAAAGTCGAAATCCACCGCGCCCCGCAGGCGCCAGACGTGCGCCGGATGGTTGGTGTCGAACAGCGGTTGGGGCGTGCGGCCCAGGTTGAACACCTCAATGAACTCGTTGGTGGGGTTGTCGTTCGTGCCGACATCCGGCGGGTGATACATGATTTCGCTGAGCACCACCGGCCCGATCAGCGGGCCGGCGTTGGTGAGGCCCGTGCCGGTGCGGAAGCTTTCCACCGTGGGCGGGACATCCACCCCGAACGTGCGGCGGACCTGCGGAACGAAATGCAGCCCCTGGCTCGTCGCATGCGCGCCAAAGGAGACCCCATTGGCGGCGGGGCCGAACCTCACCCGGACGCGGTAACCGGTGAGCGCCCCGTTGGTGTCGGTGGCGGAGAGCCACACCTCGTCCCCCTTGGCGGAACTCAGGGCGAACGGGATTTCGGCCGACTCCATGCGGTTGAACTGGTTTTCGTAGAACACCCGGAAGCCGCCCGGGCCAAGCACTGTGTCCGGTTCCAGGCGGTATTTGCGCGGGCTGTTTTTGGCGTCGCTCAACCACCAGCCGCCCAGGTCCAGCGGCACCGGGGCCACGTTCTGGAGTTCAATGGCATCCTCCAGGGGCGGGTCGGTGTGCGTGAGCACCTCGCTGATCCTCACCCCGCCATACGGCAGCCAGTTCATATCGCCGGGGGAATCCGTTCCGGGAAACATGACCACCGTGCCGCCGCCATCCGGCAGGCGGCCCTCGGACACGCCCGGGGTTTGCGGTCCGAAGGCCACGCCATCAATGAGCCCGCCATCCGCTGTGGAAAGGCCCACTGCCTCGCCCGCGCTCTTGAAGGCGAAACTGACCTCGTTCGCCTGCGCGGTGGGCTGGCCGGTTGCGGTGAAGCGCTGCCAGGCGTTGGAGCCGACGCCGAGAAACGAGAGGGCGGGCACCCGGTGCCGCTGCCGGTCGTTGAGATTGTCCGTCAGCCACAGGCCGCCCAGCGCGACCGGGAGCGACCCGGGGTTGAAAATCTCCAGCCAGTCATCGCCGTCGGCCGGGGCCGCCATCCATTCATTGACACGCAGGCCGCTGACCGGGCCCAGCGGGGCCGCCTGGTTCGGACCCGCCGGGCTGGCAAATGCCAGCCCCCAGGTGTTGGATCCATCCGGCACCCGCGCCACGCTGTAATCCGGCGTTTGCAGGCCGAAGAAGACCGCATCGCGAATCTGGGGCTCCTCCCCCGGGCGGTTGAAGAGATAGACGGAATCCCCCGTCGCCTTGAGCCCGAAGCCGGTGTTGGTGGCCGAGGCCGGCTGGCCGGCATCAAAGAAGATGCGCCGGCGTGCGCCCCCGGGCAGAAGGGTGCCGTCGGGAAACACCCAGCGCCGGGGATCAACCGGGGAATCGCTGAGGCTCAGCCCGGCCAGATCCACGGTGGTGGCGGAGGGGTTGAACAATTCCACCCAGTCGGGCGTGCGGCCATCCGGCTCGGCCAGGGAGGTGTTGTTGGCCAGGATCTCATTGATGAGCACGCCGGCCTGGGCCGCCGTGTTGGTGATCACCAGGCCCTGCAGGATCAGGCCGAAGCAGAGGTCGGCGCTGGTGGCGCTGTTCTGGTGCAGCTCCACCGCCAGCACATTGTCGCCCGGATGCAGATTGGTCAGCGCCACCGAAACGGGCCCCACCTCAAGGGCGTCGTTCACGCTGGTGGCGAGGATGTCGGCCGTGATGGCGCCGGTCGGCAGGTTGTGGCGGCCGATCTCCCGGCCGTTGAGGTAGAAGACCGCGCCATCATCCACCACATGGCGAAATTCCAGGGCCGTGTAACTGGCGGCGGCCGGCACTTGGAAGTGCGCGCGGAAATAATAGGTGACCCGGGTGGCGGCCGGCAGCAGGGTGAGCCAGGGATAGGGCAGGGTGTAAGTGCGGCTGGGCGGCTCAAAAAGCAGCCCCTCCCCCGTTGGCCACGCGGAATCATCAAACCCCTCCGTGCGCCAGGCATCATCCGCCACCGCGTTGGTTTGGAAGTGCCAGAGGTTGCTGGCGGTGATCAGCGTCACCACCTCCGGCGTGGGCGGGGTGACCGGGCAGGCGTTGGGCAGCCCCGGCGTGGGCAGCTCAAAGGCGCGGAAATTCCAGGCGCCGTTCGGGCAGCGGCCCTCGGAGATGTTGCCGCTCTGCACGCTGTAAATGACGCTGTCCAGCAACGCCAGGCCGGCGCTGTACAAACCGATCTGGCCGCCTTCCGCCGCGAGCTGGAAACCGAGGTGGCTGGCGCCCTGTCCGGGCTGGCCATCTGCCTGGAACACGGTGTAGCCGCCCGCCGCGATGAAGCTCAGCGGCGCGATCGGGTGCCGGGCCGGCGCGCCGATCAGCGTGTCGGTGAGGTGCAGCCCCCCGAGCGCCACCGGGAGCGGCTCCGGATTGAACAGCTCCACGAAGTCCGCCGGGTAGGGGCTGGCCGGGGCGGCCAGCCATTCATTCAGCTTCAAGGCGGTCGGCTGGCCCAGCGGCTGCGCCCGGTTGGCCGCGCCCGGCGTGGGTGCCGTCAGGGTGAACGCCCCCCCTGATCCGACCCGCCCCACCGAGTAATCGGCGAGCTGCAGGCCGAAGGCCACCTGATCCAGCAACGCTCCCCCGTCCGCCGCCCGATCAAACAGATAAAGCCCGTCTCCCTCCTGGTTCAAGGCCAGGCCCAGATGCAGGCCGGGCGTGCCATCCGGCGCGCCCGCCACCAGCACCAGATACTCGCCGGCTCCGAGCGTCGTCCCGGCGGGGAACACAAACTTGTCCGGGTCCAGCGGGTCGTCACTCAGGCGCAGGCCCGCCAGATCGACCGGGGTGGAACCCTCGTTGTACAGCTCCACGAGGTCCGGGTATTTGCCGTGCCAGTTGGTGGCCGCCACATTGCGGGCCAGCACCTCGTTGAGGCGCACCCCGGGCCATTGGGGATCCACGGTCCACCCGGTGGACAGCGTGGGCCGCGTCTCCGCCTGCCACAGGCCGCCGGCCTCGCGACCGAGCACGGCCACCCGGTGCGGACCGGGCGCCAGGCCGCTGAGCGTGATGGGCTGGCCCACTGCGGTCTCCAATCCCCAGGCGCCGCCATCCAACTGGCAACGGTAGTGGGTCACCCCCGTGCCGCCCACGGTCAGCGTGGCCGCCGTCCGCGGGGTGCGTCCGCGGGGTTCCCCGGTGAGCGTGGCCACCGGCAGGTTGGTGACCGCGCCCAGATTCGCGGCCACCACGGTGTTGACGTAATCGCGGCGCGTGCCCATCCAGGTCTTCATCGTGGTGATGACGCTGGCGGGCACGTAGCCGCCCAATTGCCGGTCGAGCAGGGCGTTGTACTGCGGGGCGGCAAAAGTGGTGTTGACCAGATCCTGCAACGTCAGCAGATAGGCCTGGCGAAACTCCGGCACGTTGAGCAGGCGCTCCATGACGCGCCCGGAGCCGCGGTTGTTGGTGCAGCCGAAGAGCGACGAATTGGCCGCCTGCGAGGTGATGCCGACGATGGAATCCAGGTCGTAATAGATGAGCCGGAAACGCGGATCATTCACCCCGCAATAGAGGATGTAGTCATCGTTGTAGCCGCCGTTGAGCCCGGTCTCGGCGTTGCCGACGATGGCCATGACGGCCAGGTGACGCAGCCATTGGTCCACGTCGGCCACCCGCTGCACGTTGTCCGGTGTGAAGGGCTCCGTGCCGCTCAGGCCCAGCACACGCAGCATGGCGATCAGGTCGCTCCAGTCGTTCTCCGCCGCGTTGCTCCGCTTGAAATAGGTGTTGGTGTAATTCAGCGGGCTTTCGCCCCGGTAGTCCAGCTCATACGGGGTGATGTCCCGCAGCACGCGGTAGAGATTGGCCCGGGGATCGTCGGGGAAGTGCCGCTCCACCCAGTCCCCGTTGACCACCTCGTTCGCCGCGTAGCAGCCGTAGGTGCGGTCGGGATTGACGGTGGTGAGATCGGCGCCGTTGACGCGCACCCGCACCGCCTGGGAATCCGCGCCCGCCACCCCGGCCGATTGCAGCAGGGCGGCGCCGAAGATCTGGGCGTGGCTGTACTGGCCGTTGAGATTCAGCGCCCCCACGCCATGCCAGGGCTGGTCCGAGCAGAAGTTGACACGGAAATTGTTGGGCTTGCGGTTGCGGGTGCCGTGGCCCCGGTTCTTGAGGCCCACCCGGTAGCGGCAATCCGCGCCG
This sequence comes from uncultured Verrucomicrobiota bacterium, assembly GCA_903930345.1. Taxonomy (GTDB): domain Bacteria; phylum Verrucomicrobiota; class Verrucomicrobiia; order Limisphaerales; family CAIYYI01; genus CAIYYI01. The sequence goes on from CAIYYI010000039.1 coordinate 31,592, forward strand.
GCGGCATCCAGGCTCAGGAATGTGCCGCTCATCTGGGCGTCACTCTGGGAGGTGCCGGGCGCGGACGGCCAGCCGGCGTAGGTGCCGTTCTGGATGGCGGCCAGCTCCGTCCATTCGGCCGCCTTCAGGATCAGCCGGTAAACGGGCTGGGCATTGGTGTACACGGTGTCATCCACCTGATAGAGCGCGTTGCACACCTGGCCCAGGCTGACGCCGTTGGTCTCGATGGCGGGCGCGGGCCAGGCGCGGGTGCGGCCCCCGGCATCCGCCGCCGCCACGTAAAACTCCAGGATGCTCCCGGCGGGTTGGGCCGGGATCACCGCGCCATAAATCCCATCCCCGGCGGCGCCATCGCCGTGCGCGCCGTCATCCAGCATCGCCGCGCTGGTGAACGGGGGCGGACTGACGCCATCCAGCCGGTAATACAGGGTGGCCGCCAGGCCCGTGGCGGTTTCATCAAGGAGCCGGGCGCTGATGCTCACCGGGTCGGCGGACCGGGGCGCCAGCGGCCGGTGGTTCACCTCCAGGATGAGCGGGGCGACATTGGTGGCGGCCACGGAATTGGGCCCGCCCGGCGTGCCCCCCGCCGTAAGGCTGGGAGCCCAGTTCTGCCCGTGCTGGTTGGGCAGGGCCGGATTGATCAGCTCCAGGGATTTGCCCAGGCCATCGGCCTCCTTGAACCACGTCCAGCCGCGATACACGCTGGTGGGCAGGGGGGAGGGGTAGCCCCGCATGCGCACGGCCCAATCCCCCTCATCCGCGTAGCTCACGGTGTCGGCGCGCCGCCAGGTGGCGTCGTCCAGGTCCAGGTCATTGCGGCTGAAGCCCAGCGTGCCGGTCCAGTTGCCCACCACATTCGTGACCCCGGGATATCGGGCCGCAAAGGCGGCCACATCCGCCGCCACCACCAGATACCCGCCCGCCGCGATCACGGCATTGGAGGGGAAGTCGTAAGCCACCCCGCCGGTGAACCGCCAGCCCGCCAGGGCCGCCGGCTCCGCCCCGGTGTTGTGCAGTTCAAGGTACTGGTCCGCGACCAGTTGCGAGGCGGGATGGTACATGATCTCGCTGATCACAACCTCAGCGCGCGTGCTGGTGGCGGGGTAGAGGCAGCCGAGGAGAAGCCACGACAGCGCGATCATCCGTCCAACGCCCGAACTCCGTGACGCGGAAGGCCCAAAGGAAAGCAAAAGCGGGTTCATTGGTTATGGGGTGGACACTGGCATTCCGGGTGCGAAAAGCGAGCTTTTTATCCGGCGGTCCGATCCCCCATCAGAACGGGTTTTCCGCTGCCGTCAACGGCTTTGGGTTGCGGAACTCCACTTGCTCCGTTACAACATCGGCATGCAACGCGCCTTTTGTTTTTGCCTCGCCCTGCTTCAGGTTTTCGTCCTGCTGCCGCTGGTGGCGGCGGACCCCGCCCCCCGGCTCTGGTACCGGCAGCCCGCCGCCAAATGGCTGGAGGCGCTGCCCGTGGGCAACGGCCGCCTGGGGGCGATGGTCCATGGCGGGGTGCCCACGGAGACCATCCAGTTCAATGAGAACACCCTCTGGTCCGGCGGTCCCAAGGAGTGGGACAACCCGCAGGCGCTGGCGGTCCTGCCGGAGATGCGCCAGCTCGTGGCGGCCGGGGAATATGCCAAGGCCCACCAGTTGGCGAAGAAAATGATGGGGCCGTACAACCAGTCGTACATGCCCATGGGCAGTCTGCGGCTCCAGTTCAGCCACGGCGGCAACGCCACGGAATATGAACGGGAGCTGAACCTGGACACCGCCGTGGCCGCCACCCGCTACCGGATCAACGGGGCCACGTTCACCCGGGAGACTTTTGCCTCGCGGGCGGATGATGTCCTGGTGGTGCGGCTGACCGCCACGGGGGGCGGCCGGTTGAACTTCCGGGCCAGCCTGGAGAGCATCCTGCGCAGCCACACGGAACAGCGGGGCAATGTGCTGGTGCTAAGCGGCCGGGCCCCGGCCAACGTGGATCCCAATTACTACCAGCGCCCCACCCCGGTGATCTACGCCGATGACCAGGGGGAGGGCATGCGTTTTGAATGCCACCTGCGCGCCCTGGCCGAAGGCGGCCGGGTCACGCTCACCACTAACACGCTGGAGGTGGTCAATGCGCGGGCGGTGACGCTGCTGCTGGGGGCCGCCACCAGTTTCAACGGCTTCGATAAATCGCCCGGCCGCGCGGGGGTGGATCCCGCGCCACTGGCTGCTCGGGCGTTGGCCGCCGCTGCGCGCCAGCCCTACGTGCAACTGCGCCGGGACCATGTGCGGCAGCACCAGGAACTGTTCGAACGCGTGCGTCTGGAGTTGGGTCCGGCCCCCGCCGGGGCGCCGGAGCTGCCCACCTTGGAACGGCTCACCAAGTTCGGCGGGGCGGATCCCGGCCTGGTGGCGCTGCACTTCCAGTACGGGCG
>CAIYYI010000040.1 GCA_903930345.1 uncultured Verrucomicrobiota bacterium
GTCCCGCTCTGCGGGACTGCCGAGCCGTCCCCGTCTTCCGTCCCCCGTTCCGAGTTGGGAAGGTTCTTTTAGCCTTAAGCCATCAGCCTTTCGGACCTTTTTCCATGCGCCGCCGCGAAACAGGGTGCCAAAAGATGCCAAATAGTGCCAAAAGGTGCCAGAAAGGGCCATCTTGGCTTCAATGGTCGGCTCCAGCGGGTCAAACACGGTCCGATTCTGGTCCGGTTTTGGACTCCTTTTTCGCGCCTTTGACCCATAAGGGCCTTGTGAATTCCTCTGCGAATTTCGGGAAAAAGCGAGTGGGGCGGGGAGGGGTTCAGAAAAATCCTGGACTGGTAAAGAAAAAGTAAAGTATTCGAAAGCTTTTATCCGAACTACCCGGCTGTTCTTTGACACTGTTCCTGGTGGTGCTGCACCGAAGATCCGGAAGATTGTTTGTCCCAGCCAGTTGGAAAATCAACAACTGGAGGGGTGAGCAATTTCTTTTCCCTTCGGCCTGTCGTTATTCTTTTGTCGTTATTCTTTGACTGCTGACCAAACCCTGAAGTGGTCTAAATTTTGCGCGAAGCACGCTTGACGGGGTTTCCCCGGTTCGCCTAAGGTTCCCGACTCGCTGCGTGCGTGGCCGGCCGGCTTTTGTCTCCCGGCGGCATGCGGGCAGGAAGCAAATCTGACGAATTACCTACGCCTGTGAATGTGACTGTTGAAAATCTGGGCCCGTGCAAAAAGCTTGTGCGGGTGGAAGTGGACGCCCAAGCGGTGGACGCGGCTATCGATGCCATGATCAAGAATTTCCAGAAGGAAAGCTCCTTCCCTGGATTCCGGGCGGGCAAGGCTCCGCGGGACATCGTGCTCAAGAAGCATGAGAAGGACATCATGGCGGAGGCCAAGCGCAAGCTGACGGGCGACTCCTACAAGGCGGCGATCGCCGAGCAGAAGCTGCGCATCGTCGGCTATCCCGATCTGGAGGATATCCAGTTCGGCAAGGGGCAGGCGCTTCAGTTCGCCGCCACCGTGGAGGTGGAACCTGATTTTGAATTGCCGGAATACAAGGGCTTGCCGGCCCGGCGCGAGACCACCGAGGTCACGCCCGCCGATGTGGACCGCGCCATCGACATGCTGCGGGAGCAGCAGGCCGCCTATAATAAGGTGGAGCGCGAGGCCATCCAGGGCGACGTGGCCGTCCTGAACTACAGCGGCACCAGCGAGGGCAAACCCCTCACGGAAATTTCCCCCGCCTCCAAGGGCCTTGAAGCCAAGCAGGGGTCTTGGATGCTTTTGCAGCCCGGCCAGTTCATCCCCGGTTTCACCGAGCAGTTGATCGGCTCCAAGGCCGGCGACAAGCGCACCGTGACCGTCACCTTTCCGGCGGATTTTGTGGCCCCGGCCCTCGCGGGCAAGCCGGCGGAGTACGCGGTGGAAGTGGTGGAGGTGCGCGAGAAGAACCTGCCTGAATTGACCGAGGAACTGGCCAAGACCCTCGGCGCGGAGAGCATCGAGAAATTGCGCGAGGGTGTGCGCACCGATCTCCAGAATGAGCTGCTTTACAAAAAGCGGCAGGATGTGCGCAACCAGGTGGTGGAGGAATTGCTCAAGCGCGTTGGCTTCGACCTGCCGGAAGGCCTGGTGCATGCGGAAACGCGGAACGTGGTCTATAACATCGTGGCGGAAAACCAGCGGCGCGGCGTCGGCAAGGATTTGATCGACCAGCAGAAGGACCATATCTTCAAGGCCGCCAAGGCCACCGCCGAGCAGCGCGTCAAGGCCGACCTCATCTTTGCCCGCATCGCCGAGAAGGAAGGCGTCAAGCCGACCGAGGAGGAACTCAACTACCGCATCATGGCCCTGGCGGACCGGGCGCAGGTGCCGGCCAAGAAGTACATTGACGAGCTGGTGAAGCGCAACGGCGTCAACGAGGTGTACGACCAGCTCCTGGCGGAAAAGATCATCGATTTCCTGGTGGAATTCGCCAAGGTCGAGGATGTCGCCCCGGCGGCCACCCCGGCCTGAGCCTGATTCCAGTTCCAGCGGTTTTCAACGCGGCGGCAGGTGCGGACCTGCCGCCGCTGTTTTTTTTTCATTCCGAAAATTTCAACTTTCCCCCATCGCCATCTCCGTTTAGCCTACCCGCATGGCAGCAACGGATTTTAAAGTCGGATACATCGCCCACCTGGCGCGCCTGCGCCTGGAACCGGGAGAGCAGGAAAAGCTGGGGACACAGCTCGGCACCATCCTGGATTACATCGAGCAACTGAAACAGGTGGATGTCAGCCAGGTGGAGCCGACCGCGCACGCCATCCCGCGGGTGAACGTCACCCGTCCGGATGAGCCGCGCGCCAGCCTCTCCAATGAGGAGGCCTTGCGCAATGCCCCGGCCCGGTCCAACGGCCTTTTTATCGTGCCGAAAATCGTCGAATAACCGCCGCCCTTTACCGCCTGCTGCCATGTTGAATCGTTTGACTGTCTCCGAACTGGTGCCCCAACTTGCCTGCCGTGCCGTTTCCGCCCGCGAGGCCACCCAGGCCTGCCTGGACCAAATCCAGCGGGTGGATGGGCGCGTGCACGCCTTTGTGAGCGTGGATGCCGCTGACGCCCTGCGCCAGGCGGATGCCGCCGACCAGGCGCTGGGGCAGGGGGTGACCCACACGGAAAAGCCGCTGCTCGGCGTGCCGGTGGCCCTCAAGGATGTCATTGCCGTGAAGGGACAGCCGCTGCGTTGCGGGTCCAAAATGCTGGAACAGTTTGTCTCCCCCTACGACGCCACAGTCACTGAACGGCTCAAGGCCGCCGGCGCGGTGGTGTTTGGCCGGTTGAACATGGATGAGTTTGCCATGGGCGGCTCCACCGAGAACTCCGCGTATGGCGTCACCCGCAATCCATGGGATTTGGATCGCACCCCGGGTGGCTCCTCGGGCGGGTCCGCTGCCGCAGTGGCGGCGGAGGAATGTCCGGTCAGCCTGGGGTCGGACACCGGCGGTTCGATTCGCCAGCCGGCCTCCTTCTGCGGGTGCGTCGGGCTGAAGCCCACCTATGGGCGCGTTTCCCGGTACGGGCTGGTGGCCTATGCCTCCTCCCTGGACCAGATCGGGCCGCTGGGTCGGTCGGTCCGGGATGTCGCCACCGTGTTGCAGGCCATTGCCGGGTGGGATGCGCGGGATTCCACCAGCATCCCGCAGCCGGCGGAGAATTACTCCGCGTTGCTGGCGGGGGGCGTCAAGGGCCTGAGATTGGGGCTGCCCAAGGAGTATTTTGTGGGGGGGCTGGATCCCGAGGTGAAAGCCGCGGTGGATGCCGCTGTCCGCCAGCTTTCCGCGCAGGGGGCGGAATTGGTGGAGGTGTCGCTGCCGCACACCGAGTACGCGATTGCCACTTATTACATCATCGCCACGGCGGAGGCGAGCGCCAACCTGGCGCGGTTTGACGGGGTCCGCTACGGCTTCCGGGCCGAGGGTGCGGATCCCATTGAAATGTACTGCCGCACCCGCGGGGCGGGGTTTGGGCAGGAGGTCAAACGCCGCATCATCCTCGGCACCTACGTGCTCAGCAGCGGCTATTACGACGCCTATTACCTGCGGGCGCAGAAGATCCGCACCCTGATCCGCCAGGATTTCCTGAAGGCCTTCGAGAAAGTGGATGTCCTCGTGACCCCCACCGCCCCCACAGCGGCTTATCGGCTGGGGGAAAAAGTGGATGACCCGCTCCAGATGTATCTGGGGGATATTTACACCATTTCCTGCAATCTGGCGGGCAACTGCGGGCTGAGTCTGCCGTGCGGTTTCACCGCCTCCCGCCTGCCCATCGGACTGCAACTGCTGGGCAAACCGCTGGGGGAAGCCACCCTGTTGCGGGTGGGACAGGCCTTCCAGGAAAACACCTCGTGGCACCAACAGCGGCCATTGACAGCCGGATAAAACCCCACTACATAAAACCCATGGACCTCTACGAAGCGATTCAAACCCGTCGCAGTGTCCGCCGTTACCTCCCCGCCCCCGTTGAACCGGACAAGCTGTCCCGGATGTGGGAGGCCGTTCGATTGGCCCCCTCCGCCTGCAATCTCCAGCCCTGGCGTTTCCTGGTGCTGCAATCCCCGGAGGCCCGGCTGCGCACGCGCGGGGTGGTGCCGGATTGGGCTTATGCCGCGCCCGTGCTCGTGGTGGCCCTGGGCAACACCCGTCAGGCCTGGCACCGGGATGGGGAAAGCATCCACAGCGTGGATGTGGCCATTGCGGTGGAACATCTGATCCTCGCGGCGGCGGCGGAAGGTCTGGGCACCTGCTGGATCTGCGCGTTTGACCGCCTGGCCCTGCGCCGCAACCTGGCGCTCGAACCGGAATGGGATCCGGTGGCGATCATTCCGGTGGGCTACGCGGATGACCATAATCCGCGCTCCCAGCGCAAGCCGCTGAACAACATTTTGCTCGTGACCTGAGCGTGCCTGCCGACCGCGCCGTTCACTCCATTTCCAGCCGCCAGCGGCCCAGCAGGGAGAGGTTGTCCACCCAGAATTCCTGCCTGTCGGCGCCGGTGAATTCCAGGGTGAAAAAGTCGATTTCTCCGCGCGGGATTTTTGGGAAGGTGTTGAACGGCAGGTCCACCCGCTGCCATCGGGGGGTGAGGCGCACCAGGTTGGTGGTGGTTTGCACCGTTTGATTGGTGGCAAAGGCGTTGGCAAACAGGGTGAACTGAGCGGTGCCCACCCCCTCGCTGACCCGTAGCCAGACCCGCACGCCGGTGGCCATTTGCTGTTCAATCTGCCAGCCGCGCACCCGGGTGGTGCCGACCGTGACTGAATGTTTCCCGGCCGGCTGGGTGACGCGCAGGGCGGCCTTGCCGTTATGGGGGGGCGCGTTGGTTTGCAGGGGCGGGGCGTCGGCGGGTGCGTTGATCAGCCGCCAGCTTTGCAGGTTATCCTCAAAGCCCTCCAGGAAAGGCCAGAATATCCGGCTGGGCTCCTCCAAACCCGATGATCTCGGGTGGGCCATGCGCAGGGGGGATTGCTGCCAGCCGGAGGCGGTTTGGACGCGCACATAATAGACCAGGGGCACATCCACGTTGTCGATCGGCACGGCGGCCTCCCACGCGCCGCCCCGGGCTTGCAGGGGCCGGGAGCGCCAGTCCCGGACCTCCAGCCGTTCCGGAGCATCGCTGCTGGTGACCAGTTCAGCCTGGAGCGGGATTACTTCTGCCGGGGGGTGCCATCGGATTTTGAGTTTGCCCGCCACCGACTCCGCCTGCAATTGGAGGAATGCTTTCTGGTTGGGGAGGGCCGGGGTGTGCCAGATGGCCGTGGCCGGGGGGCGCCGTTGCAGGTTGCTCAGCCAGTCATCCGCCGGCGGCCCGGCGGGCGTGGGGGCAGCCCGCAGCAGCCCGACCAGCCCGCAGAGGCAAAGCGCGGCGGTCAGATGGGGTGAAAGGGTTGGTCCGCAGCGCATGCGGTGAGGGGCTATTTCTCCACCCGGTTGGTCTTGCTGCCAGACCCCTTTTTGCCGCCCCCGCCTGCCGTCAGGATGGTGCCGGTCAGCACCCCGACGGCGAAAAAAGCGAAGTACATGATGGCGGCAGGTTGGGACAATTTTTGCGGCAGGATCGGCGGGAGGCGGAAATCAATCCAGGTTTGGTTGTGCATGCCCATCAGCACCAGAAACAAGAGCACGATGATTAAAAACAGGGTTTTGAATAGCAGCCGGGCGTTCATATATGGCGGGCACACCATAGGGCGGCGTGGTACCAGCGTCAAACCCGAACGCACCCGCGCAAAACGGCGGCGGACGGGTTTTGCCCGGGGCCGTTCCCGTCGTTTTCAGCGTGAATCCATTGCATTCTGACGCGGACAATCGGAAAAAAAGAGAATTTTCCCTTGCACCAAAAGGTCTGGTTGTTAGAGTGCTGAGATGCTGTGGGCCGCCCCGATGGGCGGCTTTGTCATCCTGTGGATAATCCACGCGTCTGAATCTGATCGAGTGAAAATCTTTAGCGGCAATTCCAACCGGCCCCTGGCCGAGAAAATGTGCGAGTGCATTGGCGTGCCGCTCGGCAGGTGCAGTGTCAGCTCCTTTCCTGATGGCGAGACGTTCGTGAAGATCGAGGAGAACGTGCGCGGCGAGGATGTGTTTGTGGTGCAGTCCAGCAGCCCCCCCACCAATCACAACCTGATGGAGCTGTTCATCATGATGGATGCGTTGCGGCGGGCCAGTGCCTCGCGCATCACGGCGGTGCTCCCCTTTTACGGTTACGCCCGGCAGGATCGCAAGGATCAGCCCCGCGTCCCCATCACCGCCAAATTGGTGGCCAACCTGCTGGTCGCCGCCGGCGCTAACCGGGTTCTCACCATGGACCTGCACGCGCAGCAGATTCAGGGCTTTTTTGACATCCCCGTCGATCACCTGTACGCCGCTCCGGTCATCTACGATTACCTGAAGAGCAAGAACCTGGAAAATCTGGTCGTGGTCAGTCCGGATGTCGGCGGTTTGAAAATGGCCTACGCCTACCATCAGGTCCTCAACTCGGAACTCGCCATCGTGGCCAAACGCCGCCGCAGCGCCACCGAGGTGGAATCCATGGCCATCATTGGCGATGTCCAGGTGCAGGATAAGAATGTGCTGCTGGTGGATGACCTCACGGAGACCGCTGGCACATTGTGCAGTGCCGCCAGTCTGCTGCGCAAAGCCGGGGCCAAATCCATTTACGCCTGCGTCTCCCACGCGATCCTGGGCGAAATCGGAATCGAACGGCTCCGAAAATCAAATATTGACGAATTAATTACGACTGATACTGTCCTCCGCCCTGCGATAGAGGGTGTGAACATCACGACTCTATCGGTGGCGGGCATTTTGGGTGAAGCCATTAAACGGATTGAAAACAATCTGTCGGTGTCTTCCCTGTTTGAATTTAAAGGCGCACGGACCAGTTGACCTGAGCCGCGCGACAATGAAAGTTTAACATGAAATCAGTACCTTTGACCGCGTTCAACCGGTCCCTCGCGCGACGCGCCGGGGCCAAGCAACTTCGTTCCTCCGGCCGCGTGCCGGCCGTCATCTATGGCCGCCACCATGCGCCGCAGAACCTGGAGATCAACAGCAAAGAGATCGAGGATCTGATCCATCACAGCGCCTCAGAAAATCTGTTGGTCGATCTGAATGTCACCGGGGACGTCAGCTCCAAGCACTTGGCGCTAGTCAAAGACGTTCAGCACCATCCCCTTGGCAGGCACGTGATGCACGTGGACCTGCACGAGGTCAAAGAGACCGAATTGCTGACCGTCAAGGTGACGGTCGAGCCCCAGGGCGAGTGCAAGGGCGTCAAGAACGACGGCGGCGTGCTGGAAATCGTGCTGCACCGCCTGCGCGTGCGCGCCCTGCCGAAAGATTTGCCGGAAGTCCTGTTGGTGGATGTCACCAACTTGGAAATGGGCAAAGCCATCCATTTGGGTGAGATTGTCCCGCCTCCGGGCGTCCAGGTGTTGGGCGACAAACACCTTTCCGTGATTGCCTGCGCCGAACCGATCACCGAGGCTCAGGAGGCCGCCGCCCTCGAGGCAGCCCCGGGCACCGCCGATGTCGAGATGATCAAGGAAAAGAAGGAAGATGGCACCGAAGGTGCCGCTCCGGCCAAACCCGGCGACAAGGCCGCCCCGGCCAAGGCGGGCGACAAGGCCGCTGCGGGCAAGGCCGCCCCGGCGGGCGACAAGGCGGCGGAGAAGAAGCCTGCCGACAAGAAGAAGTAATTTGCACCCGGCGGCGGGGGTTGCCGCCGCGTCCCGCCCATGGAGAATGTATATTTGGTGGTGGGACTCGGGAATCCGGGGGCCGAGTATGTCCGCACCCGACACAACGCGGGGTTCCTACTGGCTGACAACCTGGCCGGAAAGTTCCGGACGGGCTGGGGTTTCGAGCGGAAATTCCAGGCTGAGGTCGCCATGGTCAGGGTGGCCGGTGTGCGCGTGTTGCTCTGCAAACCGCAGACCTACATGAATGCCAGTGGCGAATCGGTGTCCGCGCTCATGGATTATTATCAGGTGCCCGGCACCCGGTTGATCGTGGCGGTGGATGACGCGGATCTGCCTTTGGGCGAGCTGCGGTTGCGCGGGCAGGGCAGCCCCGGTGGGCATCATGGACTGGAGTCCATTGAGCAGCACTTGGGCACGCGGGATTACCCCCGCCTGCGGTTGGGCATTGGGCGTCAGGTGTCCGGGGTCCGGCAGATCACCGGGCATGTGCTCGGTCGGTTTGCGGCGGCGGAATGGGATTTGATGGTGAAAGTTTTGGATCGTGCCTCTGGCCAGGTGCTGTGCTGGTTGGAACAAGGCATTGAGAAAGCGATGAACCAGTTTAACGGGGCGATTGCCGTCCCGGAGCAGAAAGATAAAGCGTGAAAAAGTACGAAGGTCTGTTCATTTTGAACACGAGCGGCAAAGAAGAGGGCGTCAAAGACGTCGTCGATAAGATCACTGCCGACATCACCGCCGCCGGCGGCAAGGTGGAGACTGTCCAGAAGATGGACCGCCGCCCGTTTGCCCGGGTGACCAACAAGAAAAACCCGGCCGGGTTTTATGTGAATGTGATTTTTGAGGTCCAGCCCGGCGCCATCGCCCAGTTGCGCACCCGCTTCAGCCTGAACGAGGACGTCTATCGCGTCTCCTTCACGGTGGCGCCCGCGCCCAAGGAAGTCGCGAAGTAATTCGCCCAAGCGCCCAAGCGTATGGCCAACTTCAACAAAGTCATCCTGGCCGGGAACCTGACCCGCGACCCTGAGTTGCGGTACACCCCCAAGGGCACCGCGATCGCAAAGTTCGGGTTGGCCATCAATCGCACCTACACCGCTGAAAACGGCGAGCGCAAGGACGAGACGACTTTTGTTGATATTGACGCCTTCGGAAAGCAGGCGGAGTTGATCGGCCAGTATTTCCGGAAGGGCCGCCCGATTCTCATCGAAGGGCGTCTGAAGCTGGACACTTGGGAGGACAAGCAGTCGGGGCAGAAGCGCAGCAAGCTGGGGGTTGTGCTGGATGGGTTCCAGTTTATGGATTCGCGTTCGGGTGAACCCGGTGCACCGGGATCTCCTGGGGCCGCCCCCGGGGGGGCTCCGGGTGCCGCTCCGTATGTGCCCGCCCCGCGTCCCGCCCGTCCGGCTCCGGCGTCTCCCCCGCCTCCCTCCGCTCCGGCGGGTGAGGATGGACCTCCTCCCGAGGACGATGATGTGCCATTTTGACCGGTTGACCCCGAATCCGCGCCGGTCGCAACAACTATTTATTTAAGCAACGAACAGGAATTTTGTTATGCCAAAGGTTGAAGTCATTCTTACCAACAATATCGTCGGCCTCGGGGCCGAGTCTGACCAAGTCAAAGTGGCCGCTGGCTATGCCCGCAACTATCTTTATCCGCAGCGCCTTGCCATCCCGCTGACCCAGGCCAACAAGCGCCGCCTGGAGGCCCTGCGCCAGCGCCGCGCCGAGCGCGAGGCGCACGAGCTGAATTCCATGACGGAATTGGCCAAGAGCTTGTCCAAGCTCATCTGCACCATCACGGTGAAGACCGGCGACGATGGCAAGATGTTCGGCACCGTCACGAACGGCACCATCGCCGACGCGCTCAAGACGCAGTTCGACATCATTCTTGAGAAGAAGAAGATCCACCTTGAGAAGCCGATTCGCGGTCTGGGCGAGCACGAGGTCGAGATGCGCCTGCATGCCGATGTGAACGCCATCCTCAAGGTCCGCGTTGAGAGCACCAATCCGCAGCCGGTGGTGGTCGAAGCGCCCGCCCCTGCGGCCGGCAAGGAAGAGCGCGGCGAACGCCGTGGCGGTCCGCGCAAGCCGCGCACCGAAAAAGTCGAGAAGGCATAACTGGCCCGACCATCATTTCCAACCAAGGCGATCTTAACCGGTCGCCTTTTTTGTTGTCCGCAATCCTCAGCATGCGCCTGTTTGGCCGGGGAACGAACGGCACACGGCTTGGATCAGCAACCCACCAGGACGCGCAAGACCGTGGTGGTGGACCATGCAACGGAGCCCGGATTTGCAATCCGCTTTGCGCCGCCCCTGTGCCGATGACATTTCAGCCGCAAGTGTTTGCTCCCTTCGGTACGGTCACAGCCTTGGCGGGCTGAAGCCCGGACAACGAACGGGTGTGCTGGATCGGGCTGCCGTTATTCCATTTTAAAAACGCAGGATTTTGGTCATCCAACAAAGCGGCAGCAAGCCGCCGCAGTCCAAGACGCTTCGCGACTTCGAGGGTTGCCTGCCACACGACAGCGTCTTGGAGTGCGTGTGGCTTGCCACCGCCTTTTGGGGGTTCGGCAACCCAACCGGACAAGTATTTAAAGATCTCGACCAATGGCTGCGGCGCAAGCTGCGCTGTACGGAATGAAGGAAGTGGAAGCGACCGGCACAGGCCCTGGATCGGTGCCCCACCGGGACGAGTACGACCGTGGTGGTGGACCGTGCAACGGAGCGCGGATTTGCAATCCACTTTGCGCCTCCCACGGTGCTGATGACTTTTCTCTCGGGTGACAAAAAAGTAACCAGACGGCCTGGGGGAAAGGCCTAGGACTGCAGGGGGCAACCGACACTGCCCGCCCTCATCAGCCGTGAAGTCGAAGTAAAAATCAATTGGCTGTCCGACATGGATTCGAACCATGACTATGGGCTCCAAAGACCCGTGTGCTACCATTACACCATCGGACAACGCACGGAAACCTTACCGGGTTTTCTAGGACTTGAAAAGGGAGAAAATCAAAAACAAAATGCGCGGCGGGTTGGCGCTGAAACAGCGCCCGCACCGTCGCGCGCGATTGCTTTCGTGGCGTGGTTAACGCTTAAACATCGCAGAGCGAGATCGCCTGTCGCAGGCCTTGCAGCGCATCCCGGTTGGGGATGAACTCCTGCCCTACGTAACCGGTGTAGCCGATTTCCAGCAGGGTTTCCATGATGGGCGGGAAATTGATTTCCTGCTTATTGTCCAATTCACCCCGGCCTGGATTGCCTGCCACATGGACGTGGCCGATGTACTCCCGGTGCTGGCGGAGGCGGCGGATCACATCGCCGTCCATGATTTGCACGTGGTACACATCGAACAGGAGTTTCATGCGCGGCGAACTGATGGCCTTGCAGATATCGATGCAATAATCGGTATGGTCACCCTGATAGCCGGGGTGGCCTTTCATGGGGTGTGTTGTTTCGCGGCTGTTCAGCATCTCCATGCACAGGGTGACCTTCTTCTGCTCGGCGTAGCCCATGATCTGCTTAAGGCCGGTGACGCAGTTGCGGGCACCTTCCTCGGGCGAGATGTGCGAGCTGTTAGGGTCAGATGGGTTTTTCGCGCTGTAGCCGGTGAAGCAGATGACATTGGGGAAACCGTACTGTGCGGCAGCGTCAATTGCCTCCGTGGTGGCCTTCACGAGTTTGGGCCAGTTGTCAGGGTTGTTGAACCCGCGCAGGAACGGCGGGTCTGGATTCATGTTGATTTGGACGATGGCGTTGGTCAGCCCATGCTGCTTGATGATCGGGTAAACCTCGGGGGCGGTGAGTTCCACGCTCACGCAGCCCATCTGCTTGGCGACCTGGCAGATTTGCTCGCCGTTCCATTTGTTGCCGAAGGCCTCATAGCACCAGTGTACCAGGGAGTGTTTGATGCGGCCTTTGGTGGCCGCGGGCGCGGTGGCGGTTGGGGAGGAGGCGCAGCCGCCCTGGCTGAGGCCCAGTGCGCCAAGCGCCGCCAGGCTGGCACTGGTGCCCAGCATTTCACGCCGGTTCATGCGGTTGCTTTGCGCCGAAGAAGAACTCTGATCGTTCATGGGGTGTGCAGATTTTTAAGGGTGATTATTTCATGGACATTCTACATGCAAGGCTGGTTTTGAACAAGGACAACCTCCCGGTCGGGAGCACAAAAAAGCCGCTGCAACCTGGCCAGCAGCGGCTTTGTAAAACGGGCACCGTCAGGCTTACTTAGCCTTGGGTTGGGTGATCATCGGGAAGTCATCGGTCCGGAAGGGTGTGGCGGGCAGGCCTTCCTTGTTGAACAGGTTGACCTCGGGGAAGTCCGCCCAGCCATAGCGCACGGCCACCGGTTTGGTGACGGAGGCATGGGAGACGGTGATCTCGTCGTCTTTCTTTCCCGTGATTTCCGCCTTGGCCCAGACCCACTTGCGATCTTCACCGCAGATGGCGAAGCCCTTCAGATCCCCATCCTTGGCCACCAGACCGCCGCCGACATGGTCAAAGCGCAGAACGGCCTTGTCCTTTTTCACTGACAGGCTCTTGTACACCGGCCCGGAATACACCAGGCCCGCCTCGCGGTAGGCAAGGCCTCGGGCCAGCAACGCGAGGCGTTCACCCACGGGCTTTTTGGCCTTGGGATGAATGTCTTTCTCGTCGCCGCAGTCAGTGATCACCGCCATCCCGACGCCGGGCATCTTGGTGGCCAGAAGTTGCGCCTCACGCAGCTCCGCCCAGTCGCTTTCGCCTGGTTCGGTCTTGCGGGCCTTGAAAGGGGCCAATTGAACGGCGAGGAAGGTGAAGTCTTTCACGCCCCAGACCGTGCGCCAGTTCTTGATCATGTCCGGGTACAGGGTGCGGTACTGGTGCGCCCGGCCGGCGTTGGACTCGCCCTGGTACCAGATGGCGCCGCGCGCCCCGAACGGAACGATGGGGTTGATCATGCCGTTAAAGAGTTCGGACGGAACCCAACCGGGAGACCTGGGCGGTTGGTTGGTGGCGGTTTTGCCTTCCCGTTTGAGGGCGGCCACCTGCTCCTGGTAGGCTGCCAAGGCGTCTTTGTGCTTTTTGACGGCCAAGTCGGAGGGGACAATGATGTCGAGCAGGTAGTTCGGGTTGGATTCAAGCACCGAACGGCTCATCCAGACTTCCGCCGGCGACCCACCCCACGATGTGTGGATCAGACCGATGGGAACTTTGCGGGCTTGTTCAAGCGACCGGCCAAAGTAGAATGCCACGGCGGAAAACCACGGGGTGTTCACGGGTTTGCATTCCAGCCACACGGATTTCACATCCGCCTGGGGTTCGCTGGCTTTATTCTTGGGCACCGTGTAGAGGCGGATGTTCGGGAGGTCGGATTTGGCGATGTCTTCCTGGGGTTCCAGCGAGCGGCTCAGGGGCCATTCCATGTTGGATTGGCCGCTGCAAATCCAAACCTCCCCGATCAGGACGTTGTTGAAACGGATGCGGTTCTTGCCATCCACCGTGAACGATTCCGGGCTGCCGCCAGCCTTCAAATTGAGCAGGCGCACCATCCAGCGTCCGTCCTTGGCCTTGGTGGTGACCCGTTGTCCCTGTCACGCGACGGTGATTTCCTCCCCCACATCCGCCCAGCCCCAGACGGGTACGGAGGCGTTTTGTTGCAAAACCATTCCATCGCTGAAAATCGAGGGCAGGCGAACATCCGCCCGGGCGGAATTCAGGTTGCCCAGCCAGACGGCGGCTCCCAAACTTAAGAGGGATGCCACTGTGCCGCCAGCGAATGAGGGAAGGGTGAAAAAGGAAAAGACGCGTTTGATGTTAGGCCTTTGCATACCTCCACCATTCAA
Organism: uncultured Verrucomicrobiota bacterium; assembly: GCA_903930345.1. GTDB lineage: Bacteria > Verrucomicrobiota > Verrucomicrobiia > Limisphaerales > CAIYYI01 > CAIYYI01. The sequence continues at coordinate 13,540 of CAIYYI010000040.1, forward strand.
CTCCATTCGGGCGCAGAGTCAACTTTGAATTGGCCTCAATCATCGCTTTATTCATTTCTGTGGCACCCGTGTCCGGCCCGGGCTTGCCATGGGGGTGTCGCTGCTGTTAATGGTTTTGCATTCAATCTACCTTGAAATCTTTTGCGAGTCTGGTGGGAATCGTTGCTGCCTTGGCGCAGGTGGCCAGCGCAGCGGTCGAAACCGCGGGTTCCCTCGACCGGCCCCACTCCGGATTGACGGCGACAAGAAAGGTGGGGTCGATTCCAGGGGGCACCAATTCTGTCCCCACCCTGCCGGCGTTCCCCAGGGTGGTGGCCGTTCGGCATGTGCCAGAGCAACCTCAAAGTGGCCAACCGGTGCTGGTGACCACCCGGGTGGCCCAGCCGCAGGGTTGGTCTGCGGTGGTGCTGGAATATCAGGGAATCGAGCCGGGAAAATATGTGGCCAAAGGAGATTCCGGCTTTTCCAATGTCTGGCAATCTGTCGCCATGCGGGACGATGGACGGGAGGGGGATCGCAAGCGGGGGGATGGGGTGTATTCCTGCAAAATTCCGGCCGAACAACAAAAACATCGGCATTTGGTGCGCTATCGCTTCCGGTTGGAAACGGCGGATGGGAGGACCAGCGTGGTGCCGGATCCGGCGTCGGCCTGCCCCAATTTTGCCTGGTTTACCTATGATGGCGTTCCGGCCTGGCAGGGAAAACTCCGGCCACAAGGTTCCAATCTGACTTTCTCCGCCAACTTCATGCGCACGCTGCCGGTTTACCATCTGCTGGCGCGCGCTGGGGATGTTCCTCGAAGCCAATGGGATGGCTCCGCCAATAAGCAACGGTTTCCGGGCACTCTGGTGTACGGGGGCAAGGTCTATGATCATATTCAATTTCGCAATCGTGGACAGGCCAGCACCTACGTCGCCGGCAAAAACAAGTGGGCGTTCAAGTTCAATCCCGAGCAGGAATTTGAGCCCAGGGATAATTACGGCCAGACTTTTGCCTCAAGATGGAACAGCTTTAGCCTCAATGCCTGTGCCAGTCCCTGGGCACAAATAAACCGGGGTTTGTCCGGAATGGAGGAGGCGGTCTCTTTCCGGGCTTATGCGTTGGCGGGGTTGCCAGCACCGCGCACCCACTGGGTCCAGTTCAGAGTGGTGGATGCGCCCGAGGAAGCGCCGGTTGGCAACCAGTATGACGGAGATCTCTGGGGACTCTATTTGGTGGTGCAGGATTACGATGGTGCCTGGCTAAAGGACCAGCAATTGCCTCCGGGGGACATTTACAGCCCGGAGAGCGGACTCAAGCATCGTGGAATCTCGGGGGCCCAAGACAATCGGGCTTGGGATTACTTCATGGAGCATTCACGTCGGGGGGCGACTGGCAATTGGTGGCGCACCAACCTCAATCTGGAGGCGTATTTCAATTTTCACGCGGTCAATCGCTTGGTGGCCAACATTGATTTGCGTCACGGAGCCAACCATCTCTTCTATCAACCGGCACAAGGTCTATGGGTGCCTTTGCCTTGGGACTTGGATATGATGTTCATCCCCCGGGAACACCAGGCCGGGGTCATTGATCAAACCCGTTGCCTGGAAGTCCCTTCCATCCGGCGGGAATACCAGAATCGTGGACGTGAGATTTTGGATTTGTTGGCGGGTGATGCCGATCCCAAAGGCGGCCAGGTGGGGCAATTGGTGGCGGAACTAAGCGCTTTCCTGATGCCTGCCGGACAGGCGCACACGTGGGCGGAACTGGATATGGCCATGTGGAATTACCATCCCCGCAACCAGTCAAAAGGCACGTTTTTTCAAAATCCAGGCGAAGATTCCCGGGGAGGTGGGCCTTGGCGACGAACGCTGGAAACCCCTGACTTGGCCGGTTTTTGCCGCTA
>CAIYYI010000041.1 GCA_903930345.1 uncultured Verrucomicrobiota bacterium
CCTCGTGCAGGATTTGTTCGCCCAATGAGAACGCAACCGGGAGCTAACCACAGCATTCAGCGGATGAGAGCCAGCCGTTCAGGCTGCTTGCAGTTCTCACGTCATCGGCGGCTGGCACTCACCGCTGATGCGCGTCGTTAGGTGTCGTTAGCACGCCATGAGCAAATTCGGACAGACATTGTTTGGAGGCGGCGGATTTATCCGCTGGGCACTCTCACCGTTTGTCTTGCTGTTCGCAGTCGTCATGCCCTTGTGCATTGACGAGTGGACGTTTGGGCGTGTGGTGCTGATGGTTGGCATGGAGTTGATGTGCTTCTGCCTGCTCGCGGGTTTCTGGCTGCCGCCACGCATCGGCTTCTGGGCTTTCCGATTTCTCGCAGGCATGGTCGCTGTTTCCTACGCGGCTTATCTGGTTCACGAGTTCTTCCTTACCGACAAGTCTTTCACCGTCACTGGCCGGCGGAGCGACGCATCACCATTCAATGCGCTTCTTGGATTTGTGGTCATTGGAGTGCCGAGTTTGTTATTTGCAGTCCTTGGCAGGTTCTCGCTTCGTCCACCACCAGAGCCAGCACCAGATGACCACACTATTGAGTCAGATGACGACGACACCTAATAATGCGCTGCAGCGAACACGGCATCTAGGGATCAGACAAGAGTCTGGCTTCATTGGTTAAATGGTCGTGAAGGGGTCGGCCCAGAGTGTGGTGTGGTTCGTTCGCCGTTAAGGGGGCATCCCGGGTAATTCGATTGCCGCAGTCTGGTTTGTCCGCATTCGGCCAGCCGGTCGCAGGCCGCCCTGGTAAACTTCCGAGTTCCGCGTTCCACGTTCCGAGTTCGTCAGGGGCTCCCGCCAAATCCGCACTCCGCAATCCACAATCCGCATTTGTGTGGGCCGTCCCCGTCTGTTTTGGTCCCATGGCCCGTGGTCCCGTAGTCTTTTCTCAGCCTTCCATTTGCCCTTGCCAACTCAGGTTTGCCTGTCCAATATCGACAGCCTAATGAAAAAGCCACAGGTAACCACGAGCCAAAGGGGTGTTTAATATGGCTGCTATCCGAATGAAGCATACTGACGACGAGATCGTGGCCTACGCGAGGTCACACATTCGCCAAATGGATCAGCAGAAGGATAAGCGTCTGGTGCTTGGATTCTTTGGCATCGGCAGCCTCGCGACCGTGATCTTTTTGGTAAAGATGCTGGTTGACAAGTCCGAGAAAATTGGCGGCTTGCTTCAAGACACAAACTTCATTTCTGGAGTTGCGTTTGGAATTCTTGGCATCCAACTCATCGGGATTTCAGTGCTGGGATTTCTCCGGATGTTCAACATGTTTTATGGCAAGGATATAGAGGTGTATCGCTTGTTGGTGAAATTAAATGACGAGAGGAACGGATAACAGGCGCTCCACCGAATGGCGGCCCCGCTGAGCCGTCCGGCAATTCGTGGTCCCGCAGTCGTTTTTTCATCCTTCCATTCGCCCTTGCCAACGCGGAATTCCTTCTCCAATATCGCCATCCTAATGAAAACCAAGCCACCGGTAACAACGAACGAAAAGTTCGTTCAATATTACTGTTAGACACCTCTATGCGCACGCCATGAATTATCGCCTTACACTGTTGCTGGCCTCCGCGTTCCTAGCTTGTGCATCTTGCCGCGCACAGATTCCCGGTGTTGCCGAGTTGCATGTCGCCGCGAATGTTCCGAGCACGAATGATTTTCGGCCGTTTCTGATACGAGACCTCACCGCTTATCTGAAGCCGACACACGGAGACAAGCTGACAGTGGATTACGAGCTTCTCCGGGACGGCCCGACACAGGGCGGAGTTGCCTATCCGAAGTTTTACCTCTGGCTAAGGGCCACCAACGCAGAGAAGACAGTGATTGAGGGAGCAGTCAGAGTAGCCGCCATTGAGAAGAAGCGATTCGACATTACTGACTTCGTTCCCCGCACTGACGTTGTCTCGCATCCCGACGCACTTGATCGTATTTTTCCACAGGCAGTGATTGAGAAGATTCTCACGAAGGCAGGAGTAAAGAAATGACGACCGAGATGTCTAACGTATCGTGGCAGCCGACGCCGGGAGAACGCCTCGTCGTTTTTCGGCCGCCTTTGGCCGGGCGCGGCTGCACTCTGCGTTAAGGCCGCTCCGCCATGTTGCTGGTCCTCGAAACCAACGGCAGTCTGCTCCATCTGTTTTCGTCCGCGACAGAGGCCGAGTCGCATGTTGAGGCGATTGACATTGAGAACGGCGAGTATGAGTTCTGCGACGATACTGGCCAGCGTTTCATCGGGGAGGTAGTTGCTCCCGTCACCACTTTTCGCGCTGGCGGTTTCCGTCTCCGTCCCGACGGCGCACCAGACCGAGCAGTTGTTGCGTCATTTCTTTCTCGCGCCCGTTCGTTGGAGCGGCAGTGCGGTGGAGTCAGGACGCTCGACGATTTGAGGAAGACACTCGTGGCCTAATACGCCCCTGTTTGAACAAGCCCGCCGTCCCCCACGCAATCCACCATCCGCATTCAGATGACCGGGTCCCGTGTTATACCTGGCGGGGGCGATCACGAGTTTCTGCGGTTTCCCAGTTTCCGGATTGACTCCGGCTTCCCGTGGGTTTAACGTTAATGGCAATGCATAATGAAACTAGGAAACATTTCCCAGTTTGTCCGCCAATATCAGGTTATCAGGGAATCGATTC
>CAIYYI010000042.1 GCA_903930345.1 uncultured Verrucomicrobiota bacterium
ACCCGACCGTTTTTTGACATTGCTCTTGGTGGCACTGCGCCGAAGTTCCGGGAGATCGTTTGCCCCAGCAGGAGGGAAAACCCAAAACCCGGTGGGGAGAGGCTCCCGCCGAGCCGTCCCCGTCTTTACCTCCGCGTTCCGAGTTCCGCGTTCCCCATGGTGAGGCTCCCGCCGAAGCGTCCCCGTCTTGCCTGCCCCTTCTTCGTGTGCAATCCATTCCGGTCCACGACACTTGGCCCGTGTTTGTCCTTGGATTTCAGCATGTCAGCTTGTCAGCGTTTCAGCTTTTGTCCCGTTTCGTGCTGCTATTCCTACATTTTCAAATCGGACCGGGTCCGATTTGAACTCAAAAACAGTCCGATTTGAATATCGACGTAACCATCAGCCCAAAAATTGGATGCCGAATAATGTCATTTCAAATCGGTCCGCGAAAAAAAAGTTTTATGGTCCGATTTGGTCCGATTTGGTCCGATTTGAAATCACCCTCGAAAACCGAAATTGTAGTCCTGACTACAAACCCGAAAAACCTGAAAACCGCCATGAAAACCAACGCCAACCCCCATAGCCATTCCGCGGCACACCGAAGCACTGGTTTACCGCCCCACAGGCGTACCCGCCCGGTTTGCACCCAGCTTTCTATTCGTGCCATTCGAATAATTCGTGGTCAATCGCCTCTGCGTGTCCCCCCTCCGCATTTCCGCTCTCTAAACTTGGGCCTTCAGCATTTAGCCTTGAGCCTTGGTTCCCTCTCCCATCGGCCCTCAGCCACTGTACTTTTATTGTACGATCACCCAAAAACCCGAAAAACCGGCTAAAAAAGTACAAGAAAGTACAAAATCGTCTAATTCGCCACCCCGAATCAAGGTCCACGCCATGAACCCAACCCCCTTCCGGCCCTGTCCGTGCCCCATAACACCACCACCTGCGAAAATCCGGAACCCGGTGGGTCCCGCTCTGCGGGACTGCCGAGCCGTCCCCATTCCGCCTATCCGCCCAATTTCATTTTCCGGTCACCTCCGGTCACCTCTGGTCACGTTTAGTCATCTTTTGCCATCAACCATCCCCAAGTCAGTGGTCTATTGTCAGTGGTCGTCCCAACTCCCAACTTCCATCTTCCATCTCCGGCTTCAGCCAACCCTTCCGTTTTCCGTGCGCCGCCACAAAACCGGGTGCCAAAAGGGGCCAAAGAGTGCCGAAAGGTGCCATAAAGTGCCAAATCTTTGGATTTCCAAGGTCTCAATGCGAAAATCCAAAACCCGGTGGGGTGCCCCGTTTCAAATAGGTCCGATACCGGTTTGTATCCGCGATCATTCCGATTTTTAAATCCCAACTGACTCGCTATGAAACATTTATATAGCAATTAAGTTTGATTTCTGCACGCTGATAAACCTTTGTTCGCACCGGTTGGGAGGGGTTTGAACCCCCATGAAATCCGGGTCTGTCCAACCGCCGGCCCAGGCAGGGGGTGTGTTGGGGTGATTTTCCCCGGGTTTATTCTTTGACCTCGGTCGCAACTTTTCTTACCTTGCGGCGTTATCTATTCCAATGAGATTTGAAGATGAGCCTAAGGCGCGCCGGATTTTGGGCCGCTGGCTAGGCGCGAGCGAGGCGCATATCCGCAGTGATCTGTAACGAGCGAGCAACGACGCCAGCGGCCCAAAGAACAAGCGCATTAGGCTCATCTTGAAAGTTCATTGGAATTAGTACCAAGTATTTGCAATGGCTTACCTACCAGTCAAAGAATTGCTGGCGCAAGCGGCGGAAACCGATCCGTCGCAGATTGCGGCTTGGTGCCAATCCTGGCGGCAGGCCACCGAAGCCGGAACGCAGGAATCACTGCTGCCCTTTCTCTGCCGCGAGCGCGGGGTCTCGGAGGATTCCTTCCTCCAAAAACTGGCGGTGGCCATGGCGATTCCCTTTGTGGATCTGCCCAAGCTGACCGTGCCGGCCGAGGCCCGGGGGAAGATTTCCACCAAGGTCGCCTTCCAATATTCGGTCATGCCGTGCAGTTTTGACAACGGCACCCTCCAGGTGGTGGTTTCCAATCCTTTCGATGCCGCCATGATCTCTGCCGTGCAGTTTGATGCCGGCTGTCCGGTGCAACTGGCCCTGGCCTCCCGCGATGAGATTGAAAAGGCCCTCAAGAAGTACTACGGCGTGGGCGCGGAAACCCTGGATGAGATGGAGGAGGACGAGGATCCGATGGAGTTCCTCCTGCCCGGTGACAAGGAGATCACCGAGAACGAGCAGGAGGCCAGCGTCATCAAGTTCGTCAACCAGATCATCTGGGAGGCCTTCAAGGACCGGGCGACGGACATCCACTTTGAACCGGCCGAGGACGAGCTGCGCATCCGTTACCGCATTGACGGCATCCTCAACCAGACCCCCATGCCGCCGCAGTTGAAGCGCTACCAGGCGGCCCTGATCTCCCGCATCAAGGTCATGTCCGGCATGAACATCGCCGAGAAGCGGCTGCCGCAGGACGGCCGTATCAATGTGCGCATCAAGGGGGAGGAGCTGGATATCCGTGTCTCCACCGTGCCCACGGTGTACGGCGAGAGTGTCTCCCTGCGTTTGCTGACCCGCGGCAAGATCTTCCTCAGCCTGGAAAAACTCGGATTCTCCCGGTTGGAGGAGAACTCCTTGCGCGAGCTGATCATCAAGCCGCATGGCATTCTGCTGGTGACCGGCCCCACCGGGTCGGGCAAATCGACCTCCCTTTACGCCTTTCTCAGCACCATCAACTCCGTCACCAAGCGCATCATCACCATTGAGGAGCCGGTGGAGTACGAGCTGAAGGGCATCAACCAGATCGCGGTGCGTTCCGATATCGGGCTGACCTTCGCCATGGGCCTGCGCCACATTTTGCGCCAGGACCCGAATGTGATCATGGTGGGTGAGATTCGCGACCTGGAAACGGCGGAGATCGCCATCCGTGCCGCGCTGACCGGCCACTTGGTCTTCAGCACCTTGCACACGAATGACGCGCCCAGCGCTTTCACCCGGCTGATCGACATGGGCATTGAGCCCTTCCTCGTGGCCTCCTCGGTGGAAGCCGTGCTGGCGCAACGCCTGGTCCGCACCATCTGCAAGCACTGCAAAGTCGAGCAGACCGTGACGCCGGATTACCTGCGCAAGATCAGTTTCCCCGAGGCGGAGATCGCCACCGCCAAGTTCTACCGGGGCACGGGCTGCGAGCATTGCCGCCAACTGGGGTACCAGGGGCGCATGGGCATCTATGAATTGCTGGTGGTCAGCGAACCCATCCGCCCGCTGGTCATGAGCCGCGCCCCTGCCTCCGTGGTGGCGCAAAAGGCGATGGAAATCGGCATGCGCACCCTGCGCATGGACGGCTGGAAAAAGGTCGAGCTGGGTCAGACCACCCTCGAAGAGGTGCTGCGCGTCACACAGACGGAGGAGCACTTCGACCTGATTGAGGAAGACAAAATCCCCGTGCGGGAAAAGACAGGCAAACGATAACCCATGGCACGCTGGCAAACATGCAATGTTCTCCGGGAGGCTGGCAATCGGCAGCTCTGGCAGTTTGGCGCCTCCGGTGAGGATTACAAACTGGAGCGCGATCTCACCTGCCTGCCTTCCGAGCGCTTTTCCGCCAGCGCCATCGGCAAGGGCTGGTCCACGCTCTGGAGCAGCAAGCTCAACATCGCCCTCCTGCCGCCCGACCAGGTTTTCCTGCGCGTCCTCCAACTGCCCCTGACGGATTGGACGGAGACGCTCTCCATGGTGGAGTTTCAGCTCGAAAAACTCTCCCCGCTGCCCGTGGCCCAGATTGTCTGGTCCGTGGAAAAGGTGCCCGGGGCCACCCCCCAGGAGCAGACCCTGGTGGTGATGGTGGCCGAACGCAGCCAGGTGGAGGCGTTCATTGGCAAGCTGGAGGGACAGGGATACCAGGCGGACCGCCTTGAAACCCCGGTGCTCGACCGGCTGATCGCGAGCGGCGTCAAGACGGACGGGGTCTGGCTTTACCCGGTCAAGGAGGAGGCTCTCGACCTCTGGCTGGCCGCCTGGTGGTTTGATGGCCTGCTGCGGCATATCGGCTTCATCCAGGTTCCGACCGAGGGAGATCCCACACCGTTGTTGCGGGAACAATTGCTGGAGACGCTTTGGGCGGGGGAACTCGAAGGCTGGCTGACCTCCCCACCCCGCTGGAATTTGGTGGCAGAAGGGCGCAGCGCCGATTTATGGGCTCCGGTCATCCGGGAAATCTCCGGTGCCCCACCCACGGTCGTGGCCGATGTGCCCGTCTCCCAGCGGGCCGGGCTGACGGCCCGGCGGGCCGCCCAGGTGGGCAGCCGTTCCAGTCTGCTGCCGCCGGATGTGGCGGACCGGTACCGGCAGAACTTCATCGACAAGCTTTGGATGGGTGGGCTGGGCTTCATCGTGCTGATTTATCTGGCGGGCGTGCTGGCTTATCTGGGGGTGCTGGAGGTGCTCAAGTACCGGGTGGAGCAGGCCCAGGACCGGGCCGGCTCGATGAGCCTCGCCTACACCAACGCGCTGCAGCTCAAGGCGCAGATCCAGGTATTGCAGGACCAGTTGAACCTCAAGAACGCGGTGCTGGATGGGTGGGGTTCCATCGTCGAGCCGCTGCCGGAGGAGCTGACCCTCACCTCCCTTTCCTTCTCCCGTGGCAAGGTGGTGACCATCTTTGGCGTTGCCGCCCAGGATCAAAACGCCAAGATCACCGATTACAACGCGTCCGTGCGCAAGCTGGAGGCCAATGGCCAACTGTTGTTCAGCAAGGTGACCCCGCCCACCATGTCGGGGCGTGGCGGGGGCAATATCACCTGGAGCTTCAACTGCGAACTTAACCGGGCTGAACTCGAATGATGACGCTGTTTGACAAGCTGAATTTGCGTCCCCAGGAGCGGCGGCTCGTGGTCGTGGCGGCGGCTGTCCTGTTCGTGGTGCTCAACGCCTGGCTGCTGCCCCCCAAGCTCAAGGAGTGGACCGTTTATCAAACCAGATTTGATGAGGCGCAGCGCACCGGCGACCGTTTCCAAAAGGAGACCAACAACATCCCCGCCTACCAGAAAAAGCGGGAGGAGCTGCAGGACCAGGGCTCCTTTGTGGCCAGTGAGGAGCAGGCGCTGACGCTGGTGCAAACCGTGCTCTCGGCGGCCGCCTCCGCCAATATCACCGTGCAGAGCCAGACTCCCGGCGGGGGCGGGGCGGTGGCCAACAACCCGTTCTTCGAGGAGCAGCGCGTCACCGTCCGGTTCATCAGCGGCGAGAAGGAGCTGGTCGATTTCCTGGTGCAATTGGGCGCGGGCAATTCCCTGCTGCGCGTGCGGGACATGGATTTGAAGCCGGATCCCAGCCAGCAAAAGCTGGTGGGCAGCGTGACGGTGATTGGCCGTTACCCGAAAAAGCAGTTCAACAGCAAACCGACGCGCGGCCCGGAAAAACCGGGCGGCCGGGGGCCGCAATCGTGAGCGTGCCCGCCGCTTTTTTAAGAACTTTTGGCGCGGACCATTGTTAATAGATTTACGACCGTGAAAAAAATCATTTTAGCGACCCTTTCACTGGTGATGGCGGCCCTGTTGCAGGCGCAGCAGCCACCGGCATTCCCCGCGCTGCCCCCCCGGCCGGTGCGCACCGGCACCAATGCCGCCGTGAAGCCGCGCGCCACCCCCGCGCTGCCATCAATGCCGGCTGCGCCCTCCCTCACCCTGCCCACGCGCAACCCCGCGACGCTCCCCTCTCTGACCGCACCGGCCGCGCCAGTGTCACCCGTGGCCCCCGCCCTTACACCGACCGCCGCCGTTCCCGGAGTTGCAACTCCAGCGGATCTGGTGATACCCCCGGGCACCAACCTGGTGGCTAAAATGAAAACCAACGACGTCAGCGAGCCGACCATTGGCGCCGGGGTGATCAAGTTTCAGGCGGCGGATCTGAGCGCGGTGCTCGAGGTTTATGCCGAACTGGTGAACCGCACCCTGCTGCGTCCCGCCGCCCTGACCGATGTCAAAATCACCATCAAAACCCAGACGGACCTCACCAAATCCGAGGCCATCCGGGCCATCGGAACCGTTCTGTCAATGAATGGCATCACCCTGGTGGATGTCGGGGAAAAATTCGTTAAAGTGGTGCCTGAGGCCATGGTGTTCCAGACCGCCAAGTCCTTCAGCACGGGCGACGACATCAGCTCACTGCCCGAGATGTCCCCCTTTGTGACCTATCTGCGGCAGTTGACCAACGCCAAACCCTCTGAAGTCGTCGCCGCCCTCACGCCCTTCAGCAAGATTGCCAATGGCGTCACTGCCATTGACAGCAGCGGGATGCTCGTCATCCGCGATTACTCGGACAACGTCAAACGGATGTTGGAAATGCTGGATAAGATTGACGTCAGCATCCCCATGGATGTGGAGCCGGTGGTGATTCCCATCAAGTACGCCCTGGCCTCCGATATCTCCTCCGTGCTGGGCGGCCTGATCACCGGCGGCAGCAGCACCAGCGTGGGCGGGGGCAGCACCGGAAGGCGCGGCCTCTCATCCTCCAGTTCCATGGGCAATCGTTCCGGTGGCATGGGGGGCATGGGGGGCACCTCGGGCATGCAGGGTTACAACTCCTCCGGCGGCATGATGAACACCCCCACTCCCGTGTCGCCCGGGGCCGGCCAATCATCGCTGGCCGACCGGTTGAAGAGCATCGTCGCCAAGGCGGCCTCCTCCACCGGGGATTTCCAAATCCTGGGCGCGGCCAAAATCATTTCTGACGAACGGTTGAACTCCCTGCTGATCTTTGCGGAAAAGCGGGATCTGCCGATGATCACCAACATCATCGCCAAGCTGGATGACATGCAGGCGCAGGTGCTGATCGAATCCATCATCATGGAGGTCAACCTGGGTGATTCCAGCAGCGTGGGCATGAGCTATCTCCAGCGGGCGCAGTCCAGCGGCAAGCTCACCGGTGCCGGTGGCGTCAACAACGGGGCCTCCTTGCAGGATCCGTTCTCCCTGGCGGGCGCCACCAATGGCCTGGCCAGCGGCCTGAGCTACTTCGGCAAGTTCGGCAACGATTTTGATTTCGCCCTCACCGCCATCGCTGAGGACAGCCGCATCAATGTGCTCTCCCGGCCGAGGATTCAAACCTCCCACGCGGAGGAGGCGACCCTGTTCGTGGGTAACACCATCCCCTACATCACCGGCAGCATGGATTACTATGGCGTCGGCGGAGGCAACCGCTCCTCTTATCAGCAGACCCAGGTCGGCATCAGCCTGGCGGTGCGGCCGCTCATCAATTCCGATGGTTTGGTGGTCATGGATATCGAGCAGCGCATCCAGGAGCTGGGTCGGCCGCAGCGCATTGATAACAATGACGTGCCCACCACCATCGACCGCCAGGCCAAAACCAAGGTCTCCGTGCGTGACCGGGAAACCATCATGCTCGGCGGCTTCATCCGCAACACCAAGTCCAACAGCAAGTCGGGCGTGCCTTTCCTCAAGGACATCCCGGTGTTGGGTGCCGCCTTCCGGGGTTCCACCGACAAGACCGAAAAGGTGGAGTTGATCGTCATGATCCGCCCCACCGTGATGAAGACGCCCGAGCTGGCCGCCCTGACGGCCACCGAGGAGAAAAACGCGCTGCCCGGCGTGCGCCGCGCCGAGTACGAGGTCAACCGCCAGGAGCGTCTCTGGCAGGAGCGCATGGACAAGGAAATGGAGAAGG
>CAIYYI010000043.1 GCA_903930345.1 uncultured Verrucomicrobiota bacterium
CAACGGTAGTCCCGCCGATCGAGGCATCAATCAGCCCGATCGGCACACCGCTGGCCATGTGGACCCGCCGCCCGAAGATATACCCGATCGCCGAGAACTCCGTCACGGTTTCCGGCGAACAGATGTCCCAGTCGCCCTTGCGAAAGTGCCGCTTGGACCAATCGCTCCACTCGTGGAGGCGCTCGAAGCTGTGGACCGATGCGAAGCCCTTCCCCACCGGTATGGTCAGGAGCCGGATCTGCGGGAAGTTGGCCGAGACGATTTCCAGTTCCCCGTCGTCAACGTTGCTGATGGGAAATTCCATGTTGCTCTGTCCGCCCAGAATCCAGACGTCGCCGACCAGGATATTCTCCAGCGTCAGCGTCGTGCTCTTTCCCTTGACCGTCATGGTCTGCGGGACGCGGTTAACGGGAATCGGCTTGAGCGCCACCTGCCAGGCCCGATCCGCCGCCGCTCGGGCCTGGACCTGCTGTCCGGCGAACACCACGGCAACCTCTTCGCCCGGTGCAGCCCAACCCCAGATGTTTAGCGGCTTGTCGCGCTGGAGAACCATGTTGGACTGAAAAGCATTGGCGACACACAGGCCCTGCACGATGGCGGGAATGCTGACCACATCCTCTTTCGGCATGGGCTGTTTTTCCGCGGCGCCCGCCGTCAAATCGGCCAGCGATGCCAGCAGCAATGCGACCAAGTATTTTGGTGTGTGTTTCACTTTGTTCAAGGTTTTGCTTTCTTTACCTTCAAGGGGCTGAATCAGCAAGAGTCTATTCATCGAACCTCACGCTCCAAGCCGCGTCGCTCGTGGTGTTGTTCTCCAGCACCAGCGTAGCGTAATCGGCGCCGCTTGGGTGCGTATCCAGATGCACCCGTCCGGTCGCCGTGCTGGCACGAGCAGGTTTGAATCCGTTGCCGGCCAGCACGATTCGGAACGGTTCGCCGCCAATCACCTTGGCGGTGCCGGTGAGTTGTCTGGTCGCAGCATCCCATTTCACGTTGGTCAGATCCACCCAGCCCTGCAAGACGTGGCGGCTGGTGGACAGCACTTGCGGCTCCTCCTTCACCTTCCGCACTGAAAGCATGGCACAGTGTGATGGCTCAAGGGTCTTCTCAATCACCCCCGTTCCCGGGATCTTCCCGGCCAGGGCATCCGCCCAGAAATCATACACGTAATACATGCCTGCCGGATCCAGGCCGATGGCACCACTGGCAACGCGGTCCCCGCTCAGCGGGACCACCACCTTGTCGCTCTTGCTCCCGCTATTGAACAGCGCCACTTGATGCCACTCCGGCGTCAACTCCAGGTCATACACCCGGGGATCCGCCACGCCGGTGAAGGCGTCCAGCGGCCGGGCCGTGAACGGCTCGCGGTACGCGGGGTAAATGCGCGTGAAATCGTGGACGATCTCCGGCGTGAACAGCGTGAATGACGTAGCCAGGTCAATGCGGCCACTGGTCAGATACACCATCGTCAGCATGGACCGGCGGATCTCCTTCGAGCAGCCATGCACTTTCTTGCTGTCGGGGTAGTAGTTGAACACGGTGCGATTTTTGTACCAGCGCAACCCACCTATCGTGACCATGGCCGGCACGAACTGGTTTGAATCGCTCCAATTGCGCTGCGTGTCCACCAAACCCGCCGTCAGATCCAGACACGGCCGCCCGGACTCGCCAAGATTCCGCTCGTCTATCAGCGCATCAGGCCCCAGTCCTTCGCGGCAGAGCCGGAACGATTCGCGG
>CAIYYI010000044.1 GCA_903930345.1 uncultured Verrucomicrobiota bacterium
TCCTGCTCCAGGTAGGCCAGCAGCTCGGGATTGACCGGGGCATTATCGGGCCGGATGTCATCCGGCTCGTGAATGATTCCGCGCCCCAGCAGCCAATACCAAGCGCGGTTGGCCAGATTACGGGCAAACCAGGGATTTCCGGAAGCCAAGAGCCAATCGGCAAACACCTCCCGGGGATCGCGATCCGGCGTCAACCGGGCGCGGGTGCCATCCGGAAACACCCCGATGACCGGGGCGTTGGATTTGCCGGGCTGAAAGAAAACAATCTCCTCCTTCCACTCGCCGGTGTTCTTGTAATCAATCTGGGCAAAGAAAGCCGACATACCCGCCAGTTGGTTGCTGGGCCATTTGTCGGCCCGGGTGCCCATGAAAGTGAGTGCCACCGCCTCAGCCAACCCGGCCGGTTCCTTGTTCTGCAAAGCCCGGTAGAAATTGACCGGGGGCACACGAAAATTGCTGCCGCTGGCCGTGAGCAACCGCCGCACAAACTGGTCGTAGGGCAGGTTATCCTTGATCGAGGTGCGAATCCACCGGTGGTAAGCCTGCGCGGCATTCGGCCAGAGGTTGATCGGAAATTCCGCCTTCACCCGCAACAAATCCGACCACTTCATCGCCCAGTAATCCGCAAATTCCTCGCGCTCCAGCAAACTGTCTATCAAACGGTTCCGCTTTCCTGGACGGCGATCCAGGTAGAAATCCCGGGCCTCGGTCGCCGTTGGCAGCGTGCCAATGATATCCAGGAAAACGCGACGGAGGAAAACTGCGTCAGAGCAGGGATTGGCCGGCTGCAACCCCAATTGCGTCAACCGCTTTTGAACCAGAAGATCCAAGGCACTGTTAGTGACCACCTCCCCGGCGGCCTCATAAGGGTTGCCAGTTGGGGCGGCTCCCGCCGAAACGGACGCCAACCACAACAGGCCAAAAGCCATGGCGAACAACTTCTTCATGAGGCGATGTGCTTTGATCATTACCACAACTTCCGTGCCAAAGAAAGCAGAATAGCCAGCCTGGAACGCCCATCATCCACTTTCATGCTTAAAGACGCCCGCAGAAGCGCGAATGTTACAGGAACTTACGGCGAGACCCGCCCTCCGTGGCCGCCAAAATAAAAGACCCCGCCCGGAGGATAAACCGGGCGGGTCGGCACAAAACGGGGGAAAGGACGGGCGTAGCCGAATGCTTAATCCAATGCCTTGATCTTCAAATTGCGGAACCAGACATTGGAACCATCCTTGCCATGCACCCCTTGGAAACCAAGCGGGCCTTTGCGTGCGTAATCCTTCAACGCTTTGCCGAACTTGTTGGGCGTGCCATCGGGATTTTTCCGGGCCTCCTTCCAATCGTTCAAGTCCACGTCGTAAACCTCCTCGCCGTTGAAGACGAGGGAAATGCGGCTGTCTTTGCAGGTGATGGTGTAACGGTTCCATTCACCGGCAGGTTTGCCCATGCTCTTGCTGGGGGCTTTGGCATCATAGATGGCCCCCACCATGCCGTATCGGCCACCATCGGTGGTTTCATGCACCTGGATCTCCAGGGCGGAAAGAATATCCTTCACATTGCCCGCGCGCAGAAACACCCCGCTGTTGGCGCCCTTGGTGACTTTGAATTCGAGATCGAGAATGAAATTGCCATAGGCCTCCTTGGTCCACAGGGTGCCGTGACCTTTGGCAAAAAGTTCGCCATTTTCAAAAATCCACTCACCGGGTGCCGCCTGGGCATCCGACAAATCGGTCGCAAACAGGTTTTTCCAGCCGGCGGTGTCTGGATGCCCCTTGGTTTCCGCCGCCTGGGCCAGTCCACCCAGCAGGCCGACCAAGGCCGCGACGGTCACCGCCTGTTGCAAGTAGTGTTTAATCCCATGAATTGCTTTCATGCGGCAACAGTGGCAAAGCCCGGCCCCCCGTCAAGCGGATTAAGTCCTCATGGGACCATTAACCGAAAGGCCTGGAATCCCTCGCCAGCATCGGGCGCGGTCAGCCAAACCTCCTGTCCGGTACCCCAAACGCGCTGGAACGGCTGCCAACCGGAGCTCAAACCACGCTGGCATTCGGCCTGGTACAGGATGTTTGACTCCGTCTTAAAGCAAAACTCAAAGCTACCCTGACGGCACCCAATTCCCCGCAGGGTCGGCGGGGTTAAAAACTGTTGGCCCAGGCGGTAAACCGTCCCCATACCAACGTCCCCACCCAACGCACAACCATACCAAAACCCATCGGCAGAGGGGACCGGCACAGCGAACGGGCTGCGGGCCCCGATACCAGTCGCGGGGAATCGGTACAACTCGGCATAACCTGATCCATCCGGATTCACGCGGAAAAAGAGCCCGCCCGGGGCATGCGCCAGCCCGAGGCAGGTTCCGTAAAAAACATTCCCGGCCCCCAAGGAGAGGCCCACCTGCACGTTGGTGTAACCAGCCGCGGGGTTGAGCCAACGCCTCAGCACGGTGAAACCCGTTCCATTGGTGCTGATCCGAAACATGGCCCCCCCCTCCGTCCCCTGGGGCTCATTGCTAAAAAGCGTAGTGCCGTAAAGAAAGCCATCCGCCGCCTGCCAGACCGGACCCTGGATCACCCCAACCTGCCCGCTGGCCGCCGGATCGAACCGCCGCAGGAGTGTCGAATCACCGCCATCCTTGCGCACCTTGAAAAGGCAACTGGAGGGCCAGGTATTGCACCCATACAGGTAACCATCCTGCCCTTCCAGGAGGTACTTGGGGCGCCCTCCCTCCGAGCCCATGCCGCCTTGAAAGTGTCTAATCGTCTGGTAACCGGTGCCATCCTGATTCAGGCGAAACAGGGTGCCGTTGCCATTGGTGCCGCCCCAGGAGGTGGCTCCATAGACCATCCCATCCCGCCCCTCAATCAGCGGGGTGGCGGGTCGAAAACCCAGCAGGTAGGTATTGGCAAAAACCTGCAAGTTGGTGAAGCCGGAGCCATCGCGGTTCAGACTGAACAAGGTGCCATTGCCCGCACTGCCGCCGTTTTCAGTGGTCCCATATAGCCGACCATTGCTGGCCACCAGGAGACCGCCCAGCAGCGAAGAACCATCGTCACCCGCAGTTCCCAAATGGCGCAGAATGACCATTCCGCCACCGTCCCGTTTGACTTTGTAGATCAATCCCTGCCCCCAATAACCACCCGGGATGGCCCCATAAAGCCAGCCATCCGCCGCCAGGGTCAGGCGTGTCTGGTACGGGTAATAGTAGCCCCCGCGCGAACTGGCCAAAGGAAAGGAGTGCCGCGCCAGGAAATTGGTCAGCCCGGGGTCCAATTGATACACGACTCCCCCGCCCCGTTCGCCGCCGGTTTTGGCAACCCCCAACAAAGCACCGTCGGCGAGAAAGACAAGCGGACCCGAAGGAGTCCCGCCATCGGTCAGGGCGCGCTGAAAATGCCGCACCACAACATAGTTGGTGCTGGCCGGGGCGACTTTGAAAAGCACGCCTTTACCGTAAAGCCCACCTTCCGAGGTCACGCCATACAGCGCCCCATCCGGCCCCCAGGTCAGATTGGGTCCAGGGTTCGCTCCCTCCTTGCCCAGCGAGGCAAAATGGTGCAACACCTCGTAACCGGTGCCGTCCGGATTCAGGCGAAAGATAACGCCCTGTAAACCGCTCCCGCCATTGAGCGTGCAGCCATACAAGCGGCCAACACGGTCGGGCAGGAGCCGGCAACGCGGGACACGACCGAGACTATCGTCCGTGCGAAAATGCCGGAGCACCTGATACCCCTCGCCATCGAGCCCCAGCCGAAACACCGTTCCCGCACCTTGCTCCCCGCCATTGCTGGTGACCCCGTAAACCGAGTTGGAAAACACCAGCAACCCACTCTCCAGTAACGCCCCGTCATTCGTGCCCGCCGGGAAAAAGTGGAGGACGGAAAAGTCCCCGCCGGAAGGTTGCAAGCGAAACACGGCCCCTTTGTACGTCGGCCAGAGCTTGCCATTGGAGAGGGTGCCGTAGAGGAACCCATTAGCGGCCTCCACCAGTCCAGCCAGCGGACGCACCCCATCCAAGTCGGGATCAAACGCTTTGATCACCTGATAGCCGCCGCCTTTATCCAGGCTGAAAATCGTCCCGGCACCACCCGCTCCGCCCTGGAGGGTGACGCCATACAGATGGCCATCGCTGGCCTCGAGCAACTCACCAGCCGGATACTTGCCATCGCCCGGCTGGATACCAAACTGCCGGTGAACCACAAAATCCGAACCGTCAGGCCGCAAAGAATAGAGCACCCCGGCATTCGCGAGTCCGCCACTTGAGGTGGTGCCATAGAGACGGCCATCGCCGGCCGGGAGCAGTCCGCCCGAGGGGGCTTCGCCCACCAGATTGGTTTCACCAAAGGAGTGAAGCCGGGCGCATTGCCACTGGGCAGGCAGGTGGGAGGCAAAAACGACAGCCAGCACCATGCCCATCAACGCCGCCCAAGCGGGGTTCGGGTGTGCTTTCATGGGGTGACACTAACACGGGCCTGCCAGCCAAGTAAAACTGAGTTTTGGCCCATCCGCGCACTGACCGCCACTCCAACCGGCGGTCATTCCGCAAACAGGAAACGCAGGTCTTCCACGGTGAGCGTCTGGGCAAACTTCTCCTCGCCCAAAACATCCTCGGCCAGTGATGCTTTCTGTTTTTGCAGAGCGCGGATTTTTTCCTCGATGCTATCCTTGATCAGCAGGCGGTAGGCCATGACCTTCTGCGTCTGCCCGATGCGATGGGTGCGATCAATGGCCTGGCGCTCGACCGCCGGATTCCACCAGGGATCGAACAGCACCACATAGCTGGCAGCCGTGAGATTGAGGCCGAAACCACCGGCCTTGAGGGAGAGCAAAAAGATGGCGGCCCCCTCGGTCTTTTGGAATTCCTGGACCAGGTCGCCCCGGTTCTCCGTGGCCCCGGTCAACTGGAAGACCGGCCACTTGTGCGCTTTCAACATCGGCCCCAGCAGGTCAATCAGCTCCACGAACTGGGAAAACACCAGCACCTTCTGGCCTTCCTCCATCAGCGGTTCCAGTTGCTCCAGCAGCGCCTCAACCTTCGCGCCGCTGGTCTTGCACTTGGCGTTGACCAGGGCCGGGTGGCAGCAGATCTGCCGCAGCCGCAGCAGGGAGGTGAGGAAGTTGAACCGGTTTTTGTTGAGTTCTTTCTGGGTCTTGACCTTGAGCAACAACTGCTGGGCGGTCTTGAGTTCCGCCCGGTACAGGGATTTCTGCTCCCCTTCCATCTCGCACAGGAGATCCTCCTCCACACGATCCGGCAAATCCTTGGCCACTTGCGACTTGGTGCGGCGCAGCAGGAAGGGCCGCACCCGGGCGGAGAGGCGGCGGCGGGCCAGCGGGTCGTTCTTGGCATCGTACAGCCGCCCAAATTCAGCGCGGCTGCCCAGAATGCCGGGCATGGCAAAAGCCATGAGGCTCCACAAGTCCAGCAGCCGGTTCTCAATGGGAGTGCCCGACAAAATCAACCGATGCCGGGCGTTGAGGCCGCGCGCGATCTGGGCGGTCTGCGAACTGGGGTTCTTGATGAACTGCCCCTCGTCCAGAATGACCGCCAGCCACCTGACCGCGTGCAACCGGCCTTCGAGCAGGCGAAGTTGACTGTAATTGATGACATGCAATTCCGCCTCCGCAAGGGCGTTGGGCAGGTTTTCCAACTCCGCGGCCGGCCACACTTTCACCCGGATGCCGGAGGCGAATTTCCCGGCTTCGGCCCGCCAGTTGTCCATCACAGATTTGGGACAGACCACCAGCGATGCGCAGGGCTTGAGGCCCGGGCCTTCATCCTGGGCGCGCAGGTGTTCGATCCAGGCCAGCGTCTGCACGGTTTTGCCGAGGCCCATGTCATCGGCCAGCACGCCGCCAAAATTGTTGGCGGAAAGGTAGGCGAGAAAATGAAACCCTTCCTTCTGGTAAGGGCGGAGGTCGGCGGTGATGGTGGCGGGAACCTCCGGAGTGACGCGGGCCTTGATTTCGGACGCCCGCAATTCCACGCGCTGCACCTGTTCCTCGGGCAGGAATCTTTTCGCGGCCTTGTCCGCCAATTGCAGGGCATGCAACCGCTGCGGTTCGGCGGAGAGGGAATGCGGGCTGAGACCCAGTTTCGCCAATTCCTCGTCCTCCTCCTGGGTCAGGTCAAACTGCAACTTTTTCCAGCCCTTTTTCCCAAGGCGCACATAGCTGCCTTTGGCGTTCAGCAACAGTTTGATTTCCTCCGGGGTCAGGGTGGTATCACTCACATCCACCATCACTTGGAGGTCGAACCAATCAATCTGAACCTCGGAAACCGCCAGTTTCACCGAGCCAACCACCCCGGCCTCCAGGAAGCTGGCCAACTCACCCTTCAATTCCAAGTCCACCTCCGTCGGCAGGGACTTGAGCCACTGGATGAATATCTCCGGGAATTTCTTGGTCACCTTCAGCATCAGCGAATCCGTAGCGAACATATCCAGTTTCAGCCCCAACGGGGCCAGGCTGGCGATCATCGGATCCAGCAACCGACGATCATAAAAGGTGAGGTCATTGGGAACCCTGTGCATGGCGGGATTGCTCCAGTGATCACCACGCCAATTCTCTTGGTACAAGCCTTCAGATGCAAACGCCCTGACCTTGAACAGGCATTTTTCTGTGTTGCTGCCGGGATAAAGCGGCTTGAGTTCGCATTGGACTTTCGGACGCAAAACCACTTGCCGGATGCGTTGCTGCAGACGCGGCGGGAAATCCAAACCCAACTGTTGTAACAATCTCATTCCGTCACCCGTTTCCAACGCCGGAGCGGGAATGAGGTTGGGTTGGTCCGGGCGCAAAACCGAGGGTATGGAACGGCAGGGAAAAACCTCGGTGGCGGTGACATACAATGGGGGCCGTCCAGATGTCACCACCAGGGGAGGCGGAGGCAGGGAACCATCCGCACGCACCAATTGGAGGGCGTAATCCTGATCTTCATTCAGAGCCGGCTCCATCCGCCAATTCAGGACTTCGCCACGATGTTCCAACGGTTGGCCATTTGCCCCGAGGATGAACGGACGCAACTTCTCCTGCCGCAACAAGCGGGAGAGCAGTCTCACATCCTCCGGGTTGGCGTAACTGATTTCATTGTTGCTCCGGCCGTAATTGCGCGGAATTTCCATCAGCATTTGCCAAAGAACCAGCACCTCGCCGTTCAGGCGGCTGCCATCCAGCCAAACCTCTTCAGCCAATTGCCGCGCCCGGCGCTCTGTGAGCGGCTCAAAGGCCGGGGCATCCCCGGACTTCCAAGCCAGCCTGGCGGACTTCGGTTCCAGGACCAGGCGCAAGTCAACATCCCAGGACTCAGATTTGCCACCGCCAGAAACGACCGGAACGTACATCTGCAAAGTGGTCTGCCATTGTTGCACCGACTCTTTCCGCCGCCACGCGGCCGCCTGCTGCTGCAGCACATCGAGCCGGGTCACCGGCACCAGAAACTCGGGGATGGGATGGTTATGGCGGGTGAGATATTCCGCAATGAGCAGCCAAAGCCCCTCCTCATTTCCGACCGGGTGCGGGCAAAGCCGCACCGGCTCCCAACTATGATCGCGAAAATGAAAACCCAGGGCGGAAAGCTCGTGAAATGAAATCCGTTTATGGATGGCGTAGGACTGGAAGATCGTGCGCAACGTTCGAAAAAACTTCAACTCGGCGGCGGTGAGGGTGCGGTCCAGGGCCTTGGCCACCTTTGCCGGAAATTCCGCCGTCGCTTCCGCCACAATGTGTTGGGAGGTGGGCAACGCCATCCAAGCCAACATGGCCGCGTAACAATGCTTGCAATCCATTTCCATCGGACAACTGCACTCCCCATCCCACCCCAGTTCCGAGTCGAAGGATAAGATAACCTCGTAGAGTCGTTGGCCTTGCACCTTTGCCACCACCTCATTATCGGACTGGGTGAGCTGCCGAACCCTCCCTCCCCGGTAATAAGACATCCCCTTTTTCATATCGGGGGCGTAGAATCCCGTCAGATAGCTGCCCGCCGCTTCGCGGGGGGATAATTCAGATGTGTTTTTCACGCGCAAACGGTGAAAATGTACGCTTGCCATCCATGAGAACAAGCCTGGATTTTTCCTTGAAATGTGGGACGATGGATCAAACCAAGTCGTTTCATCACTGCACTGCCCCTGAGAACTTCATTTTGAAGCGCTGCCAGCAGTCTGCCGACTTGTTCGCTGACTTGTTCGCTGACTTTTGTTTTGAATATGCCAGAAGAACAAGGCGACAACAGAACCCAACTGTTTTATGCAGAACGTTTTATTGCTTACATACTCTCAGGGCCCAGCCTGGCGCACCACGTGCAAGGCATCCAGGGCCAGCCCGGTGACCCACTGCGTGGCACCGCCCGGCCAGTGGATTTCCACCGCATCCACCCGGGTGGCTGTTCCGAGTCCGAACGTGAGCACCGGCTCGCTTTGGGAAAGATAGCCACGGGTGGGCATGACCCCGCGCCACAGGACATCCCGGCCCACCTGGACTCTCACCCAGGCCCCAATGGCATCGCGGTTGGTCCGGGTGCCCACCAGCTTGAGGCGCAACCAGTGATGCCCCAAGTTTTGATCGTTCCGCAACAACAACGGTGGACCATTGACTTGGGTGAACACCACATCCAGATCACCATCGCCATCAATATCCGCAAAGGCCGAACCGCGCCCCACGCGGGGCTGAAACAGATCAGCCCCAGCGCTGGCCGGGGGCACGGGCCAGTAACACCCGTTCGGGCCGGGACCCGCATTCCAGAACAACTGCGCCGGCTGCCGATACTGCTGGCTGGCCTGGATTTTCGTGATCTCCTCCTCCAGATGGCCGTTGGCGGTCAACAAATCAAGGCGTCCATCCAGATCATAATCGAAGAAAAACACCCCGAACTTCAAAAAGAGACGACTGGCCGGCCCCACCCCCTCGGTGATGGCCTCATCGGTAAACAGCCATGGCTGGGCGGGGGACGCCACGTAGAGAGCGTTCATTTCGTTGGCGAAATTGCCGATGGCAATCCCCAAGGCGCCATCATCCCGGAACCGGGCGGCATCAATGCCCATGGCCCCCCTGGCATTGCCGTAGCCATCAAAGGCCAGGCCGGCTTTGGCCCCAATCTCCTGGAAAGTGCCGTTGCGCTGGTTATGGAAAAGAAAATTCTGCACGGTGTCATTGGCCACCACGAGATCGATCCACCCATCCCCATCGACATCCACGGGAGCCACACCCAGTGCTTTCCCACCGGGCACGCCGGTGAAGGCGTTCTTAACCTGGATGCCCGCCGCAGCGGAAACATCCGCAAACCGCCCCTGCCCCAGATTGTGATACAACCGCGAGGCCGCCCCTTCAAAATTCACCGGCTGCCCATAGGCGCGGGTCTGGCCATCAATCTTGTAGCCCACCTCGGCATCAATGGCACGGGACCATTTCACGTACTGGCAGACGAACAAATCGAGCAGGCCATCATTGTCATAATCGAGGAACGCGCAACTGCTGCCCCAATCCTGCGGGCTGCCGCCAACACCGGCGGACGCAGTGGTCTCACTGAACCGACCCTGACCCAGATTGTGAAACAGACGCCCGCCTCCGACGGTCGCTATGAAGACATCCGGCAGTCCATCGTTGTCGTAATCACCGCAGGCCACCCCCATGCCATACATGGGCACATCCAGGCCGGAGCCTTGGGTGGCCTCGGTGAACTGACCCCGGCCATCATTGCGGTACAACGCCGGAGTCGTCACCGGGCGAGCCGTGCCGGGATCAAACGGCCAACGGGTGCCGTTGATCAGCAACAGATCGAAATCGCCGTCCTGATCGAAATCAAAAAACGCCACGCCACCCCCCATGGTTTCCGGCAACAACTTTTCGCCAAAACCGCCATTGTTATGGACAAAGCCAATCCCGGCGGACCGGGTGACATCACGGAAAGCCACCACCGGCAACCGCGCGGCCGGCAATGGTGCGGCATGGGCAGGAGGTTGGGCCGGAGTGATCCTGACCACCGGCTTGACGGGCGAAGGGCGCAAGAACAGCCAGCCTGCCAAACCAACCCCGCCCAACCCCAACAGGACGAGGACCGACCACCACCAGATGCGTCCGATAATCCGATCATCCGCCGGCACCCAATCGGCATGGGGATCGGGTTTGCGTGAGGGCGGATCACGGGGGACTTGGGGCACACTCATGGGGAGGATAAAGCCGTTGGGCGTGCAGCGTTGACCGGCTTGGATGGCCAACCAAAGGCACCCGACCGCTGCAAGGGATAGATCACGAGCGCCTGGGATGCGTGGTCAGCCGCCGGGTTGCGCCGCCGTTCAATCGCCACCGCGCGATCCCGGGCATTGTCATCCACACGATAGCGTTCGTGCGCCTGGCGATGTTCAGCGGCCAGACGCACCTCCCCCTGCAAGGCA
Organism: uncultured Verrucomicrobiota bacterium; assembly: GCA_903930345.1. Classification (GTDB taxonomy): domain Bacteria; phylum Verrucomicrobiota; class Verrucomicrobiia; order Limisphaerales; family CAIYYI01; genus CAIYYI01. The sequence continues at coordinate 10,389 of CAIYYI010000044.1, forward strand.
AAGATCAGGGAAAGGTTATGGTGCGCGGTGACATTTTCCGAGTCCAACGCCAGGGTCCCGCGAAACCGGCTGATCGCCTCCGCAAGCAATGCCTGCTGGCGAACGGGATCCTGTCGGTGGCGTTTGGCCAGTTCAAAGAGCGTCTGCCCCAGCTCGTTGATGATCTCGTAATCCTTGGAGAAATCAAAGCCACGCTGAACCAGGGCCGGGTCACGGTCCTCAAGAATGGAGCGCAGTCCGTTGGCGGCCTTCTCCAATTCGCCGTTTTGTTTGTCCACCTGGCTGGTCAGCCATTGGGCCACCCAGCGCGGTGGCGGGTTGGTGTGTTTCAGCGCGCGGTCCAAGGCGTTGACGGCGTCGTTCAACCGCCCTTCCTTGAGGTAAACCCGGGCAAGGTTCAGCGAACCATCGGGGCGGCCGGTCTTTTCCACCTCCAAGAATGCCTGTTCGGCCTGCCGGAGTTCCCCCTTTTCACTCCCCTTTTCGCCCTCCAACAGCAGACCGATGCCATAATCATTCCACCGCTCCCCCGGCGGGATCGGCGAGGACGGCAGAGCGACCTCCAGCGGGCTTTCCACCGGCAACACGACGCGATCCGAAGCGATGGTCGTGATGGGCAAATCGTTGGTGTAAGTCTTGCCATAAACGAATTGCAGGTAGGGCGTGTCAAACTTGCGGTAAAGCAGCTTCACCTCCACTGTCACGGTGGGGCCGGCGTCCGACGGGACCGTGAAACCATAATGCACCACCTGGGCGGCGCCCGGCGGAATCTGGTGGTTATAGAGCGGCGTGAAAATATCCTGCGGGTTGCGCCGGTCAATCCGGTTACCATTTCGGTCCAGCATGTAAACATTGATGAAATGCGACCAGGGATCCACCGCGTTAAACTCACCCAATCCTCCGGACCGCCCCAGCAGACCGGCATCGGACGCCAGGGTGGCATCGACCCAGACCTCATTGGAATCAACCGTGCCCTGGGTGAACGGGTGCCCCACACGGACCGTGCGCAACACCACCTCCAGCAGGTAGGATTGCCCCCGGCGCACGACCGGCAAGCGGGGTCTCAGCGGCGCCTGCAACCGGCCATCCACTCCCCCACCCTCGCGGAGACCGAATATATCAACCCGCACGCAGCCCTTCAGAAAATCCTGGTGGGCGCGGATGGTGTTGGTATCACCCCGCAAGTGAGCCACACCGGTATTGGCGGCGGGGAACAGGTGGTTGTGGATGCTCAACGCCCGGTTGGTGGGGGTGAAGTAACGCGCGCCAAAATCAGCGGAGGCCTGCAACGGCATGTGGCATCCGGCACAATTGGTGACCGCCTGCTGGGGATAATAAAAACTGCGGGCACCATGCCCCGAGACACCGCTCAGCAGATAGGTGTCGTAATGGTTTTGCCCGCGCAGGAACTCCTTGTAGCGGTTGAGTTCGAACGGGAGGCTCACCTTGTGGCAAACCGAGCAAAACTCCGCGGTGCGGTGGGCCGGTTTGAGAAATGTTTTGCGGTGGAAATCGGGCTTGGCCTTCACCAACGTTTCATTCAGAAACCGCAGGATGGAATTGGAGCTGAAGGCGAACGGATAATGCAGCGGCTCCTCGATGGTGTAATCGCCGTTGCCCTGAGTGCTGTTGACATTGACGATCGAATGGCAGGACGTGCAGGTGATGCCCGCCTGGGAGGTGGGATGTTTCTCCAAGTCAAACGCCGGGTCGTCAAAAGCGCCGCTGAAGAAAGGCACCAAGTCATGACAGCCGGCACACCAGCGGGAGGCCTTGACTGTGCCATCCCGCTGCAACGACACCTCCCGCGTCTCGCGCACGCTGGCCAGGTAGGGACGGTTGTTGAACGAGCTGAAATGGTGGGCGCTGTGAAACCATCCCTCGTAGGCGTCCGCGTGGCATTTGCGGCAGTAATCGTCCATCATCAGGGTGCGGGCCGGGATGAAATTGCCCGTGGCCGTGCGGGCCAGGGAGGGGCTGAAATAGCGAGCCCCCTCCTTGGGCCCCACCGCACTCCACCGCCGTGGATCCTGCGCGTGGAACCAGACCATCAGACCCGCCACCGCCGCCGTGGCCACCAGCCAGCCCAGGCCCACCCGCCACTTGAGACGAGGCCCGGCCAACCGATGCAGCAGGTACAACCACACCGCCACCAGCGGCACCAGGACATGCAGCCAGTACAGCAGGGAGCGTGCGCCGGGAGTCTTGATCTGCAAATTGCCCACGCGCATGAGCAGCACCCCCGTTGCCAACACCACCAACCCCGCCACAAAAGTCCCCACCCCGGCCCGCACCGCCCGCCGGTTCTTGCGGGTCCAGGTGTTGCCCATGTGGCGAAGTGAAAACACCAGAAACACGGGCACCAGCACCAGGCCCAGAACAAGGTGGGCCAGGAACATGTACTGGTAGAAAAAGTTTTGGTAAACCACCCCCGGTTTTCGCCACTCCAGCCAGGTCACCGCCCCCAGGTAAACCGAGTTCGCCCCCAGCAGCGCCACCAACAAAAACAGCGCCTGGAGAAAATACCGCAGCGTGGGGCTGATGGCCCTCAGGTAAGGCGCTTTGCCCCCAGGCAGGGCCGACAGTTGGACTGAAACCTCACTCATGCCCACAAGCGGATTGGACCGACCGGTTTTTCATTATGGTTTCGAATGGAAACCATTATATCACATGGAATCAGGACAGGCAAACCCGCCCCACTTTCGCAATCGGCGACCCGACTGGTGGAGCCAGCGAATCCAAACGAAGGTTGCGGAAAAACCGGCCGGGCAGCGGCCTATTTCTGCCAGACTGCCTTCTTCTCCAAAGCCCAGATGCTGTCGATGGGCTGCCGCTCGCGGACCACGGCATGCTTCCGTCCGTTGACCAGGATTTCCACTGGGAAAGGGCGGCTATTGTAGTTGGAACCCATCACGGAACCATAGGCGCCCGCGCTCATCAACGCCAACAGGTCACCTTCCACAAATCCGGGCAAGGGGCGGTCTTTGCAGAAATAATCGCCCGATTCGCAGATCGGTCCGACGACATCCGATTTCACCAGTTTGCCCACCTTGCGCCGCAAGGGCACGATCTCATGATAGGCATCGTAGAAAGCGGGACGAATGAGGTCATTCATGGCGGCATCCACGATGACAAACCGCTTCCGACCGGTCTGCTTCACGTATTCCACCCGGGTCACCAGAATGCCGGCGTTGCCCACAATGAAGCGGCCCGGCTCCACCAAGATGCGCAGACCCAGCGGCTGCAGCAGCGGCACCAGCTTTTGCGCGTAGCTCGCCGGCGTCAGCAGCTTCCGGGCGGCGGGAGACTTCCACCACTGCGCCGTGCCACTGGCCAGAGAGGGGTCATAGACAATGCCGATGCCACCGCCGATGGAGAAGAACTCAAGACCGTGGTTTTCCTTGAGGCGGACCACCAGCGGAAGCACCTTGGCCACCGCCAACTCAAACGGCTTCACCTCGGTCAACTGGGAACCGATGTGCATCTGCACCCCGCGCAGCCAGATGTTTTTCAGGCGCGCCGCCCGGGCATAAACCTGCTCCACCAATTCAAAGGCCACGCCAAACTTGTTCTCATAGGTGCCGGTGGTGATTTTGGAATGCGTGTGCGCGTCCACATTGGGGTTGATCCGCACCGCGACCGGGGCACGCCTTTTCAACCGGGCAGCCACCCGGTTGATGCGCAGCAATTCCGGCTCACTCTCCACATTGAAGGAATAAATCCCCTGCTCCAAGGCGTACGCGATCTCCTCCTCGGATTTGCCCACACCGGCAAACACGCACTTGGAGGGGTCGCCGCCCGCGGCGATGATGCGCCGCAGCTCGCCCTGGCTGACGATGTCAAAACCGCTGCCCTCACCCGCCAAAACGCCCAGCACCCCGAGGTTGGAATTGGCCTTGGCCGCATAGCAAACCAGGTGATCCAGCGGCTCCAAAGCCTGATGCAGCGATTGGAAATGGTGGACGAGCGTGGACTGGGAATACACATACAGCGGCGAACCATGCCGCCGGACCAATCCCTCAATGGCCACCCCCTCGCAGTGCAACCGTCCATTTACATATTTGAAATCATGCATGGGACGGATTTATGCAAGAACCGGCGCGACATTAAAAGCGCAAAGTTGCCACCCAATAAAACAAAACCGCCGCCCGGAGCAAATGCCACAGGCGGCGGTTGAAATGGATTCCCTTATTGTCCGGACAGAATCTTGGCCCGCTCCTGATGGTACTGGCCGGGGGTGATCTTGTCAGACTTGTAGAGTTCCAACAAATCCTGAAGTTTCTGCTCCTTGGTCTTGGGACCAGCGGGAACCACCGGGGCGACGGGCGCAACCGGTGCGGCTTTCACCGCCGGGGCTGGTTTGACGCTCTTGGTGGCCTTGCTGGCCCGTTCAGCAGCCTTGGCCTGTTCAGCCGCCTGCTTCTTGGCCAGCGCTTCCGTCTCCTGCTTGGCCCGGGCCTCGGCCTTGGCCTTGGCTTCGGCGTCCATACGGGCGCGTTCAGCAGCCTTGGCTTGGATTTCAGCGGCTTTGCGGGCCTCAACTTTGGCTTTGGCCTCAGCTTCCGCCTGGACGCGGGCATCGGCCTTGGCCTTGGCTTCAGCCTCACGCAGGGCCGCCTCCTTGGCTTTCGCCTCGGCTTTGGCCTTGGCTTCGGGGGCAACCTTGGCCTTGGCCTCAGCTTCCTTGCGGGCTTTCTCTGCCGCTTTGGCTTGCTCGGCGGCCAACTTTTTGGCATTGGCTTCGGCTTCCGCCTTCACGCGGGCCTCAGCCTTGGCTTTCACCTCAGCCTCACGCAGGGCCGCTTCCTTGGCTTTTGCTTCGGCTTTGGCCATGGCTTTTTCATGGGCGGAGACCTTGGCCTTGGCTTCGGTTTCCGCGCGGGCTTTGTCAGCCGCTTTGGCTTGCTCGGCCGCCAACTTCTTGGCGTTGGCCTCGGCTTCCGCCTTCGCGCGGGCCTCCGCCTTGGCTTTCACCGCAGCCTCCCGCACGGCCGCTTCCTTGGCGGCGCTTTCCGCCTTGGCCTTTTCATCAGAGACCGCTTTGGCCTTGGCTTCGGCCTCCTGGCGGGCTTTCTCAGCAGACTTGCGAGCTTCAGCCTCGGCCCGGATGCGCGCCTTGGCCTCCTCACGCGCCTTCAATTCCGCATCCTGCTTGGCCTGCTCAGCGGCCTTGGCCTGAACTTCAGCGGTTTTGCGCGCCTCAGATTTGGCTTTGGCCTCGGCTTCTGCTTGTGCCCGCGCAGCAGCCCGGGCGGCCGCTTCGGTATCCGCTTGCACCTTGATGGGAGCAACGGGTTTGACCACCGGAACCGTTGGCTTGGGAGTGTTCTTGACCGCTTTCTCAGCCTCGGTTTTGGCCTTGGCTTCGGCTTCCTTACGGGCTTTTTCAGCCGCTTTGGCTTGTTCAGTAGCCAGTTTTTTGGCTTTGGCTTCGGAGTCCGCCTTGGCCCGGGCCTCTACCTTGGCCTTGGCTTCGGCCTCACGCAAGGCCGCCTCCTTGGCTTTGGCATCGGCTTTTGCTTTCGCCTGGGCCTTCTCTTCCGCAGACATATTGTTCTTCACGGCCTCCCGGAGTCTGGCCTGCTCCTGGGCATAGGCATCCTGTTGTGCCTTGAGCGCGGCCTTGGCCTTGGCCTGCTCTTCACGCTTGGCACGAATATCCGCTTCCTCACGGGCTTTGGCCTCGGCGCGCAACCGGGCCTGTTCAGCGGCTTTGGCATCCTCCTGGGCTTTCAGCTCGGCTTTGGCCCTGGCTTGTTGCTCCGAAGCCGTGGCACGCGTCGTGGGGGGAAGGGATTGCTGAAGCTTTTGTTTTTCCGCCTCCTGTTTTGCTTTGGCAGCGGCCTTGGCCTGGGCCTCGGCAGCCTGCCTGGCAGCCTCTTCAGCCTTCTTCTTGGCCTCAGTTTCAATTTTGGCCTTGGCCTTGGCTTCGGCGTCAGCCTTGGCGCGGGCCTTCATCTCGTCAGCGCGTTTCTTTTCCGCCTCCTGGCGAGCCTTGGCGGCATCCTTCACACGTTGTTCTTCCAACGCCTTGGTATTGGTCGTTGTCTTGGATGGAGCGGTTGGCTTTACCGCAGACGGAGATACGGCCGGAGCAGTGGTGGACGGAGTGACGGGACGGAACCGGTAGTCGCCATCCCCCTGGCGCAATTCAGCTTCACGAATGCGGTTGAGCACACGAGCCTTGGCCTCGGCCTCCTGCTTGACCAGTTTTCCTTCACGGATCCTGGCGACCAGACGGGCATCAGCCTGGGCCTTTTCCATGCCAAAGAGCTGATCGCGAGCCGCAGCGGCGTTGCCGGCCCGGGCGGCGGCCATGGCAGCCATACGCCGTTTCTCGGCTTCGGCCCGGTACATGATTTCGGCGTTGGCTTGGGCCGGGGTGATCACGTTGCCACGTTTGGCTTCTTCGGCTTTGAGTTTCTTCTCAGCCAAACGCTGTTTGTCTGCTTCAGCCTTCTTCTTGGCCTCCTCCTTGGACTTGAGTTCAGCCGTGGCCTTGGCCCGCGCCTGCTCTTCGGCAGCGCGTTTCTTATCCGCGTCCAGACGGGCTTTCTCTTCCGACTTTTTGCGAGCGGCATCCAGACTGGCGGTATCGGGTTTGGCTTTGGTTTCCACCGTGACCTTCTGAGCCGCCTTGGTTTTGGCCTTGGCTTCGGCCTCGGCACGGGCATTCTCCGCCTTGGTTCGTTCGGCAGCGGCTTTCTGAGCGTCCACCTGGCTCTTGGCACGGGCTTCGGCTTCCTTTTGGGCTTTGGCGGCTGCAACCTTTTGCGCCTCCGCTTCCGCCTTGGCTCTGGCAGCCGTCGCTTCCTGAGCTTTGGCTTGTTCCGCTGCCTGCTTCTTGGCGATGGCCTCGGCATCCGCCTTAGCCTTGGCCTCCGACTTTGCCCTGGCCTCAGCGGCTTCCTTTTGGGCAAGAACCTGATTCTTGGCCCGGACTTCGGCTTCCTTTTGGGCTTTGGCTGCCGCAACCTTTTGCGTCTCCGCTTCCGCCTTGGCTCTGGCAGCTGTCGCTTCTTGAGCTTTGGCCGCTGCTTTGGCTTGTTCCGCCGCCTGCTTCTTGAGTTGTTCCTGGGCTTCCGCCTTGGCCTTTGCTTCTGACTTGGCCTTCACCGCAGCGGCTTCCTGAGCCTTGGATTGTTCCATTGCTTGCTTCTTGGCA
>CAIYYI010000045.1 GCA_903930345.1 uncultured Verrucomicrobiota bacterium
CGATCTGAAACACCTGAACCACAACACACTGAATACTCGGGTGGTCGCTCGGTTTGGTGGTCTTGGAAAGCCCCGTTCTCTGGCAAAGCGGCCATTGCCACGCTGAACAGCACCTTTGATACCGTTTTGGCGGTGTACACGGGGACCAATCTCGCTTCGCTCAACCTGGTAGCAGCCAATGACGACGCTGCCAATGGTTCCGGTTCGTACAGCACTGTCAATTTCGACGCGGTTTCCAACACGGTTTACCAACTGGCCGTTGATGGCGTGGAGGGCAACGAGGGCTCCATTTTCCTGCAAATTGTCCTTACCCTTCAAACAGTCATGGTTCCGGTCGGCTATCAGAAGGATGGGATCATGCGGCTCAAGGTTGATTCCTTGCCGGGACACACATACACCCTGCTGTTCAGCCCGGATATTTCTGCTCTCAACGGCTGGCAGCCGGTCACCAATTGGGTGGGCACGGGCACCCCGCTGGTCATTGAGGATTATCCCAATCCGGCCGAGGGTCGCGGCTTTTATCGCATCGTGGAAAACTGGCCGTTCTGAAGCGGTTATCTTTCCGAAGTTATTCGGCAGAGTTTGGTTTACTCTCGGCACGGGAGACGCGGAAATTAACCGTGACAACCACACCCCCCGTCGGCAATATTTTGGGCATAGCCTATGATTTTAAAAGCGTCTCCTCAACGGTCCAGCCGTCGTGGTTTTCTCGTCAAAAGCGCCCAGGTGGCGGCTGGCACAGCCGCTGTGCTCTCCCAAATATCCGCGCCGACAATGGCCCCTGCCGCTGAGGTGCCGTCTGCGGCCGCCGCCGCACCGGGCCTGCCCATGCCCCAGGGGATGTTGGGCAAGGTGAAGATCAGCCGGTTGCTGCTGGGGGGCAACCTGGTGGGCGGGTATATGCACGCCCGGGACCTCAAGTACGTGGGCTCCCTGTTTCGTGCCTATGTGAACGAGAAAAAGCTGATGGAGACGTTCCAGTTGGCCGAGCAGCGCGGCATCAACACGGTGTTTGAAACCGGGGCCGATTACGTGCGCAAGTACAACAAGGAATTCGGCGGCCACATGCAGTTCATCCCCCATATCGAGGTCACCACCACGCAAACGGAGACGGCCCTGCGAGAGCACATCGCCCGGCAGGTGGATACCGGGGCCTGCGCCCTGTATGTCTGGGGGGTGGCGGGGGATACCCTGGTGCGGGATGGCGCGGTGGAACGGCTGGCCCTGGCGGTGGAACTCGCCAAAAAGCACGGCCTGCCGGTGGGGGTGGGAAGCCATTCCCTGCTGGTGCCCATGGCCTGCGAGAAAAACAAAATCCCCTGTGACTTTTACGTCAAAACCCTCCACGCGGATACTTACCCGTCCGCCACGCCCAAGGCGTTGCGCAAGGAGTTCATCTGGCTTAACGGCGGGGAGGGCTGGTACGACAACATGTGGTGCATCAATCCGGAGGAGACCATCGAGTTCATGAAGACCGTCACCAAACCGTGGCTGGCGTTCAAGATCCTCGCGGCCGGGGCCATTTACCCGCGCGAAGCCATGCCATGGGCTTTCAAGAATGGCGCGGACTTCGTGGCGGTGGGCATGCTGGATTTCCAGGTCCAGGAGAACGCGGAGCTGGCGGCCAAGGCGGTGCGGGGCACCCAGAAACGTGAGCGTCCGTGGTTTGCCTGAGTTTGCTGGGCCCGGAGCCTTCCCACCCGTCCCGGAACGGTGCGCGGGCTCCAGGGGCGACCGGAGAATATTCTGATGAAACTGAATTGGTCTTACTGGAGAAAAACCTGGTTTTGTGCCTGGCTGGCTTCGTTCTATTTGTCCGCTGGCCTGGCTGCGGAGCCGGTTTCTGAACCCGCGATGCGGGCCATCTACGAGCAGGTAAAGACCCCCTTCAAGTATGGCGTTGTCATCAGGGGTGAAGGCGGCCGGTTTGTGGATTGCCCGGCCGTTTTCCGACACCAGGGGCAATGGTTCATGATCTACATCGCCTATGACGGCAAAGGGTACGAGACCCGACTGGCGCAAAGCACCAACTTGCTGGCTTGGAATGCCGTCGGAGCCATCCTCACCCGGCATCAGACGACATGGGACGCCGAACAGGCGGCCGGCGGCCCGGCCCTGGTGGATTATCGGTGGGAGGGGACGTGGGAAATCTCACCGCACCAGGGCAAATACTGGCTCAGCTATCTGGGCGGCAAGCTGCCGGGCTACGAGACACCCCCGTTGTCGGTGGGCCTGGCTTGGACCACCAACCTGGCCGCCGCCCGCGAATGGCGGCGCCTGCCGGAAAATCCGGTGCTTCGACCGGACCAGGCCGAGGCCCGGCCGTTTGAGAAGGATACCCTCTTCAAGAGCCACATCTTCCGCGATCCAGCCCAAACCTTGGGTGCCCCGTTTGTCATGTTCTACAATGCCCGGCAACAGGGGGCGGCGGTGGAGCGCATCGGGATTGCGGTTTCCTCCGATCTAAAAACCTGGCACCGACACGGGACCGGGCCGGTGCTGGAGAACGGGGAGGGGGGAAGGGGCATCACGGGCGATCCACAAATTGTGCGCATCGGGGACCTGTGGGTGATGTTTTACTTCGGAGCATTCTGGCGTCCCGGGGCATTCGACACATTTGCCTGCTCTCGCGATCTCGTGCATTGGACCAAGTGGACCGGAGCGGACCTCATCAAACCCTCCGAACCGTGGGATCAGCAATACGCCCACAAGCCATGGGTGGTGCGGCATGAGGGCGTGGTTTACCACTACTACTGTGCCGTGGGCAACCAAGGACGGGTGATTGCGCTGGCCACGTCCAAATCCCTGGCTTCGGCCAGGTGATCGCAGTTAACGACCAGTGGCAGCGATCTCTCCAAGCTTGCCCCATCCCTCCCCTGCTCCGGATTTTCATTGTGGTCCGTCGCTCGATATTTTCAGTCAATTATGAGCAGGGAAACATTGACAATAAGAAATTGCCTTGGCAGCTTATCCAAAACTGATACCTATCGCGGCGCTGTGGCAGGTTTTTTTGGTGCCGAACCCTGGTCTCGTTTTAACCGATCAACATCATTATGAAAAACTATTGCATGCTTGCAGCAGGTCTGGCCTTGGGCGCAGCCACCAGCCTGTTCCCATTTTCCACGCAGGCCGCCGACCCCAAACCCGTGAAAATTGGAGCCATCTTCTCGGTGACGGGGCCCGCCTCGTTTCTGGGTTCGCCGGAGGCCAAGACCGTCAAGATGTTGGTTGATAAGATCAATGCGGAAGGCGGCATCAACGGACGGAAACTGGAGCTGGTGCTGAAAGACAGCTCCGGCAGCCCTGAAAAGGCCGTCTCCTTCGCCAAGCAGTTGATCGAGGAAGAGAAGGTGCTGGCGATCATCGGGCCTTCCACCAGCGGTGAAACCATGCAAATCAAGGCGTTGTGCGAGGAGAACAAGATGATCCTCGTCTCCTGCGCCGCCGCCGAGGTGATCGTCAATCCCGTGGCCAAGTACGTGTTCAAGACCCCGCAAAAGGACAGCCAGGCCGTGACTTGGATTTTCCGGACCATGAAGGAAAAGGGCATCCGCAAGATCGCGGTGCTCAGCAGCAATGACGGCTTTGGCAACGCGGGCAAAAAGCAGCTTGAGGAGATGGCCAAACCCGAGGGCATTGAGATCCTGGTCAACGAGGTTTATGACAAACAGGCCACCGACCTGACCGATCTCCTCACCAAGGTGAAGTCCGCCGCCGGCGTTCAAGCGGTGGTGAACTGGTCCGTCGTCCCGGCGCAGTCCATCGTGGCCAAAAACATGAAGCAGCTCGGGTTGAATGTGCCGCTGTTCCAAAGCCATGGCTTTGGCAATCGCAAGTACGTCGAGCAGGCCGGAGTGGCCGCTGAGGGCATCCTGTTCCCCGCCGGGCGTTTGCTGGTGGTGGACGATCTGCCGGCCACCCATCCCCAGAAGACGCTTCTGGCCACCTATAAGAAGGATTACGAGTCCATGTACAAGGAGGATGTGAGCACCTTTGGCGGTCATGCCTATGATGCCCTGCTGATGGTGACGGAAGGCCTGCGCAAGGCGGGTTCGGCGGAAAGCGAAAAAGTCCGGGATGCCATTGAAAATCTGAAAGGGCTGGTCGGCACCGCCGGCATCTACAATCTATCCGCCAAAGACCACACCGGTTTGGAGCTGGATGCCTTTGAAATGCTGACCGTCAAGGACGGCAAGTTCACGATTTACAAGAAATAGCGGGCCGCTGAATGGACCCCAGCCTGATCCTGCAGTATCTCCTTTCCGGCATCACGAAAGGTGGCATCTACGCCGTCGTGGCGATCGGGTTCAACCTGATCTTCAGCGCCACGGGTGTGCTCAACTTCGCCCAGGGCGAGTTTGTCATGCTGGGGGGGATGGTGGCGGTGACCCTGGCCCACTATGTGCCGCTGCCGGTGGCCATCATCGGTTCGGTCGTCACTGTGGCCTGCATGGGCTGCCTGCTGGAGCTGCTCTTCTTCCGCAAGCTCCGCCGCCATTCGGTCCTGCACATGATCGTCATCACGATTGGGCTTTCCATCGTCATCCAGGAGGTCGCCCTCCACCTCTGGGATGAGAAGGTCCGCTCCCTGCCCTATTTCAGTGGCAATGAAATCTCCTCCGTCAGCTTCCTCGGGGCTTCCATTTCACCCCAGGTGCTTTGGGTGCTGGCCACCGTGACCGTTTCGGTGGCTGCGTTGCACGGGTTTTTGCGCTACTCCCTCGTGGGCCGGGCCATGCGCGCCTGCTCGTCAAACGCCGAGGCGGCGATGCTCTCCGGCATCAACATCGCCAACATGCGGACCCTGGCCTTCGGCATGAGCGCGGCGCTCGGGGCCCTGGCCGGGTGTGTCATTTCGCCCATCACTCTCACACACTATGAAATGGGGGGCGGCCTGGCGATCAAAGGTTTTGCCGCCGCCATCCTCGGCGGGCTGGGCAATCCTTTGGCGGCGGTGGCGGGCGGGTTGTTGGTGGGGGTGATTGAATCCTTTGCGGTGAGCCAGTTGCCCTCGGCCTTCAACGATGTGGCTGCCTTCGGCATTCTGTTGCTGGCGCTTTTTGTGCGGCCGCATGGGCTTTTTGGATCGCCGTCGGGGGAAGGGGTCCGGGAATGTTGAGCCGCCTCAAACCGTTTCTCTCCCTCCTGCTTCTGGCCGTGGCGATGGTGGCCGCGCACCTGGTCATGCGTCTCCTGGAGAAGGAGTTCTGCCTCACCCAGCTCACGGTGGCGCTCTATTATTCCATCGTCGTCATGGGCCTGAGCCTCGTCATGGGTTACGCCGGCCAGGTCTCGCTCGGGCACGGCGCCTTTTTTGCCCTGGGCGGCTATACCTCGGCGTTTTTGACCACCTGCGATTTCTCCCGGTTGCAGTCGGCGGCTTGGGCTGGCTGGCTCAAACAGGCCCATGTGTTCGTGGTCAAGGATGGCCTGTATGGCGGCCAGACGATGACGGTTTCACCCTGGGCCGCCTTTGCGGCCGCCCTGCTGTTGACCTTGGTGGTTGCCGTCATCATCGGCTACCCCGCCCTTCGTCTCAAAGGCCATTACCTGGCTATGGCCACGCTCGGTTTTGGGATGATTGTGCACAAGCTCATCCTGGGGTCTTCGGCCCTTGGTTCAGCCGATGGCATCACGGGCGTGCCGGAATGGAATCTGGGCTTTGGCTTGGTCGTGTCTGGCAAGAGCGCGGCGCGGGTGCAGAATTATTACATCGCCTGCGGGCTGGCGCTCCTGCTGCTCCTGCTCCTCGGCAACATGGTGCGCTCCCGCGTCGGACGGGCGTTGCAGGCCATCCATGATCGTGAGCTGGCGGCCAACGCGATGGGCATCAACACCCCTTCCTACAAGCTGAAGACCTTTGTCCTGAGCGCCCTGCTCGCCGCTTTGGCCGGGGTGTTTTTGACCCATTACACCAGCGGCATCGGCCCCTCCGAGGCGGGCGCGATCAAATCGGTCCGCTACGTCGCGCTGGCCGCCGCCGGCGGCATGGCCAATCTGTGGGGCGTGACCGTGGTCAGCACGGTGTTCAACTACCTCTCCCTCCGCGATATGTTTGGCAGCTACGACCATGCTGTCTTTGGCGGGCTGCTCATCGTGATCATTTCCCTGGCGCCAGATGGCCCGCTGCAGCCCATCGGCCTCTGGCTGCGCAAGGGTGCCGCTTATCTGTTTTGCCGCCGCAAACCATCCCCGGTGGAATCGGGGGCCCGATCCGGTGCTGACCTGCCCCGGACCACCATGGAATCAAAATCCACTGCGGCTCCCGCCCGGGAATCATCTCCCCACCCGACGCCTGCCAGCGCCTCCCCGATCTCCCCTAAGGTGATTCTCGAGGTGGAAAATGTTCGCCGCAGCTTTGGCGGGCTGGTCGCCGTGGACCGCGTGGCCTTCAAGGTCGAGACCGGCCAGATCAAGGCCGTCATCGGTCCCAATGGGGCGGGCAAAACCACCCTCTTCAACATCATCTCCGGCGTGCTCCGGCCCAACCTCGGTCGCATCACCTTCAAGGGGCGTGAAATCGCGGGAAGACCCCCGTATTATATTGCGCAGGAGGGCGTTTCACGGACGTTCCAGAACCCCAGCCTGTTTTTGAAGATGAGCGTGCTGGAAAATGTCATGATCGGACGGCATCGCCTCACCCGGAGCGGGTATGCCGGGAGCGCCCTCCGTCTCCCCTCCCAATGCCGCGAGGAGCGTCGCATTCGCGAGGGGGCGATGGAGCACCTCGAATTTCTCGGCCTGTCCCATCTGGCGCAGACTTCCGCCGGCTCGCTCTCCTTTGGGGAACGCCGGATGGTGGAGCTTGCCCGCGCCCTGGCCACGGAGCCTGAGTTGCTCCTGTTGGATGAGCCGGCCAGCGGCCTGAACACCCGGGAAAAAGAGCGGCTGGGCGATATCATCCGCAAAATCAAGGCCCGGGGCATCACCCTCCTGCTGGTCGAGCACGACATGTCGCTGGTGATGGACGTTTCGGATGACATCCTGGTGCTCTATCATGGCACCCCGATTGCCGAGGGCCCCCCGTCCGTCGTGCAGAACGATCAACGAGTCATTTCCGTCTATCTGGGCGGAGAATTGCCCCATGCTGTTACAGGTTAAAAATCTTAGCTGCGGCTACGGGAGCCTTGAAGTGGTGCATGGCATCAGCCTGCATGTCTGCGCCGGGGAGATCATCGGCCTGCTCGGCGGCAATGGCGCGGGCAAGTCCTCCCTGCTCAAGTCGCTCGTCGGCCTGCTGCCCCCCTGGGGCGGGGAGATCCTTGTGGATGGCCGGTCGGTTGCTGGCCAGCCCGCCTGGCGCAGCCTCAGCCATTCCATCGTGCTGGTGCCGGAGGGCCGGCAGCTTTTTGCCGATATGACCGTCCGCGAGAACCTGCTCCTCGGCGGCTACCACAATCCCGACCGGACCAGGATGGCGGATGAAATGTGCCACCGCTTCCCCCGCCTGCGCGAACGCGTGGGCCAGTTGGCCGGCACGCTCTCCGGCGGGGAACAGCAGATGCTCGCCATCGCCCGCGCCCTGATGGGGCGGCCCAAATTGCTGTTGCTGGATGAGCCCTCGATGGGGCTGGCCCCGTTGATGGTGAAGGAGGTCTTCGCGGAAATCCGGAAAATGAAGGACCTCGGCATCACGGTGATGCTGGTGGAGCAGAATGTCTCCGCCACCCTCGACGTTGCCGACCGCGCTTACGTGATGGAAACCGGCGAGATCATCCTCGAAGGCCAGCCCGCAGAGCTGCGATACAATCCTGAAATCAAACGCGCCTATCTGGGCAAGGGTTACAAGGAGGTTTGGGAATGAATGTTTTTGACCGCCGTTATGAACTGATGCCGCGGGCCGAGCTGGAGCAATTGCAGCTCGAGCGCCTGCAGGCCATGCTGGTCCGCCTCAAGCGCAACGTCCGCCGCCACCGCGAGCTGATTGGCGAGACCCGCCTCGGCTCCCTGGCCGACCTCTCCCGTCTGCCCCTCACCGCGCCCGAGGATCTGGCCCAAAGCTTCCCCTACGGGATGTTTGCGCTCCCCCTGCGAGAGGTCATCCGCCTCGACTCGATTGCCGGGCCGGGTGGCCAGCCGTTGGTCATCGGCCATACCCGCAATGATCTCGCGCAATGGGGCAGGCTGGTCGCCCGCCAGCTCGTTGCCAGCGGCGTCACCGCCAACGATGTCATCCAGTTTTGCGCGGGCGGTGGCGGCTTGCGGAGCGTTTCCGGCTATATGCTGGGGGCGGAGGTCATTGAGGCCTCGGTCATCGGGGACGACCCCTTCCACATTGACTACCAGTTGGCGATGCTCCAGAGCTATCGCCCCACCGTCCTCGTCACCACCCCCTCCAACGCCAACGGGCTCATCCACATGATGGCCCAGCGGAAGATCGATCCCCAGTCCTTGCAGCTCCGCTCCATTCTCCTTTCCCGGCCCGTCGATCAAGCCACCCGGGAACAGCTCCAGTCAGGCCTGTTTGCCGCCGTCCGATGCAATTTCGGGGTCGGTGAAATCCTGGATCCCGGGCTCTCGGTCGAGTGCCAGGCCGGGCAGTTTCATGCGCACGAGGACCAGTTTCTGGTGGAGATCGTCGATGGCGAATTGGTCGTCACCACCCTGTGCCGGGAGGCGATGCCCCTGCTGCGCTTCCGCACCCGGGTTGCCTGTGAGATCAGCCGTGAAAAATGCTCCTGCGGCCGCACCGGGGTCATCCTCAAACCAGGCCGCCGCCTGGATCACCGGGTGCTGGTCCACGAAACCCCGCTCTACGAGGGCCAGATCGCCGGCGTGCTCGCCCAGTCCCGCGCCGCCGGGCAGCCTTTTGAAATCAAAGTCCACGAGCGCCACGTGGAAATCCAGATCCGGATGAACTCAACCCTGTTCACCGACATGGTCTGGCCCATTGAGAACCTTCGCCACGAGATTGAATCCGAGTTCCTGGCCCGCCTCGGCATCGCCGCCCAAGTGCGCTTTGTCGCCCCGAGGTAATTCCCCTGAGCCTTGGTCTGGCCCTTCGCCACCTGCTCGACGGCCGCCGCGAGGCTCCGCCCCGCCCGCGTATGGGTAACCCACCGGGGCAACATTGAGCCCCTCATCCCCTTCTCCTCCATCCGAATGGAGGAGAGGGCCGGGGAGGTCAGTTCAACATTGACGCCACCTCCAAACGCTCCTCTAATCGCCGCATGAAGTTGTCGGCGTTTGCTTCGCTTGCCTGTTTGGTTTTCGCCCTGGCTGCCCGGGCCGGGGCCGCTGATTCCGTCCCCCCGTCCACCAACCAGGTCGCCCAGCTGCGCGCCCGGGCCGAACAGGGCGATGCCCAGGCCCAGTTGGAGTTGGGCTCCTGCTACGCCAAGGGCCAGGGCGTCCCCCGGGACGAGCCCGAGGCCGTGCGCTGGTTCCGCAAAGCCGCCACCCAGAACAACCGTGATGCCCAGGTCTTCCTCGGCGTCTGCTACTCCCTCGGTCGCGGCGTCCCCCGCGATGACGTGGAGGCCGTCAATTGGATCCGCAAGGCCGCCTACCAGAACCACCCCGACGCCCAGTACAGCCTGGGTGCCAGCTACGCCAAAGGCGAGGGCGTGCCCAAGGACATCATCGAGGCGGAAAAATGGATGCGCAAAGCTGCCGACCAAAACCAGGCGGATGCCCAGTTTTACCTGGGGGCCTGCTACCTGAAAGGCCATGGCGTGCCCAAGGACGAAGCCGAGGCTGTCCGGTGGCTCCGCCGGGCCGCCGACCAGCATCTGCCCGAAGCCCTGTATTTTCTGGGCAACTGTTTCCTTCAGGGTCAGGGTGTTGCCCTCGACACAACTGAGGGGCTCAAATGGATGCGCCAGGCGGCGCAGCAGAATTATGCCCCGGCCCAGTACCACCTCTGCGTCCTTTACACCGATGGCCGCGGCGTTCCCGTCGATTCCGTGGAGGCGTACAAATGGTGCTCCCTCGCGGCGGCCCGGGGCGACGAAAAAGCCCGCAAGCTGCAGCCCAGGTTGGAGGCCCAGATGAGCCCCGCCCACCTCGCCGAAGCCCGGAAGCTCGCCCAGGAATTCAAGCCGGTTCTCCCCACCTCCCCCACCCACTGACTTACCCCCAATATGAGGCAAAACTCCCCGTCGTAGCCGCAAGCAGACCGGGCAGCACCGCCCAAATCAATTGTAGCCGGTGAAAAGTTGCCATCATACTGGCACCACCAGTCCTTCCGCCTCAGCAAGCTTTTTCTGGTTGCCGTCGAAGGTCAGAAATTCCCCCGATCCCAGATGGAGTGCCGTGGCGACATGCAGGATATCAGCCAGTCAGTGCCCGCCTGCCGCTGTGTGCGTACCGCTCAGGGCCTCGGCTCGCTGATGCACGTCTGCCCAATCCACCGGCACTGTGCTTAGAATTCCTGCATTCAGATCGATTTGAAGATCGCGCAGCATTTGCAGACCCTCAATTTGGGAAAATCCTTTGGCTCTGTCATTCCCGTGCAGACGGATTTGAAGCCTCACAGACTGGCGAAACTCCAGCAGCAAAAGACTGGAGACTCGCAGTGGTCCAACCAGACCTGCCATGAACGCATCTGCCCTTCTGGAGTTGACCTGCGTCCGGTAAAGCGCACAAAGGAAAGAGGTATCGGGAAAGTGCATCACCCTTCTTCTCCCTCCAACTCATCCGCCCGCATGGCAGCAACCTCAGCTTCGCTAAACACTCGATCGCCCCAGATGGCTTTTCGGCGTGCTGCGAAGTTGGGTTTGGTCGGGTGAACATCCCGCGTGTGTTTCCATGCGGTAAGCACCCCAATCGGCTGCCCTCGCTTCTCGATTTGAATTACCTCCCCTTCAGCAAGCCAGACTTCAAGCATGGAGAAGGAGTTCCGCAGGTCACGAACGGTTACTGTTCTCATGTGGACAAATTAAGTCCACATCCCTTCTCGCGTCAATGGAAATTCCACCTTCTGTTCGATTTGTGGGCTTATAGGGGTCGAAGATCGGAACAGCATGAGGGCTGAAAGCCCGCCCCATCGCTATAGTCAAGCAATAGGCGTGGACCAAAAAGCCCGTCTTCTGGCACGTCTCGGCCAGTGTCTTGATCCCGCGTACGGGACTGGCGGTCCACGTCATTCAGGAAAATCTTCTCCCGGCGATCGCCGCGCCTCATGACGTGGTAAATGGCCCTGGGATATTCAATCCGCATTTGGCGCGGCCTGGCGGTGATGTTCAAGGGACTCTTGGCCAAATTCAAACACAAATACGAACCATGCTATGGCCTGACCACTGCAACGGGGAATATTGCTGCATCACGTTTTTATGGGCCACCATATCGATAAAATAGGACTGACTCTGCGCACGATTCTTAATTTTGACGCTTTGTGTTTTTCCCTCCTATTGCATGCGCAGGCGGTAATAGCGTTGGGGGTCGGAGGTTAGGGGGATGGGGGCTGAGGCGGTTGTGTTGGTGGCAGTGACGGCGGTGAAATCGATCCAGGCGGGTTGGAACAGGTTGGTTTTGTATTGGAGTTGATAAGTCCGCCCAACTTGGGCGGCGGACCAACTCAAGATTAACGTGTTGCCATCGGCTTCCGACCGGGCCACGGGCAGAAATACCGGGGCTGGCGCGTTGGTTAACGGGGGGACTGCACCGGGCATCTTCACCAGGGCCAGGCTGTGCCGGCCATTGCTGGCGATTGCGGTTACGTTTGAAAGTCCTATCGGCACATTTGCCTGGCCGTAGGCTTCGGTTCCGGTGCCGCCCCACGCCACCACGGTGCCGTCTTGCTTCAGTGCCAGGAATGCGGTGGAGCCGCTAATGGCCACCACGTTAGACAATCCGTCGGGCACGTTCAATTGCCCGTAGCTGTTGTCTCCCCAGGCGGTCACGGTGCCATCGGCTTTGAGTGCGAGAGCGGTTTTGTATCCCGCGTTGATGGCAACCACATTGGTTAAGTCTGCGGGCACGCTCTGTTGCCCGCCGTTGTAGTCGGTTTGTGTAAAAATTCCCCAAGCGGTCACGGTGCCGTTGCTCATGAGCGCGAGCGAATATCCATACCCCGCCGAAATGGCTTTCACCCCGGACAGATTTGTCGTACCCAAGGTTACAGCCGTAGCATACGTCGAATTGTTACCCACAGCTACAACCGTACCGTTTGTCATGAGGGCAAGCCAATGGTAATCCCCTGCGCAAACGGCCGAGGCTCCATTTACCATATTCAGCCCGTCTGGCCCATAGCCCCACTTCGCTACGGTTCCGTCGTTTTTCAAAGCCAGACTCATGAGCCCCCCCGCTGCGATGGCTTTCACATTGACCAAGCCGCGAGGAATGGTGCTCTGGTAATAGGTAATGAAATCGAAGGTGCCTGAAGAAGGTGACGAATCCGCCCCCCATCCAGCGACTGTCCCATCATCACGCAAAGCGAGTGTATGCCATTTCCCGCCTGCAATCGCCACCACGTTGGTCATGCTGGCAGGCACACTGCATTGTCCATAGTTGTTCGTTCCCCACGCAGCAATTGGCACCAGGCTCGCCACGGTTGGCGTCGTCTGGGTCACCCCGTATTGATTGCTAACCACGACAGAGATCCCCGTTTGATTTGCCATCAGGTTGCTCAAAACCAGCGTTGAATTTGTCGCTCCAGGTATGGCCGTTTGATTCTCATACCACTGGTAGCTCAACGGACCTACGCCACCCGCTGAAACTGACAATACGCCTGTCCCTCCCGGGAAGATGGTCTGGTCTTCGGGCGGATACTCGATTATCGGCGCGCTGGGCACCGTCAACTTGACCACGGAACTCGTTGCGGTGCCCAAAGAGTTGCTCACCGCCAGCCAATAGTCCCCCCCTTCGGCTATGCCGGACACGTTTAGATTGAGGAGTGAATTCGTCGAATCAACCATCGGCACACCATCGTGGTACCATTGATAAGTTATCGGCGGTTGCCCGGTTGCGGCTGCATACAAGAATGTTTTCCTTCCGGGCGAAACCACTCGACGCATGGGCAAAGGCTGTATGAAAGGAGCGCCGGAACCAACCAGGGCATACGCACATTCTTTCCAGGTTCCCGCTGTGAAGACTACCCCCGCCGAAATCGCCACCACGTTGCACAGTCCGGTTGGAATATTGGTCTGGAGATCAGAATTATCACCCCATGCCACCACAGTTCCATCCGCCTTCAGCGCCATGCTCCAGATCCGATAGTTAAAGCCGAAATTAGCGGATATGGCGACGACGTTGCTCAGGCCGCTCGGAACATCTGTTGGTCCTTGCGAATTCCATGCCACCACCGTGCCATCCGCTTTCAATGCCAGATTACGACCACATCCCGCGGAAATCGCCACCGCGTTTGTTAATTGAGGCGTTTTGCTGGCGTATGATCCCCAGCCCACCACCGAACCATCGTCCTTCAAGGCCATCCAATGCTGCGCCCCAACCGAGACATCCACCACATGATCCAACCTCTCGGGCACGGTCAATTTGTAAAAAACACTGCTGTTTTGGTCCCCGCCATATGCAAATACTTTCCCATCATCCGTGACCAGCAGGCTAGAATCAGAACCCGCAGAAATAGTGACCACATTGCTCATGCTGGAAGGGATCGAGTACTGCCCCAAGGTGTTGTTTCCCCATCCAAACACCGTGCCGTTGGTTCTGAGAGCAAGGCCGAAATTCAACCCGCTTGCAACCGCAGCCACATCACTTGGACTGCCGGGAGGGGCCGGGAAATACGTGAATCTTGGGTAACTCCACGTCCAAGCCGCTAGGGAACCATCCTTCTTCAAGCCGTAGTTCCAAAAAACCCTGGTAGCCAATGAAACCAAACCGCCTGTATTACTGGGAATATTCGCAAATTGTCCAGAGGGGGAGCCTCCGCCCCATGCCACCAGCCTAGGTCCGGTGGACAGTTCCAACCTCGCCACGCTGCTGGTCACCACACCCGAAGCGCTGGTGACAACCACTGAATAATTGCCAACGTCTGCCACCTGTGCGGATGGGATGGCTAAGCTGGCGCTGTTGGCTCCCGGGATGGGGGCGCCATCTTTCCACCATTGATAGCCGGTGGGTGTCGATCCTTTGGCCGTGACGCTGAACGTGGCATTGGAACCGATAAGCACGATTTGGTTCTGCGGTGCCGTGACTTGCAGAAAATCGGAGAGATGCACCGCCGCCCAAGCCGCCCGAACGTTTGCCACCCAGTTCGTATTCAGGTCCATCGCGGCGGATATCCATGCGGATCGCACGGCATTATAATCCGTGGAACTGGTGCAGTAAACGGTGAGGGTTCGATAGGCCACCTTTTCGGCATTGGTGATCCCGATGCCAGTCACATTATAGGCGATCCCATCGTTGATTCCACTTCCTCCTTCGCTCAGAAGATAGAAAAAGAATTCCTGGACTGAACAATTGATATGCACGCCTCCATTATCGCTGGTCCCCGTATACCACGCGGTTCCTTGATAGGCACTCGGGCAGCCAACCCGGCGCGGATTTGGGAAATCCGTCACATATGCACCTTTAATCAACGCTGCGTCCTCCCCAACAAACCAGTCAGCCTTTCCCGGTGCCACGCTGGCATAGGAGTTACGACCATCCGGTTGCGCGTAAAACTCGATGCAGGTCCCGAAGATATCACTGAATGCCTCGTTGAGCGCACCGGACTCATTCGCATAACCCCAATTGGCCGTGTATTCCGAAACACCATGTGTGAATTCATGGCCACAAATATCAAGGGATGTACCGCTTGCGTCAAGCACGCCATCGCCATCCCCAAAAGTGATACGTCGTTGTCCAGTCCAATACAAGCCTTGAAAGCCTATTTTGGTGGTTGCCGAGTCATGCACATACACATTGATATAGCTGCCCAGATTATCATAGCTGTTGCGGCCGTGAACATCACGATAGTAACGTTCCACAATGGCGAAATTGTTGGCGGCGGAGACTTCGGCACGGTCCGATCTGCCCCAGTCGCTGCTGGTGCGCCAAGCGTAAGTGCCATCGTCCGGGAACCCATTTGTTCCGCTGTTGTAGATGCAGAAGGCGAGATTGGTATCGCGCAGATAGTAGTATCCCGTGTTTTCGCGCCAGCCTGTAAAGCTGACCGCGGCCCCTCCTTCTTCCTCCATGAGGTAGCCCGTAATCGTCGCGCTGACACCGTTGGTGGTCGGAGCGTCCATACGCTGAACGTTGTCGTAACGCAGCAGAACCTCGCCGCTCTTGGCGCTCACCCAATAACGCCATTGGCCGGGGCCGGTTTGCGAGTCCTGAAATGAAAGTTGCAGTTGCCACGCTAGTTCCGGCTCATGGTTTAGAGCGAAGATGACCCGTTCCGGTCCGTCGTCCACCTCGCCCGCCGGCATTCCCATCGCCACCAGATTGGTCTGCGCCAGACGCACAGCTTCCCCCGCCGTAATCTGGGGAGTCAGGCCGACTTGGATATCAGCCACGTATTCGCCATTAACCTGATACGCGCGCCCTTCCTGGTTGAAATGAACGATCAGGTCCCCGCCAAACACCCGCAGCCCTTGGTAAACCTGCTCCATCCGAACGTGCTGGTAGCCCAGCATGTCGCCCTCTGTTCGCTTGACGCGCATTTCTTGCCGGGGCTCACTCATCTGGTAAACCCGCGACAGGTTACCGAGCACGGCGAAAGCCTTCTGCGCGGGGCTTGCGCCGGGAACCAGCGCGTTGGCTCCAAGCCCTGACCAAGCCGCTGGCTGATCAAGATTGGTTCCACGAATGGACCGTGGAGTGCCAAGCCGGTCATGCCATTCCAACTGGATGTCTGACTGGCGCAGCATCTTCTCCGTTGTTGTCTGCGAGGCGGTTTTTGCCCGAATCCACGGGGTTGCGTTTGTCCCCGCCTGGGCGCATGTTGCCAAAGCAAGAAGGAGCAAGACCAGAAAATAGTTTGAATTGGTGTTCATCGCGCCACGGTTAAAACCCGTTTTGTGTACATTATACAAGATTTTACCAAGGACAAGGGATACGTCAAGTGGCGAAATGGTAACTGTCGCGGTGCGGGCGCAAGACAGATTTCTTCGATTAGGCGGCGAGGGTCAAGGAGTCGTTGCGTGCGGAGTGGGTGTCGAGGCGTTC
>CAIYYI010000046.1 GCA_903930345.1 uncultured Verrucomicrobiota bacterium
GCACCAGGAACTGTTCGAACGCGTGCGTCTGGAGTTGGGTCCGGCCCCCGCCGGGGCGCCGGAGCTGCCCACCTTGGAACGGCTCACCAAGTTCGGCGGGGCGGATCCCGGCCTGGTGGCGCTGCACTTCCAGTACGGGCGCTATCTGCTGATCTGCTCGGCGCGGCCGGGCGGCCAGCCGCCGAACCTGCAGGGGCTCTGGAACGACTCGCTGCGCCCCCCGTGGAGCGCCAACTGGACCCTGAACATCAACGCGGAGATGAACCACTGGCCGGCGGAGGTCACCGGGTTGCCCGAATGCCATGAGCCGCTGTTCCAGCTCATCCGTGAGCTGGCGGTGACCGGCGGCAAGACGGCCAAAGTGCATTATGACAGCCCGGGCTGGGTGGCGCACCACAACACCGACCTGTGGCGGCAATCCTCGCCGGTGGGGGATTACGGGCATGGGGACGCCACCTGGGCGCTCTGGCCCATGGCCGGGCCCTGGCTCTGCCAGCACCTGTGGCAGCATTACGAATTCACCGGGGACCGCGCCTGGCTGCGCGACACCGCCTACCCGCTCATGAGGGGCGCGGCGGAATTCTGCCTGGCCTTCCTGACCGAGGATGGCCATGGCCACCTAGTCACCTCCCCCTCCACCTCGCCGGAGAACCGTTTCCGCACAGTCAAGGGCCAGTCCTCCGCCGTGAGCCAGGCCTCCACCATGGACATGGCCCTCATCTGGGATCTCTTCCGCAACTGCCAGTCCGCGGCGGAGAAGCTGGGGATCGACACGGAATTCCGCCAGCGCCTGGCCGCCGCCCAACTGCGCCTGCTGCCGCCCCGGATCGGGGCCGATGGCCGGCTGCAGGAGTGGTTCGAGGATTTCCAGGACACCGAGCCCACCCATCGGCACGTCTCCCATTTGTGGGGGCTTTATCCCGGCACCCAGTTCACCCGCAGCCGCACCCCGGAGTATTGCCAGGCCATCCGGCGCTCCCTGGAGATCCGCACGGACCAGGGGACCGGCTGGTCCACCGGCTGGAAGATCTGCCTCTGGGCCCGGCTGGGCGACGGGGACCACGCCTTGAAGCTGGTGCAGAGCACGCTCCGCCCGGGCAATGGCGGCGTGTATGAGAACCTCTTTGGCAGTTGCCCGCCTTTCCAGATGGACGGGAACTTCGCCTTCGCCGCCGGGGTGGCGGAGATGCTGTTGCAGAGCCATGACGATGGGATCGAGCTGTTGCCGGCCCTGCCGGCAGCGTGGCCGGAGGGGAGCGTCACCGGTCTGCGTGCGCGCGGCGGTTTTGTGGTGGACCTGGCGTGGCGCCAGGGGAAACTGACCGGTGCCAGCGTCCGCTCCCTGCACGCAAACCCCCTGAAGGTGCGCTATGGCAGTCAGGTGCAGACCACCACCCTGGCTCCCGGGCGGGTGTTCAAATGGAGGGTGCAACCGTAAACTTAAAACCGTAGCGGCAGGCATCCTTGCCTGCCGTATGACCCGGCTTCCAGCCGGTTCAGTCGGTGTGGATCCAGGTCAAAGTGGATTTAGGGATGCCCACCGCCACGCACCGTTGGAGATTGCGTCAGCCCTGATTTTTTGACTTGGGTACGCGGCACCTTTGGGCCATACTCCGCCCTCATGAACCAGCAACACCTGGCCGCCCTGATCTCCCTGGGGCTGGCTTTTTTCATGAGTGTCCCGGCACAGGCCCAGGACGGGGATGCCCGTCTGGACACCTTCTTCCGCCAATACCTGGAGCAGGAGTTCCGGCATCATCCCCTGAGTGCCACCCAACTGGGGGAGCACCGTTATGACGACCGGTTGGATGATCTCTCCGCCCCGGCCCGGGCCGCCTGGCTGGCCGACACCCGGAAGACGCTGGAGACCCTGCCCGTCTCGGTGCCGGTGTCGCAGCTCAGCCCGGCTGGCCGGGTGGATTACGAGATCCTGCGTGCGGAACTGACCCGGCAGCTTTGGAGCGCGGAAAACACCCGGCCCTGGGCGGAGGATCCGCGCAGCTATGGCGCCTACCTCAACGATTCCACCTTCCTGCTGCTCGCCCAGTCCACCCGCCCGCTGGAAACGAACGTGGCCAACTGCCTGGCCCGCATGAAGCTCATTCCGCAAGTCGTCCAGGCGGCGAAGGCCAGCCTCGCCCGGCCGCCGCGCGTGTTCACGGAAACCGCCATCCGCCAGAACCGGGGCGCCATCAGCTTCTATGAGAAGGATCTGTTTGAGCTGGCCGCCCGTTCCCGGCAGTTGCCCGCGTTGCGCGCCGCCGCCCTCCCGGTGGTGGCCAGCCTCCGGGAGTTTCAGCGGTTTTTGGAGCAGGAGTTGCTGCCCCGCTCCGATGGCGAGTGGCGGATCGGGCGGGAAAAGTTTGCCCGCAAACTGGAGCTGGAATTCGATGCGGGCGTGACGGCCGACCAGGTGCTGGCCGATGCCGAGGCGGAATTCATCCGGGTGGAACGGGACATGTACATCATCGCCCGGCAGCTCTGGCACCGTCATTTTCCCCGCACCCCGCTGCCTCCGGATGATGCCCCGGGCCGGCGCGACACCGTGCGGCAGGTGCTGCATCAGGTGGCCCAGGAGCACAGCACTCCGCAAAGCCTGGTCAGGGACGTCAAAGCCACGGTCGGCCAAGTGAAGAAATTCATTGCGGCGGCGGACCTCCTGCGGCTGCCCGCCCCCGACCGCTGCCAGATCATTGAGATGCCGGAGTTCCAGCGGGGCAATTCCACCGCCTACATGAACTCCCCGCCGCCGCTGGACCCGCAAGCCTCCGGCTACTACGCGGTGAGCCCGCCCCCGCGGGATTGGGATGCGCAAAAGGTGAAGAGCTACTTCGAGGAGTACAACCGGCACATGCTCCAGATCCTGACGATCCATGAGGCCTACCCGGGGCATTACGTGCAGTTTGAATACGCCAACCGCAACCGCTCGCTGATCCGCAAGGTGCTCGGCTCCGGGGTGTACATCGAGGGTTGGGCGGTTTACACGGAGCAAACCCTGCTGGACCAGGGGTACGGCCAGGGGGATCCCGCCCTGCGGCTCACGCAGCTCAAGTTCTACCTGCGCGCCGTGGCCAACGCCATCCTCGACCACAAGATGCATTGCGCGGGCATGACGGATGAGCAGGCCATGGACCTGCTGGTGAACCAGGCGTTCCAGTCCGAGGGCGAGGCGCGGCTGAAAGTGATCCGCTCCAAGCAGAGCAGTGTGCAGCTCTCCACCTACTTCACCGGCCGCATGGCCCACTACCGTCTTCGCCAGAGCGTGGCGCGGGAGCTGGGCGCGCGGTTTGACCTGGGCCGCTACCACGAGGCGGTGCTGGAGCCGGGCCCGGTGCCCGTCAAATTCCTGCCGGAGCTGGTGCGGGAACGGCTCACCCGGCCCCGCTGAGACCCCCATGGCCACCGCTGCTGCGACGACTGTCGTCCCACCTGCCGCGCATCCCCGTGGCCTGTATACGCTCTTCTTCACCGAGATGTGGGAGCGGTTCAGCTACTATGGGATGCGGGCCCTGCTGGTCCTCTTCATGGTGGACCAGGTGCAGCACGGGGGGCTGGGCTTTGATGACCAGACCGCCACCGCGATTTACGGGTTGTACACGGCCTTCGTTTACCTGGCCTCCCTGCCGGGCGGCTGGCTGGCGGACCGCCTGCTGGGCGCGCAGCGGGCGGTCTGGTACGGCGGCATCATCATTGCCCTGGGTCATTTCACCCTGGCCCTTCCGGGCCTCCAGAGCTTCTTCCTGGGTCTGGTGTTCGTCGTGCTGGGCACCGGGCTGCTCAAGCCCAACATCAGCGCCATGGTTGGCCAGCTCTACCCGCCGGAGGATGTCCGGCGCGACTCCGGGTTCACCATCTTTTACATGGGCATCAATCTGGGGGCCGCGCTGGGTCCGCTGATTTGCAGCGCCTTGGGTGAGGGCAAAAACTGGCACTGGGGTTTTGCCGCCGCCGGGGTGGGCATGGTGTTCGGGCTCATCCAATTTCGGCACCAGGCCCCCCATCTGAACGGGGTGGGCCTCCAGCCCGCCCATCGCCGCGCCCCGGAGTTGGGCCGGGATCCCGCCTGGTATGGTGTGGCGGCGGGTGTCGTGGCGGTGGTGGTGCTGGTTGCCTTGTGCCTGGGCGGGGTGATCCATCCCAACCCCATCCGGTTGGTGCGGCATGCCAGCTATGGCATTGTGGCGGTGGGCACGCTCTATTTCCTGGGCATTCTCTCCTGGGGCCGGCTGACGGCGGCCGAGCGGAAGCGCTGTCTTGGGCTGGCCGTTCTGCTGCTGGCTTCCGCCCTGTTCTGGTCCGGATTCGAGCAGGCGGGCTCCTCGCTCAACCTCTTTGCGGACCGCTATGTGAACCGGGTGCTGCCCCGGCTTGGCTGGGTGATCCCGGCCGGCTGGTTTCAGGCCCTCAACGCCCTGTTCATCATCGCGTTTGCGCCGGTGTTCGCCCTGCTCTGGCCGGCGTTGGGGCGCCGGGGTTGGCGGATCTCCCTGCCCGCCAAGTTCGCCCTGGGCCTGGGGTTGTTGGGGGCCGGTTTCCTCGTGATGGCCTTCGCCTCCCGGGGGGCGGCCACGGGTCATAAAGTCGTGCCCGTTTGGTTGATCAGCACCTATCTGCTGCACACCTGGGGGGAATTGTGCCTGAGCCCGGTGGGCTTGAGCGCGGTCACGCGGCTGGCCCCGGTCCGGTTCACCGGGCAAATGATGGGGCTCTGGTTTCTGGCCACGTCGCTGGGCAACCTGCTGGCGGGCATCATGGCCGGAGAAACGGTGGAGGATGTCACCCGCATGCCCGCCATGTTTTTGCGCATCGTGCTCACCACGGCGGGGGTTGGCCTGCTGCTGTGGGTGGCCAGCCCGTTGGTCAAACGGCTCACCGGGGAGCAAGCGCCGCCCGCCGCGCCCTAAGAAACTTGTGGCCCTGCGACGGGCGGTGCATTAGCCTTGGGGTGTGGCACGTTGTCCTTACATAGAGCTGGGGGGTGGTCGGCATATCACCCGCATGCAGATCCTTTACGAGGATCGGTCGGTGATTGCCATCGACAAGCTCGCGGGCTGGATGCTGGTGCCGTTTTCCTGGCAGCACACCCAGCGCAACCTCCAGGCGGCCATTGAATCCTGCCTGGGCGCCCGCGCGTTCTGGGCCAAGTGCCGCAACCTGAACTTTCTCCGCCACGTCCACCGGCTGGATGGCGACACCAGCGGCATCCTGCTCCTGGCCAAAAGCCCGGGGGCGGTGGAGACCTTTGGCGACCTGTTTGAATCCCGCCAGATGGACAAGACCTACCTGGCGGTGGTCAACGGCTCCCCCAAGGAGGATGAATGGGTCTGCCGCGATCCGCTGGAGAAAGACCCCTCCCAGATCGGCCGTATGCGGGTGGATCCGGTGAACGGCAAGCCGGCGGAAACCTTTTTCCGGGTGCTGCACCGCGCGCACAAGCAGGCCCTGGTGGAGGCCCGCCCCTTCAGCGGCCGCACCCATCAGATCCGCGTCCACCTCTGGCAGGCGCAGTGTGCGGTGGCCGGGGATGACCTGTACGGGCCGCAGGCGCAGATGATCCGCCCGCAGGGCCGGGGTCTGAACAACCCCTATCCGCTGGGCTTGCGCGCCATTGAGCTGAAGTATATCGATCCGTTCCAGCGCAAGCCGGTGGTCATCCAAGCCCCGGTGGATGAATTTCTGCAGGCCTTCAAATTTCCCCGGCTGGCGGTCAAATCGATTCCCCTGCCATACAAACCCGCCGCGCCGGAGCAAAAAACGCCGCCCGCGGGTACGGGTCCCAAGCCGGGTCCTCCGTCCCCCGGTGCTGCTCCTGAAAACAGCGGCGGAGCTCACCGAAGCAAACCACGGTGACGCCTCATTGTTTCGGAGCCGCAGTGGAAAAGTAGCGTTTGCCATCCTTTTCGCTGACCGGCATCCCTTTTTTGACCCGACTCAACCTTTCTTGGGCTACCCACTGCCAAAAAAGGACCAGCAATTGCCAATCTGTGTCTAGCCAAGTTGGACGGGCTTGGCGAGGCTCATCGCACGGCACCTGAAACCGTCCGGGGCTTTGTGCCCGGGGCGGATCGTTTCGCAGGCAACAGTTCAAAAGTCCAGTCCGGATGAATCATTTGGATCACAGTTGTGATGTTGTCAGCCGCCAGCCTGAGATCCTGATCGCTGGCGGGGATTCTTCCACAAACCCATCCCTCCCATCTGGGGCGCGCCGGTTCCGCAGCCACCGTTGAACCGCCGTCTGCCATGCTGCCCCGCCATGAAACCTCAGCCATGAAAGCCCCCTCTCCCAAGCGGTTGCGGGTGGCGGTGCGGGGCGCGGTGCAAGGCGTTGGCTTCCGGCCATTTGTCTATCGTCTGGCGCAGGAGCACGGCCTGGCGGGTTGGGTGAACAATTCCGCCGAGGGCGTCTGCCTGGAGGTCGAGGGTCAGGCGGGGGCAGTGGAGTCTTTCCTGGGCCGGTTGCGCACGGAGACACCGCCGCGCAGCGTGGTGCAGAGTGTGGAGACGGCGGAACTGGCCCCGGCCGGTTACCGGGCATTTGAGATCCGCGCGAGTGACACCGCCGGGCCCCGCGTCACCCAAGTGCTGCCGGATGGGGCCACCTGCCCGGAATGTCGGATGGAGCTTTTTGATCCACAGAACCGGCGTTATCGTTATCCCTTCACCAATTGCACCCATTGCGGTCCCCGATACACCATTATTGATGCCATTCCCTACGACCGGGCCCATACGACGATGAAGCGGTTTGCCCTGTGCCCCGCCTGCCAGGCGGAGTACACGGACCCCGCCGACCGGCGTTATCACGCCCAGCCCAACGCCTGCCCGGTATGCGGGCCGCAGCTTGCCCTGTGGGATCGCCAGGGGGCTGTGCAGGCGGTGCGCGACGAAGCGCTGCGCGGGGCGGTGGCGGCACTCCAGCAGGGGGCGGTGGTGGCGCTGAAGAACCTGGGCGGCTTCCACCTGCTGGTGGATGCGGCCAATGAGTTGGCGGTAAAAGAATTGCGTCGGCGCAAGGCCCGGGAGGAAAAACCGCTGGCACTGCTGTTTCCCTCCCTCGATGCCGTGTCGGCCGTTGGCCAGGTTTCGGAGTTGGAGGCCCGGTTGCTGACCTCGGCGGAGGCCCCGATTGTGCTGCTGGAACGCCGGGCCGAGGCGGTGGGCCTCGCCCCCTCCGTGGCCCCGGGCAACCCCAATCTGGGGGTGATGCTGCCCTCCAATCCTTTGCTCCATTTGCTGATGGCGGACTTTGGGCGACCGCTGGTGGCCACCAGCGGGAACCTGAGCGACGAACCGATTTGCACGGATGAACGGGAGGCCCTGGAACGGCTGGCCACCGTGGCGGATCTTTTCCTGGTGCATGACCGGCCCATCGCCCGGGCGGTGGATGACTCCATTGTGCGCGTGGTGGCCGGCCGTGAGATGGTGCTGCGCCGTGCGCGGGGTTACGCGCCATTTCCGGTGATGCTGTCGGCACCGGTGCCGCCCATCCTGGCCGTGGGGGCGCATTTGAAGAACACCGTGGCGCTGACCTCGGGCCGGCAGGTGTTCATCAGCCAGCATATCGGCGACCTCGAAACGCCCCAGGCCCACGCGGCCTTTGTGCGGGTGTGCCAGGATTTGCAGGATTTGTTTGCCACCCGCCCCACCATGGTGGCCTGTGATCTGCATCCGGACTACCTCTCCACCCGCCACGCGCACCAGGTCGGCCAGCCGGTTGTGCCTGTGCAACATCATTATGCCCATGTGGTTGCGTGCCTGGCTGAAAACGGGCTGTGCCCGCCCGCCCTGGGGGTGGCCTGGGATGGCACCGGGCTGGGGACCGACCACCAGAGCTGGGGGGGGGAATTCCTGCGGTTGACCCCGGGGGGCTTCACCCGGTTTGCCACCCTGCGCGCCTTCCCGCTGCCGGGTGGAGACCAGGCCGCCCGGGAACCGCGCCGGGCCGCCTTGGGAACGCTGTATGAGGCGCTGGGGGATGAGGCGTTCAACCAGTTAACCCTGGCTCCATTGCAATCTTTCAAGGCGGCCGACCTGGCGGTCTTGCGCACCCTGCTGCGCACCCCGGGGCGCTGCCCCCGCACCACCAGCGTGGGGCGGTTGTTTGATGCCGTGGCCGCGCTGCTCGGCTGCCGTCAGGTTTCCAGCTTCGAAGGGCAGGCCGCCATGGACCTGGAATTCCTGCTCGCCGGGGTGGCGGAAGAAGGTCATTACGAATTTCGATTGATTCCGGGACCACAATTGAAGGATAACTTATCCAGTCCGCAAGTGGTGGAGTGGGTGATCGACTGGGAACCGGCGTGGCGGGGGGTTTTGGCGGATCAGCGGGCCGGGGTGGCGGCGGGCGTCATATCCGCGCGGTTCCATCACGGATTGGTGGAGGCGCTGGTGGCGGTGGCCCGGCGGGCGGGCGAGCGCCAGGTGGCGTTGTCCGGCGGTTGTTTTCAGAACCGGCGGTTGGTGGAACGGGCCGTGAGCCGGTTGCGGCAGGAAGATTTTTGTCCGATTTGGCCCCGCCAAATCCCGCCCAATGATGGCGGGGTGGCCGTGGGGCAGGCGGTGGCCGCCGCCTGGCAGCAGAACCGGCCGGAGGCCGAATTATGTGCTTAGCCGTGCCCGGAAAGATTTTGAGCGTCGTTGGCGATGACCCGCTGACCCGCTCAGGAAAGGTCAGCTTTGGCGGGATCGCCAAAGAGGTCAACCTCGCTTACGTCCCCGATGCGGGCGTGGGCGACTATGTCATCGTCCATGTGGGCTTTGCGATCAGCAAAGTGGACGAGGCGGAGGCCAACCAGGTCTTCGAGTACCTGAAACAGATGGATGAACTCACAGAATTAAACCATGAACACCAAGAAATTCATAACGATCGACGGTAACGAGGCGGTAGCCTACGTGGCCTACCGTTGTAACGAGGTGATGGGAATCTATCCCATCACCCCCTCCTCCAACATGGGCGAGTGGTGCGACCAGTGGGCCTCCGAAGGCGTCAAGAACCTTTGGGGCACCATCCCGCACGTCGTCGAAATGCAGAGCGAGGCCGGCGCCGTCGGCGCCGTGCACGGCTCCCTCCAGACGGGCGCGCTCACCTGCACGTTCACCGCCTCCCAGGGTCTGCTCCTGAAGATCCCGAACATGCTGAAGATCGCCGGCGAGCTGACTCCCACCGTCTTCCACATCACCGCCCGCACCCTGGCCAGCCACGCCCTGTCGATCTTTGGTGATCACAACGACGTCATGTGCGCCCGCGCCACGGGCTTTGCCATGCTCAGCTCCGCCTCCGTGCAGGAGGCCATGGACTTTGCCATCATCGCCCAGGCCGCCACGCTGGAATCCCGCGTGCCGTTCCTGCACTTCTTTGACGGCTTCCGCACCTCCCACGAGGTCTCCAAGATCGAGATCGTGACCGAGGAGATCATGCGCGCCATGATCAACGAGGACCACGTGGTGGCCTTCCGCGAGCGCGCCATGAACCCGGACAAGCCCACCCTGCGCGGCACGGCCCAGAACCCGGACGTGTTCTTCCAGGCGCGCGAGGCCTGCAACCCGTACTACGACAAGTGCGCGGACATCGTGCAGCAGCAGATGGACAAGTTTGCCACCCTCACCGGCCGGCAGTACTCGCTGTATGAATACGTGGGCGCGGCCAACCCCGACCGCCTGGTGATCCTCATGGGCTCCGGCGCCGAGGCGGCGCACGAGGCGGTGGACAGCCTGAACGCCGACGGCTACCAGGTGGGCCTGCTCAAGGTGCGCCTCTACCGGCCGTTTGACATCAAGCGCTTCCTGAAGTCCATCCCGGCCTCCGTGAAGAGCATCGTGGTGCTGGACCGCACCAAGGAACCCGGCGCCGCCGGCGAGCCGCTGTATCTGGACGTCGTGGCGGCCCTCTCCGAGGGCGTGGCCAACGGCTGGAGCGGCTTCACCAGCATGCCCAAGGTTTTCTGCGGCCGCTTCGGGCTCTCCTCCAAGGAGTTCACCCCGGCCATGGTCAAGGCGGTCTATGACAACCTGGCCCTGCCGCAGCCGAAGAACCACTTCACCATCGGCATCAACGACGACGTCACGCACCTGAGCCTGCCGTTCGATCCCGAGTATTCCACCGAACCCGCCAAGGTCGTGCGCGCCCAGTTCTACGGGCTCGGCTCAGACGGCACGGTCGGCGCGAACAAGAACTCGATCAAGATCATCGGCGAGAACACCCCGAACTACGCCCAGGGCTACTTCGTGTATGACTCGAAGAAGGCCGGCGCCGTCACGGTGTCGCACCTGCGTTTCGGGCCCGACCCGATCCGCTCCACCTACCTGATCACCAAGGCCAACTTCGTGGCCTGCCACCAGCCGAACTTCCTGGAGCGATATGACATGCTCAAGCCGCTGGTCAGGGGCGGCACGTTCCTGCTCAACACGGCCCACTCCAAGGAGGAGATCTTTGACACGCTGCCGCGGCCGGTGCAGCAGAGCCTGATCGACAAGCAGATCAAGTTCTACGTGATTGACGCCATCAACGTGGCCCGCTCCACGGGCATGGGTGGCCGCATCAACACGATCATGCAGACCTGCTTCTTCGCCCTCTCCGGCGTGCTGCCCCGCGAGGAGGCCATCGCGCAGATTAAGAAGGCGATCAAGAAGACCTACGGCAAGAAGGGCGAGGAGATCGTCCTGAAGAACATCGCCGCCGTGGACCAGACCCTGGCGAACCTCTTCGAGGTGGCGCTCCCGGCCCAGGTCACCAGCACGGTGGAATTGCCGCCGCCCTTCGCCGGCCACGCCCCGGCCCGCATCCGCGAGACCCTGGGCCGCATCTACGGCGGTGATGGCGAGCTGCTCCCCGTCAGCGCCTTCACCCCGGACGGTGTCTTCCCCACCGCGACCGCGCAGTACGAGAAGCGCAACCTGGCGCTCGCCATCCCGGTGTGGGATGAGAAGACCTGCATCCAGTGCGGCAAGTGCGTGGCCATCTGCCCGCACGCCACCATCCGCATGAAGGTTTACGACCCGGCCTCCCTCACGGGCGCGCCCGCCACCTTCAAGGCCTGCGACGCCCGCATGCCCGAGTGGAAGGGGCTCAAGTTCAGCCTCCAGGTCGCCGCCGAGGATTGCACCGGCTGCGTGCTCTGCGTGGATGTCTGCCCGGCCAAGAACAAGACCGAGGTCAAGCTCAAGGCCATCAACATGCGCCCGCAGGCGCCGCTGCGCGACGCGGAACGCGCGAACTGGGATTTCTTCCTGAACATCCCCGAGTACGACCGCCGCAAGATCAAGGTCAGCCAGCTCCGCCAGCAGCAGGTCATGCGCCCGCTGTTCGAGTTCTCCGGCGCCTGCGCCGGCTGCGGTGAGACCCCGTACATCAAGCTGGTCACCCAGCTCTTCGGTGACCGCGCCCTGATCGCCAACGCGACGGGCTGCAGCTCCATCTACGGCGGCAACCTGCCCACCACGCCCTACGCCGTCACCGCCGAGGGCCGCGGGCCGTCCTGGAACAACTCCCTGTTCGAGGACAACGCCGAGTTCGGCCTCGGGTTCCGCGTCTCCGTGGATAAGCAGCACGAGTTCGCCTGCGAGCTCCTGAAGCGGATGTCCGCCCAGCTTGGCGACGAGTTCGTCAACGGCCTGGTCAACGCCGTGCAGACAGATGAGTCCGGCATCTACGACCAGCGCGAACGCGTGGCCGCCCTCAAGCTGAAGCTGGCCGGCAACACCACCAGCGAGGGCCGCATGCTCCTCTCCGTGGCGGATTCCCTCGTGCGCCGCAGCGTCTGGATCTTCGGCGGCGACGGCTGGGCCTACGACATCGGTTACGGCGGCCTGGATCACGTCATCGCCAGCGGCCGCGACGTCAACCTCCTGGTGATGGACACGGAAGTGTACTCCAACACCGGCGGGCAGGCCTCCAAGTCCACCCCGCGCGGCGCGGTGGCCAAGTTCGCCGCCGGCGGCAAGCCGATGGGCAAGAAAGACCTCGGCCTCATCGCCATGTCCTATGGCAATGTGTACGTCGCCAGTGTCGCCATGGGGGCCAAGGATGAGCACACCCTGCGCGCCCTGATCGAGGCGGAATCCTATCCCGGTCCGTCCTTGGTCATCGCCTACAGCCACTGCATCGCCCACGGCATTGATCTCGACCAGGGCGTCGGCGCCCGCCAGCAGAAGCTGGCCGTCGAGTCCGGTCAATGGCTCCTGTATCGCTACGACCCACGCCGCTCGGCGTCCGGCGAGAATCCGTTCCAGCTGGATTCCGCCCCGCCCAAGGGCAAGATCAGCGATTACCTCATGTCGGAAATCCGCTTCAAGATGCTCACCAAGAGCCGCCCGGAGCAGGCCAGCCGCCTGTTTGCCGCCGCGCAGGTGGATGCGGACAACCGCTTCAAACTCTACCAGTACATGGCCGCGCGCGACCTGAAACCCAAGGACGCCAAGCCTGCCAACCCGGGCTCCAGCGTGGACCAACAACCCTAATCAACCGACGGATCGACCAACACATACCTGACCAATCGTATGGATCTCTCAACAAATTACCTGGGCCTCAAGCTGCGCTCGCCGCTCGTCGTGGCGGCGTCGCCCCTGTCGGATAGCATTGATAACATCAAGCGCTGCGAGGAAGCCGGCGCCGGCGCCGTGGTGCTGTACTCCCTGTTCGAGGAGCAGTTGCGCCTGGAGCAGTACGAGCTGCATCACCACCTCTCCCACGGCACGGAAAGCTTCCCGGAGGCGCTCACCTACTTCCCGGAGCCCGAGGAATTCCTCGTCGGCTCCGAGACGTATCTCAAGCACATCGTCGAGGCGAAGAAGGCCACCAGCATGCCCATCATCGCCAGCATCAATGGCGCCTCGGTCGGCAGTTGGACCCACTACGCCAAGCAGATGCAGCAGGCCGGCGCGGACGCCATCGAGCTGAACGTCTATTACATCCCCACGGATATGGAGACGAGCGGCACGCAGGTGGAGCAGACCTACCTGGACGTCCTCAAGGCGGTCAAGGCGGAGGTCACCATCCCGGTGGCCGTGAAGCTGAGCCCGTTCTTCAGCAACATGGCCCACATGGCCAAGCAGTTCGAGGCGGCCGGCGCCAACGGCCTGGTGATGTTCAACCGGTTTTATCAGCCGGACATCGACCTGGAGCAGTTGGAGGTCACCCCCAACATGCTGCTCAGCACCCCCATGGCCATGCGCCTGCCGCTGCGCTGGATCGCGATCCTCTACGGTCGCGTCGGCGTCAGCCTCGCGGCCACCTCGGGCATCCATCGCGCCTATGACGTCCTCAAGATGCTCATGGTCGGCTCGGATGTCTGCATGCTCTGCTCCGCGCTGATGCGCCATGGCATCCAGCACCTGGGCGTCATTGAGCGTGACGTGCGGGCGTGGATGGAGGAGCACGAGTACGAGTCGGTCACCCAGCTCAAGGGCAGCCTGAGCCAGAAGAACTGCGCTGATCCCAGCGCCTTTGAGCGCGCCCAGTACATGCGCGCCATCCGCACCACCAAGACGCTCTGAGCGTTGCGGTTGCTTTCACGCCGGGCGAAGCCAGAGGGTTTCGCCCGGCTTTTTTATTCTGAAAACGGCGGATGCCTTCACAGAACCAAACGAAGGGAAGGAAGAGATAGGCGCACTTCCGGGTTGAATTGGATGCGTGCGGACGTGGCGGTGGACCGTTCATCGGAGCGCGGATTTGTAATCCGCATTGCGCCCTTTGGTGCGGTCACTGCGGTGGCGGGCTGAAGCCCGGACTACGAACGGGGGGCTTACGCGGGGTGCCGGTATTCCAATTTAAAACCGCAGGACTTCGGGTTGTCCAACAAAGCGGCAGCAAGCCGCCGCAGTCCAAGACGCTTCGCGACTTTGGTTCAGCTCATTTTGAAGGCCCATTGGAATCAGCGAAGGTATCCGACGAGTAGAATCCGGGGAACTTCCCAGCTTCGGACAATATATCCAATCGCATTCGCAAGATGTCGATACTTGTAGAACTCTGGGTCCATTTCGCCAAGCCAATGAGCACCCGCCAGAGGGCGTCGGTCTCACGGCCTGAGAAGCCCGTTTGGTCGAGTCCCTCGTGCAGCCAGCGCCAGTCCCGCGTGAGCATGGACACTCGGACCCGGGCGGCGGTCTGCCGAGCCTCGTCGGAAGCGCCAGGGTTGGGATCCGCGGCGAACGCCGCGAGGAGTACTGAGACGGGAGGTAGAGTCAGACTCATGGGATCTCCACCCTGGCGGACGGGGTCTGTCTAAAATTATCCCGCTCTCAGGTTCTGTGCTTCTGCATGAAAAAAACCACAAAGAGCACAGAGGACACAAAGCCTGGAACTCTTGGAACTTCGGGCTAGCCAAGAACAAAGGCCCCGCTGATTACATCAGCTTCAACGACGCCCGCTCCAGCTTCCGCCCATCCTGCACCACGATTCCGCTTCGCAGCATCCGCGGCTCGGGGATCTCGCGCACTCCCGCGGAGAGGATTCGGTAGCTCTTCCCGTGCTCGATGCGCTGATCGTCGAGGGTGACGGCGGTCGTGGTCCGCCAGGTCACGGACTGTCCATCTTCCCGGCCCAGCGTGAAGAAGTAGGTGGTTCCTAAATCGCTGTTGAAAGAACCCACGCGTATCACCGTCCAGATCCCCGGAACGTATCGTTCGATCTTGTGGATCAGCGTCTTGGGAATGTTGGCTTCGGGCTTCTTGGCGGCCTTCGCCAACACCTTGGCTTCGATGCCGAGATCGATCACGCCCTGGGGGTGCTTCTCGGCCCAGGCGATCAGGTCCGCGCCGGTCGTCGGAACGGGTTCCGGATTGTACGGGGTGTAGCTGCGGTAAGCCGCTCGCTGCTCTCGATCTTTGGCCACTCCCTCGGGGAGCCATGCGATCAGACCCGCAAGACGCCAGGCCCCGGTGTTCCAGGCCGCGCGCAGGTTGGTCGAAAAGGCGTCGCCGTTCCGAGCCCACTTCTCTTCGACGAACGCAGCGACCGTAGCTTCCAGCTCGTCATGGCGACGTTCGGCTTCGGCTTCGAAGTGGAGGATTTCGGCCTTGGCTTCTCGGATCTCGGCGGCGATGTACGCGGGCATGTCGGAACGGATCCGCGACCTCGACAGGAAGAAGAGTTCCATGCCGCGCTCGCGGGTCGAAGGAAGGACCTCCTCACGGGCGGCCTTGCCCGAAACGTAGCCGTACCGGGCGCGCATGGTCTCGAAGAGCAC
>CAIYYI010000047.1 GCA_903930345.1 uncultured Verrucomicrobiota bacterium
ACCGCCGTGCCGCCCTGCGGGGTGGGGATGGAGTTGACAAAGCTGATGATGGTGGTGTCGTCCCCGGCGTATTGCAGGACGACCTCTACCGCAATGTGTCCCAGCGTTTCCGTGCGGGTGTGGCCGTTTTCGCCCACCTGCACGGTCACGTCCTGGCTGCCGGTGAACTGAATGGGCTTGTGCAGGGCGGACAGTCCGGCGTTCAGGTCGGCCACGTAATCGACCAGCCCGTTTTTGCTTTCAAAGACCCGGTGCTTGTGATCCTTGCGATGGCCGCGCAAATCGTGTAACTCGATGCGGACGCCGGGGTGGAGGTGGGCCAGTTGTTGCAGGCGGGTTTCCAGCCGGGGGAAATCCCACGGCACGGTGTCTTTGGGCCAGACCATCGTCCGGTCAAACCAGGGGCGATGGGGCAGAAAGTGCAGGCTGGTGCCGTTGCCCAGTTTGGGGTCGGCGTTGATGGTGGTGGCCCGTTTGCCGATGGTCAATTTGCTGACCATGCCGCTTTTGTCCAGTTGCCAGGCGTCCGGGCGGTCCACCTCGCCCACGACCATGCCGCCGGTGATAATCTGCACGCCGGTGAC
Source organism: uncultured Verrucomicrobiota bacterium (assembly GCA_903930345.1). Taxonomy (GTDB): domain Bacteria; phylum Verrucomicrobiota; class Verrucomicrobiia; order Limisphaerales; family CAIYYI01; genus CAIYYI01. Next base: position 585 of record CAIYYI010000047.1, read on the forward strand.
CGGGGTGCCGCCCTGCTCAAAGCGCTGGCGGAAGGTCAGGCCGTGCCGCCGCACCTCCACCACCAGCCACTCGGCGAAGGCGTTGGTGGCTTTAATGCCGATGCCGTGCAGCCCGCCGGAGCCGGACAGGTAGGCGTCCTGCTTGCCCTCCTCGCGGAATTTGCCCCCGGCGTGCCGTTTGGTCAGGGCCAGGGTCAGGGCCGACATCTTTGTCTGGGGATTAAAATCCACGGGGATGCCCCGCCCGTCATCCGCCACGCTCAGGCTGCCGTCGGGGTGAATGGTGACAATGACCTGCTGGCCGTAGCCGTTGAGGATTTCATCGATGCTGTTATCGATGGCCTCAAAGACCAGATGGTGCAGGCCGTACACCCCGTTGTTGCCAATGTACATGCCGGGCAAGCGGCGGATGGGTTCCAGCGGGTGAATCGATTCCAGGTCCTGAATGTCTGCGCCGGTGTAGCTGGTGGCGGTCATAAAAAAATTCCTTCCGGGAGGTGAGCCTGAATCATTTCGGCCAGTTTGGGCAGGTTTGAGGCCGGCCGGGAAATGTACCCGTTGGCCCCTTCATTCAATAAGGAAACCACCAGCTCATCGACAAAGTCGAGGGAAAAGAGGATGATCGGGATGTTTCGGGTGGCCGCGTCATTTTTTAGTTGCTTTACCACCTCACGGCTGTCCCGGTCACGGCAGTGGAGGTTCAGCAGAATCAGCGCCGGATTACTTTCCCGCGCCGTGGCCAACGCCCGATAACTGCCAGTGCTGGCTGTCGCCGGGAACCCGGCCTGTTTCAAGGTAAGCCGGTGCAGTTTGAGCGCTTCCGGGCTGTCGTCGACGCAGAGAATTAAAGTTGAATCAGAACGGATCATAAAAAGTTGCCTTGCCTCACATGAGTTTCTGTAACTATGACACAGAATATTTGTTCTGGAAAATTTTCAATCACACAATAGCCTCATTACCCGGGCCATAGCCACGCCGATCACCCGCACCTTGCGGTGGTCGGGCGTGGTTTCCGGCGTCCCGGCCAGGCTTCCCTCGGTCATCAGCCGCGTGACCGGGATAGGGCAGCGGTGATGATGGAGTCAATCGATATTTTGGTGGTCGCCGGCGGAATTCTCTTTTTCTGTGCCTGAAGCCGGCAAAATCAATAACAATTGTTCCAGCGAAATCGTCACTTTGCCTGGATCCAACGGGGTTTCCGGCCCCACTTGTCTGTTTTCTTCCATTCGGGACAGCAGCGTTTCAAGTCCAGCTCTCAATTGTTGTTCCACCTGTTCTTGTTTGGCCCGGTCCTCAGCATCCGGGCTGCCCATAATTTCCATTAGTTGGGCCCGGGTAATCAACAAATCGTCCAGCCCCTCCATATTTCGCTGCCGGTCAGCCCCGATCCGGGCCGTGATCGCCCTGATTGTGCCCTGGTCAACTTCACCTGAGATTTTCAGATCG
>CAIYYI010000048.1 GCA_903930345.1 uncultured Verrucomicrobiota bacterium
CCTACCATAGCCGGTGCCACGGAGTTTCCGCACGCCACCGCCGCCATAATTGGGAGCCGGTTGGAATCGACGCACTGACAACTAGCCCGCCAACTGGCGACCCACACCGCACTGGCTGTCCCATCTGGCCAGTGCGGTGGCCTGCGGCATCCGACGGGCGGTGCCCTTGGAGACACGCGTGGGGTTGAGTTGTGAGCTTTAAAGCGAACTAACTGCTTATTGCTTACGGGTTGCGGGCAGGCCGGAATAGGGTTCGCTGTGGTTTTGGTGCGCCTGCCAGTTGGCCAGGTACTTGGCGGCGAGGTCGGGATCTGGAATGACCAGCAGGTTCTCGGCGTTCGACTCCTCGGCGGCTTTCGAGAAATTGAATGACCCGGTGATGACAATGCGACCATCAATCAAGATGACTTTGTTGTGGGCGATCGCATGGCGGGAATCAATCAACGGCGTGATGCCCGAATTCAATAGAAACGTGGCGGATGAATAGCGCTCGCCACGCTGCGATTTATCCAGGATGACCGCCACCCTTACGCCGCGTTTGTGGGCGGCCACCAAGGCGGCTGCAATCGGGGCACTGGTGAAGCTGTAGGCCTGCACGTGGACTGTTCTGGTGGCGCTGGCGATCTGTTTGACAATGGCTTCGGTGCAGCCTCCACGTGGGCTGAAATATACCTGTATCGGCAGCGGCTCGATGGCCTGGGTGGATGGGATGGAAGCGGCAACGAGCAGCAAGGACAGAAACATCGTGATGGCGTTAGTCGGTATCATCGCGACACATATGTCGCAAGATCGCACGATAGTCAAGGTGAGTGCGATTCTAATGCCATTGACTCTCTCTTGCCTGCGGGCATTTTGGAATGAGGAACAAATTATGCCTGCGAATCAAACCCATCCCGATTATGACGCAATGCTCCCCTTCTGGGTGCGGGTGCGGGATGTGGTGTCCGGCGAGGATGCCATCAAGGCTGCGGGCGAGAAGTATCTGCCACGCCTGACGCAGCAGAGTGATGATGACTACGACGCGTATAAAACGCGGGCGACGTTTTTCAATGCCACGGCCCGCACGGCGCACGGCTACGTGGGGATGATCTTCCGCAAGCCGCCCTACATCCAACTGCCTGACCGGCACGATCAAGTTGCAAAAACGGTGCCGGGTGCGGCGATGGAGGTGGTGGGCAATGATGTGGATATGCTGGGCACCTCACTCTATTCCTACTGCAAACAGGTGCTGGAGGAGGTGGTGACGGTGGGGCGATCGGGCACGCTGGTGGATTGGGAGGACCATGAAGGCCGCGCATATCTGACCCACTACAAAGCCGAGAATATCATCAACTGGCGGTCTGAGCGGGTGAACGGGCGCAACCTGATCACGCTGGTGGTGCTGCGCGAGTCGGTGCCTGATCCGCAAGGCGATGATCCTTTTGACACGACGGTGGCGGAGCAAATCAGGGTGCTGAAATTGGTTGATGGTTCTTCGTTGATGGTTGATGGACCGATGGAAGGCCGGACGGCTGAGGGGCGGCGGTGTGTGGTGGATGTGTGGCGGCAGGCGAAGACGGGCAAGGACTGGGTGATGGCCTCAAGCAGCATCCCGCGCCGCCTTGGCAAGGCGCTGCCGCAGATTCCATTCGTGTTCCATGGTTCCCGGCACTCGCGGCCCGAGGTGGAGCCGGTGCCGCTGAATGATGTGCTGGTGCTGAATCTGAGCCACTACCGGCTGGATGCGGATTACAAGCACGGGCTGCATTACACGGCTCTGCCGACGGCCTGGGTGAGCGGGTTCGATAAGAAGGCGACGCTGAAGATGGGCTCCAGCGGGGCGTGGGTGGCGGATCATCCGGGGGCGACGGCGGGTTTCCTGGAGTACAAGGGGCACGGGCTGGGGGCTTTTGAGAATGCGCTGGGGCACCTGGAGGGGCTGATGGTGGTGGTGGGGTCGCGGCTGCTGGAGGGGCAGCGCAAGGTGGCGGAGACGGCGCAGGCGATGCAGATCCGGCAGAGCGGCGAGGACAGCATCCTGAGCAGCATGGCCACCAGTGTGAGTGAGTCTCTGACCCAGGCGATGCGGTGGGCGTTCTGGTGGCATTCGACGGAGGTGCTGCCGGAGGTGGTGACGGACCAGCAGGTGTTGGTGGAGTTGAACACGGATTTCCGCACGCACGGGATTGCGGCGATGGAGCTGACGGCGTTGGTGAATGCCTGGAAGGAAGGCGGCATCAGCCAGACGACTCTGTTTGACATGTTGCGCCGGTCTGAGGTGCTGCCGGATGGGCGGCTGAATGAGGAGGAAAGCGCTCTGATTAAGAAGGAGAAACCAGCGGCGGCAATTGAGCCGTCTGCGGTGTGACGATTTTATGGCGATCAAATTCAAGTATCTGAAAAAGGACGAGATTCCGGCGGAGCACGCCGGGCTGTACGTGGAGCACGAGGGTGCCTGGGTGCTGGATGCCGAGGGCGTGGTGGAGAAGACCAAGCTGGAGGAGTTCCGCACGAACAACACGGCTCTGCTGCGGGAGCGGGATGAACTGCGGCAGCGGTTCGAGGGGATTGATCCGGAGGAGGTCCGCAAGCTGGCGGAGGAGAAGCGGAAGCTGGAGGAGGCTGCCCAACTGAAAGCGGGCGAGGTGGACAAGGTACTCGATGCGCGGCTGAGGGCGGTGAAGGGTGACTTTGAGAAGCAACTGGCGGCGGCCACCACGGAGCGCAATGCGTTGGCGGGGCGGCTCTCCAGTTTGCAGATTGATCAGGCGGTCGTGAGCGAGGCCACGAAGCGTGGCCTGCGGGCGACGGCTACGCCGGACATCATGACGCGGGCGCGTTCGGTGTTCCGGCTGGTGAATGGTGCGCCGACGGCTTTTGAGGCGGACGGTCAAACCACGAGGATGGGGCGGGACGGGGTCACGCCGTTGTCACTGGTGGAATGGATCGAATCGCAAGTGGCAGAGGCTCCACATCTGTTCGAATCGAATGCCGGCGGCGGGGCTGTCGGCAACGCTGCCGGGGGCGGCGGACAACGAGGCGGGCGGAATCCTTTCAAGAAGGAGACGTGGAACGTGACGGAGCAAATGCGGCTGCAGCGGTCTGACCCGACAACGGCGGCCAGGCTGAAGGCGGCTGCTGATTAGTTGATGGTTGATGGTTGAGAGTTGATAGAAAACAAACCGGCGGAAAGCCGGAACAAACAACGGAGATTGAATTATGGCTAAAACGGGTATTGCAGACATCATCATCCCGACGGAGTTCGCGCGGTACGCGATTGAACGCACGGCGGAACTGAGCAAGTTCGGGCAAAGCGGCATTATTGAGTCCGCCCCCGAATTCGACGCCTTGTGCAACGTCGGCGGGCGCGAGGTGAAAATGCCGTACTGGAAGGATCTGAGCGGCACTCGGCAACTGCTGAGTGATGCGGCAGCCTTGACGGTGAACAAAATCACGAGCGATACGGACATCGCGCGGATCCACAACGACGCGCAAGCGTGGAGCGTCAACCATCTGGCCAG
>CAIYYI010000049.1 GCA_903930345.1 uncultured Verrucomicrobiota bacterium
CCCAATACTCCGTGCGCCCCCGCCAAACAGGGTGCCAAAAGGTGCCAGAAAGTGTCAGAAAGTGCCAAAAAGCGCCATTTGCCGTCGAGAGGTTTGATGAATAAGCCCATTCAGCCCTACGTTTAGTAGGGCCTTAAATCACGCTAATCGCCTTTGTATCAACAACTTTCTAGGTTATACTACGAGTGAATGGTTGTGTGTTCGCTCTTTTCGTTCGGCAGGCCGGAAGTGAATTGCGGAAATAGTGAGCAGACATGCCCGTGGTCAGACCGATGCGGTTCACCATGTTTTTGGATGTCCTAATTGACGTGAATACTATTTCCTATCGAAAGATTGGTGGGGCACTGGGAGTGGCTGTTCTGCTGGCGATCTTCCTTGGTTCGTCCATCAGCCGTGGGGCGACGCTTTTTCCCTCGGGTTTTGAGCCAGGTGCGAATTGGGATATAGTCGAGGGTTCAGGCGACGTGTTCATGGACAGCACGACCATCGTCATCACCGGTGTCCCCGGAAATAATTCCAGCATCCAATCCAGCTCGAGTTCGATCACCTACCTGGGCCCCGGGGGCAACGGTGTGGCCGGGGAAACCCCGATCGTGTTTAGCTGGCAGCTCAATTCCCGCAGCAGCCTGGATGCGAATGTGAGCTTTGTGGTTTACGATCAGGATTACAATCAGCTTTCCAGCACCGTGCTGGCCTCCTCAGCTTTTGGTGGCGGCTCGCAGCAAGGTGTTTACTTTGCCACCATCCCCCAAAACGGTCATTTTGCGTATATTGTGGATGGTTCGGTGTATAAAGGTCAGGGTCCGCAGTTCACCGTGCATGATTTCGTGGCCATACCGGAGGTGGGCACCTGGCTGGCTGGTTTGCCCATCCTGCTGTTCGGCCTGTTCGGCTGGGCGCGGCGGCAGGGTTCCCACCCGTTCGCCTGGCTGCGGAAGATCATGTCTGCCGCCCCATCCATTGCCGCATTTCCCGGCAACTATGTCCTCCTGGGCACACTGCTGGGCACCGGGGCCGCCTATGGAGCCAGTCCCCTGCGGATTGAGATCACCACCGCGCACAACGTGGTGGTGGATTCCAATGTGGAAACCCCGTCCACCTATGCCCCTGATGCCTTCATGCTAAGCGCGCGGATCTGGAATGATGGAACCAACGACTTGAATGACGTGTTCATCCGCACCGGCACCTACAGCAACGGGGTGAACTCAACCGCCGGCATTTTCCCCCGGCACCGCAGCCCTACGCCCGCCGCCGTGGTGGGACCGTTGACCGGCCCCTTGGGAGGGGGGTATTTCAGTCTCACACTGGAGGGCGGCACCGCTGGTTTGGCAGACGCCATCCGCTACAAACGATCCATCAAGGCGGGTGAATTTACGGCTGTTTACTGGTTGGTGAGCTACCCGAGTTTGGACATTAATGGACATGCCGTTTTTGGTTCCAGCACGGATTACACAGATGATCTGGTGCTTTCGTACAACATTTGGGCCTCCGCCAGCACCATCACCTCCAATACGGTGACTGCGGCCACCACGAACGACGTGACGATGCACCGCAACCTGTCCGCCGCCGCGAACAAAATCGCGCCCAACACGGCCAACCAGGTGCCCATTGAATACAAGGAATTGCTGGGCGTTTATCAACCCACCTGGTCCAACACGGTCGATGTCATCACTCCCGGGGGCACCATTCTCACCCGGGGGGCCTGGTACACGCTCGGCAATGTGAGCGGGGGATATGACAATGACGGGGACCTGATTGCCGATGACAACGCTTGGCTCCAACCGATCGGCATGGCCTCCTCCTACGATGCGGGCACTTTTCGA